>CAZBKB010000007.1:0-50082 GCA_964492425.1 uncultured Gammaproteobacteria bacterium | reverse complement strand
GGTAGCTACGTTCGTAACTGAGAAGCGCTGAAAGCATCTAAGCGCCAAACAGGCCTCAAGACTAAATCTCATAGATCCCTGGAAGACTACCAGGTTGATAGGCACCAAGTGTAAAGCTAGTAATAGTTGTCTGCGACATACGCAGGGTTAAATCTAGTTCGGTAGTTGGGTAGATAGATGGTTGGGTAGTTTTTACTATCTGGCAATCGAACTACTAACTATCTAACTAATTTTTCAGCTAAGGTGTACTAATAGATCAAATGCTCATATATTTGTGCTTCGCACAAGGAAGTTAAAAGTTATAAGTTCTAAGTTAAAAGTTGTGGAAGTTTTTAAGACAAAAACTTTTCATTCATGAAAAGTCTCCATCAATTTTGACTTTTGGATTTTGCATTTTGACTTTTTTGAGCGGAGTACAATCTTTTCCGCTCGGTTTTGAAAACGTTAGAACAATAGTTCGGTAGTTGGGTAGATAGATGGTTGGGTAGTTTTTACTATCTGGCAATCGAACTACTAACTATCTAACCGCGACTTCTTGACAAAGAACTCGCAGTGGGTGTTAAATGAGCTTATTAACGAACACTACTTGTCTACCAAGAGTGTTTTTTATTTGGTTTATGAGCAAAGATAGAGAACAAATGATAGGTGCGGAGAATGACTTGCCAAAAATAGCTGGGGGGTCTGGTGATGAGCCTGTGCTCGCAAGACCTACTACTCGAAGGCAAATGATGCGGCATAATGTGTTGCATGAAACAATTCAAACAATTCGAGGAGCTGATGGCTTGGTTCGTTTGTCGCTTGGTGAAGGCAGAGCATTTAGGAAGAGTAATATTATTAGAAGAGGCTAGATATAGCATGAGTGCTGTTTTTAGTCTTAGTCCCGCAGGGGAATTTTTTTTGGTAAGATGACAGAGAGAAATCACAATATGGGTGTTGTAGAACAGGTGGCTTCGATGCCTATTCCTGAAACCGCGGAGGATTTTTTGCCGGAGGCGGCACATGCTTTGGTCGGCATTATTTCACTGCATGATACGCTGAGGCAGCATATGCCTCAGGTTGAAAGGGTTGTGGGTAAAGGTAAAAGACAACGAACTGAAAGGAATCATGAGGAGGGAGATCGTTTAAGATTGCTGCAAGATGCTCAGAATTACAAAGATTTTAAAGAAGAGTTGACGACGGTTTTTAAGGATAGAGGTGTGCTTTTGCACGTTCTTTCAACTGCACGTGATGAGAATTTTGGTGATTATTTTTCCAGAGCCATGCACGGTCGAATTGGTTTGGATCTTGCGGAAGAATCAAGTGATCCTTTGCTTTTGCCACACAGCGTGAACGTTAGGACTGCCACAGGAAATCTGATCGGAAAGTTAATGGATGAGTTTGCAATGGAGGAAAGAGAGCCTGTTTTATCTGCTGTTGGTGTTAGTTGAAATTTCCAAGCAATTTTTGTAGAATTTGTTTCGTGGTGATTTCCCTCCTTCGCTTTATCCTGCGCTAAAGCTTAGGATAACCAGAAAGCTACGGAGGGTAAAGAGCTCTAATTTACGAACTGAACTTTAAAACAACAGAAATGTCTTGGTGATTCGAGCGACTTGGAACCACTCCATCCCATTCCGAACTGGATAGTGAAACGAGTCAGCGCCGACGATAGTGTCTCCGCAAGGTTATGCGAAAATAGGTCATCGCCGGGACATTTCTGTTGTTTTGTGGATATCAGCAGGTCGCACTTCGACTTCGCTCAGTGCGCTCCTCTGATATTTTTTCTTCGAAAAAAGAGTGAAACGCTTCAGCGCCGACGAGATCAGCGCTCGCACGAAGTGCTCGCCTCATATTTTCTCTGTTGAGAAAAGAGTGTCTGGGCAAGGTTATGCGAAAATGTCTTCCTTTCTTCGAAAGCGACATTTTTGAACAAGTTCAAAAAGAAGTCATCGTCACACTTCATTAAACCTTCCTAATCGGAAGGTTTTTTGTTTGGAAGCGGTGTATCAATGCCCTGCGAGATAAATCTCCAAGGTTATTGCCACATTATCTAATTAGTGAGTTTTTTTCTTTTTTAAAATCTGTTACAATACCATCAGCAAATTTGAATAAGTAGTTTTTCCAGGGCGATTCTCCTTCGCTAAAGCTACGAAGGACAAGTTTGAAATTTTAACTAAGGAAGTGGTTATGGTTGGTCTCTCAGAAATCTCGAGATAAAGTTTCACAATCAGTACAGAAGAGTAAGGGAAATCAGGGAAAGAAGGGCAGTATTTCTTTCGCCCATTCGACTCCGTTCAGGGCTTCAGGAAATAAGCGAAGCTTGCGGTTCTCGTCTGGTAAGAACTCGACTGCGGGCTTAAAAGTTTCCTTTGCCGACCTTTTTGCGGCATCTGCCAGTAGAGTCCCGACACTGCGCCGTAATCAAGAGGTTACTGGAACTGTAGTTGCCGTTTCCCCACAAGAAATATTAATTGATGTTGGTGCAAAGAGTGAAGGCATTGTCACAGGACGTGAGTTGTCTGCAGTTTCTGATCTAGTTTCTAAGATTTCTATTGGTGACCGTGTGGACGCTACTGTAGTTTTTCCAGAGAATGATGCCGGACAAGTTGTTCTTTCTCTTCGTAAACTCTCGGGAGAAAAGCGTTGGGAAGAGCTTGAGGAGAAATGTGACAGCGAAGATGAAATTGACGTTGTTGCGGTAGAAGTAAATCGTGGTGGAGTTATCTGTGATTACCTTGGGATACGTGGTTTTTTACCGGCTTCACAACTGTCATCTACGCCCGCAAAACTTACTGAATTAATAGGTAAAAGTATGAGTGTAAGAGTCATTGAAGTTGATAGATCAAGTAACCGGCTGATCCTTTCACAAAAGGGTGAAGACTCTCGTGATTTGGACAGGATTTTGCTGCTTCTTGCCAAAGTTAATATTGGGGATATCCTAAGTGGTGTTGTAAATGCCGTTCTGCCATTCGGAGTTTTTGTTGAGTTAACAATTAATAATCAGAAGATGGATGGTTTGGTTCACGTCAGCGAACTTTCTTGGGAAAAGATTGAAGACCCGACTAAACACTTTAAAGTTGGTGATTGTGTAGAAGTGATGGTGGTGGGCAAAGATGAAGAAGAGGGAAAAATAAGCTTGAGTATAAAGCAGCTTTTGAAAGACCCATTTGAAGAGGTGGCAGCAAAATACAGTAAAGAAGAAAATGTTAAAGGGACTGTCTTAAGGGTGACTCCATACGGGGTGGTCGTTTCTCTTGAAGGTGGTTATGAAGGACTTATCCATATTTCTAAAATTCCACCGGAGGTGACACTTGAGATTGGACAGGTAGTAGACTGCAATGTGAATTCTATCGATGTGAGATCGAGAAAGATCTCTCTTGTGCCAGTTGCCAAAGCAAAACCGATACTTTACAGATAGTGATTAGTTAATTAGCGGACTAGTGCTTAGTGATTTTTAATTTTTAATTTTATTCAAATCATAATTTTCTAATTTATAAAATTAAGTCATTTAAAATTAGGCTGGTACTTCTTCCCAGCTTTGATTCTCTTTACAAATGTATATAATGTTTCCGTATGAAACCAATCTCGAATTTTGTTTGTCAACCCTTCGATTCACTCAGGGTTAACATAAATAATACGTTCAGATGAAAGTTATCTCGAATTATATCTGTCAACAATGCGGATACAAGTCACCTCAATTTATGGGTAGATGTCCGGAATGTGGAGAGTGGAATAGCCTTGTTGAAACTACAGTCAGTAGCAAAGAGACAGAGAGTCAGAGAGCCGGAAGAGCCGATTATGAGGCGAAAATTTATAAACTTTCGGACGTAAAAAGCCTTAAAATTACTAGAATTTATACGGGGATTGGAGAGTTTGACAGGGTGTTGGGTGGTGGAATTGTGCCCGGATCCATAACGTTAATTTCCGGAGACCCGGGAATCGGGAAGAGTACGATCTTATTGCAGACAGCGGTTAGTGTTGCCAAGGGTAACCTTAAAAAAAACGTACTTTACGTATCTGGAGAGGAATCTGCCCAGCAAGTAAAAATAAGAGCTGACAGGATTGGTAAAATCCCAACCAATCTTTATATTTTGGCCGAGACTGATGTTGATGTTATTGTTGCCGCCAGTGACAGACTGGAGACAGTGCTGCTTATTATTGATTCCATTCAAACACTCACAAGCGAAAAGTTAACAGGTTCTGCCGGTAGTTTGGGCCAGTTGCGAGAATGCTCACAAATTCTTCAAAGATATGCAAAAAATTCTTACACTTCTGTTTTTTTGGTTGGCCATGTAACTAAAGAAGGCAATATTGCCGGACCTAAGGTTTTGGAGCATTTGGTTGATGCTGTTTTGAACCTGGAAGGTGATGAAATGTATGCGTTTCGAATTTTAAGGTCCAGCAAAAACAGGTTCGGTTCTACATTTGAGGTTGGAATTTTTGAAATGCAGGATGCTGGTTTGGTTGAGGTTAAAAATCCTTCCGGAATTTTTCTTTCTCACACCTTAGCAAATAGATCGGGGAGTGTTGTTTGCGCAACGATAGCTGGGGGGAGACCGATTCTGGCAGAAGTGCAGGCGCTTGTGACTCCTACGATTTTTCCAGTCCCGACCAGGCGGGTATCGGGCCTTGATTTTTCCAGGGTGCAGGTTGTGATGGCAGCATTGTCTAAAGTTGCCAAAATTGCACTTGGAGGATCGGATGTTTATGTGAGTGTTGCGGGGGGTTTGAAGGTGGATGAGCCGGCATGTGATTTGGCGATTGCCATTGCAATTGTTTCTGCTGTGAAGGATCTGGCAATAGGTGTGAAAACATGTGCATTCGGTGAGGTTGGTTTGCTTGGGGAGTTGAGGCCTGTTGGGAATATGAAGGTGCGGTTGGCGGAGGCAAAGCGAATGGGATTTACCACCTATATAACACCGGAAAAATACAAGACGTTGGACGAAGTAATTGAGGCGGTGTTTGAGAAATAGCTATACGGCTAGATTGATAGATTGTTAGGTTGGATTAAACAACTTAACAACTTAACAATTTAACAACGTAGTTTTATGAGATTTAAGGTATTTTTGAGGCCGTCTATTGCTATAGTTTTTGGTTTTATTGGAGCTTTCATTGCTCGAAGCGGTACCCCGCCGGAAATTTTTGCTGTTGTAGGTGATTATTTTTTAGTTATTGCGTTTTTGGCGTTTGTAACTCTGGGATTTATATTGCCGGATGTTATAGAGCTTGCAGGTAAGGCAGGAATTAACGCTTTGGCTCGCCAGATTGCTGAGATGATTCCGGATCCCAGAAAAGTTTCCGGGATTAGGTTCAGAGGAAGAACTCATCGTGCAAAGCGGAATGAGCCGGGGATAGTAGTTGACACATCTGTACTTATAGATGGAAGGGTACTGGATCTTGTAAAAAGCGGGTTTATCTGGACTAAGTTATTAGTTTTGCCGGCAGTTGTTACCGAACTTCATAAACTTTCGGACAGTTACGATGAGATTAAGCGAGGCAAAGGCAGAAGAGGCTTGGATATCCTCCGAGAAATCCAAAAATCAAAAAAGGTTAAAGTTGAAATTGTTAAAAAAGATAATGGTGTAGGCAGTGTAGACGAGAAGCTGGTTACATATTCTGACAAGACCAAATCTAAGTTGTTGACGGTAGATTTTAACTTGATCAAGGTTGCGAAGGTACAAGGAGTGGGAGTACTTAATATCAACGAGCTCGCTAACGCCCTTAAAACGTCAGTTTTGCCAAATGATGAGCTAGACATCCTTATTAGTGCAAAAGGTAAGGAAAAGGAACAGGGTGTTGGTTACCTGGGAGATGGAACCATGGTTGTTGTAGAGGGTGGGGCAAGCTTTACAGGGAAAAATGTGCATGTGTTGGTTAAGAAGGTAATTCAAACTAATGCAGGCAAGATGATATTTGCAAGGAAAGCAAACTAGAAACTGGAAACTGGGGGCTGGAAATGCCGAACTTAAAAGAGGCAAGAGATGATCATTTTGCCTTTTTGTGTTGCTTAAATTATGTCTAGTTTAGTGTTTAACGTTCTTTGTTAATTTTACTTACTTTACTATAACTTTATATATCATTTAGCCGTATATTTTACTGCCGCATTTGGCTAAGAGGCCATAATTTGTCGTACATAATTTTGGTAATATTGATGCTTTGACAAAGATTCGTTTGGACTATTTAATAAGTCTAAACGTAGTGATGATGTAAATTATTATAACTACAGGATACATTTTTTAAGTTGATATTTTTACTATCGGATAAGATTATGACTTGACAATAATTATCAGTGGTGCTAAATTCTTTAGGCAGGCTGAAAGTTGTCCCCGATTCGGGGACGAGAATGAAAAATTGAGAGATTGATTTTTCTAGGAGTCCACGTTTTTTCTTAAAAGGAGAGATTTGGACGGAAAAAGGTTTTGCCAGTAAAATGGCAAAGCTTGAAAATTTTTTGAAGAAAGCTTGTTTTGTTAAAAGGCAAGTTTTTCGTAAGAAAAGAGCATCACTACCGCAGACTGAAACTCGAATAGCAATGCTCTTTTGAGGTGTAAGGGAAGCGACTTAGGGCAGCTAAGTTGCTTTCCTTTTTTACATTAGACCATTCGCTTAACCGTTGTCAAGTGGTAGTTTTACGGTAGTCAAAATAGCTTCAAATTTCCCTGTTTTGTATAAAAATTGTGCTAATATCGGGTAAAATATTAGCTCAGTATCTTCCACAGTGAAAATCTATATATTGCAGTTGATGTTAGTCAAAATAGTTTTTTTAATTCTATAAAATAGTTAGTAAAAAATATTTTATCTATAACACCGCGTATAAAATTTAAGAATCCCTTATTTGACAAGGGTAAATGCTATGCGGTATATTCTGCGCGCTAACTTGAGAGCTTTGTTTCTGCCCAGTATTGTCTGCCAAAACCTATAGTGCTTGACAAAATCTCTTGATTGTGTTTAAATTTGCGGCCTTGTTTAGCTTCAAGCAACAAGGCGTTTATAGGTCGTATGCCCAATATGAGAGAACACCAAGTAACAAGAATAATTGGCTCAGCTGGCTCAGCGGCTCATCGTATGCGACTTACGGTGGTTGAGTTGGTACCCGGCTTCAAAGGGGAGCAGTCTCTTCAGGAAAAATATCCAGATATACCTTTAGTTGACCCGTTAATTGCTGATGTACAAGCTCGTCTTGGCCGGGTGGAGGCGGCAGAAATTGAAGCGGATACGGTTAATTTACTTAAGAGTTATATCTCAAGTGGCCGGGATTATGAGCATGTGATGACTACCGAGCAGGTCGTGATGAGGGCACAAGAGAAATTTGAGGAAGATGTTCGGGAGTTCGATTTGCGTTTAGGTGCACATCTTAAGGGGCTACTTGGGAAGTACGATTTGCCTGTTGCGCCTGATCATCCGTCTTATTTTGCAGAGGACCCATGGTCTGTTGCAAGGATTCAAGCACAAGTTGCTGAGCTGGTGATGACAGGAGCCGGCTGTTTGGAGAGGGAAAAATGGGAGGGGGAGCTGGAGCGAGGTATTCAGTCGCTGGAGTTGGCTCATGTAAGGGCAAACGGTTTGGATGCAATCGAGAGTTTCCTGAGAAAACATGATATGCCCGGGCTTGGCGATTTGCATGATAAAGATGAAGCTGACATTAAGGCGATATTTGAAACAGCAGGTTTAAATCGAGATAGTGCAGATGCAGCAGCTGAGTATATTAAATTGGCATTTGAGGATAAGGCTACCAGCAGGGTTAATTTTGACAAATATGCACGGAGAGTTAAAGAAGTATGTGTATATGTTGAAGGAATAGATGGTGGTGAGGTGAACTTCGAAGTGACTGCTAAGCTGGACGAGGTAATCGGCGATGTTCAGATAAACAAAGACGATGGTTTGAGAAATGTTAGGGATAAAACAAGAGGTGCGGCATTTGGAGTGGCTTTGGACACAAGAGGTGGAAAACAAGAAAAAATTAGAGTTAAAACTCTTGGTGATTTGGATGGCTCTGTGTTGACGCGCGGTGCAAAAAAGGTTGGAGCGACAGTTGTAAAAAAGCCAATTTTGTTCGGGACGACTGCAGCTTTAGTTGGCATTGCTGCTGTTGGGGGTGCGTTTCTGTTGCGTAATGATGGGAATTCTGAAAGAGGTAATTCTACTTTTGTTGATGACAATTACGCTCGACCAGTTGGCAGTAGTAATGAAGGGATTGAGATTACCCAAACTGTTGAAGCTGGACTTGAAACACCAAAGGTGTCCGGAGATCAGGACCAGAAAAATGCTTTTTGGGCGATGGATAATGCCGACGGTAAATTGGATGATGCACTAACAATTGAGATTGGAAAGGGTGAATCGTTTAGAGATGCGGCTGGAAGAACCCTTGGTGAAATTGGGATTGATAATGAGGGTGACATAGACGCTTATACAAACTTTATCCAATACCAGAGAAATGAGGATTTGGGTGATGTAGATGAAGGGGATGTATTGAGGATTGAGGAAGATGACCTGCATAGTGAGGCGTATATCTGGAGGAATTCGGACAGGGTTTTGAGCGATGATTTGCAAAGACATTATGGAAAGAGAAACACGCCAACAGATAGGTCGGTTGATATTAAATGGCCGCAGAGCGTAGTTGATGGGAGCAATGATTTGGCGGCAAAGATAAATGGTTTTGTTGGTGGATTGGATAAATCGCAATCGCGAACTACACCACAGGTGAGCGGTACGGCGACAGAAACCCAGACGCCTGCTGTTGATGTTGCTACGAGTACTCCAGAACCAACTGCAACAGCAACTTTAACACCTGTTAATCAGGAACACAGTTATTCTGCTTATGGAGATTTGGAGGTCCTGCCGACAGCGACTCCCTGCTTTGACCCTACTTTTTGTTCCCCTCCTATCGAGCAAACTCCTCAACCTACGCCGACTTTAGAACCCAGTCCGACAGCGACCAGTACCTCTCAGGCGACGGAAACGCTTACACAAGTTCCGCCAACGGAGACTACCACAATGGTTCCGCCTGTTATCGATTTCCAAGAAGCATGCGTTGATCCTGAGGGCGATGAGCACCCGGCAACGGTTGATATTTTAAAGGTCGAAAATGCCAGTTTTGATGGATATCACTACTTTAGATTCACAATCGCCGAGGAGCCATCTATAAAAGATTCTATTTTAGGCCCTGATATTGCTTTTGGGGGTGGAATTAATGACGAAAGCGGGAAGAGTAAATTTGTGTTTTTTGTACAAGGTGCCCAAAAGACGGAAGATATAAAGGTTTATGTGCAGGAGCTTGAGGAGGCAGTTGAAATACGTCAAGGCCCTGCAATCCCGGTAAAAGTTTCAAGGACATTATTTGAAGGAGGCAGCGAACTGGTTGAAGCGGATTCCAATCAAGTGACTTTCCGTCTTCCAAAACCTGAAGTTGTTACTAGGGTTGTCAGAGAAGATTTTGATATTACTGATATTACCTACTTTACGACAGAGGCAGCCGGACATGGAAATCGAGTTCTTCAGGCAATAAATAAAGATGTTTGCGAAGAGCCTCAAGAAGAAACCCCAACACCAAGTGTGACGCCAACTCCAACTGCAACTATGACAGCAATAGAAACCGTTTCACCAAAGTCTACCGAGACACCGATGGCAACAGTCACAGCAAGCGCTACAAAAACAGGAGTACCTACTCAAACGAAAATTGTTACTGCTACCGAAGTTCCGAAAAGTCCAAGCACGACTGCTACGAGTACAACAGAACCAACTTTGACGCCAACATCAACTAGAACGTCGATTAAACCAGTCAACCCGGGAAAACCGCCAAGATTCGAGCTGACAAGTACGCCTACAAGCTTACCGACGGCAAGTGCAACACCTAGCGAGATACCAAGTGTGTTACCGACCCCGGAAATAAAATTACCGAAAACTGGTTTGGGCATAAATGAGAGAGAAAATAGAATTTTACCGCCGCCATGGATGCTTTATGCTGCAAATGCAGTAGTGGCTACAGGCGGAATAGCAACACTTTTTGGGAAATTTTTAAGAGTAAGAACTTTATTTGATGTTTATATACATAATAATGATGATGATGAAGAAGAAGAACCTGAAAAAGTTAGTAATTCTGGGGGCAAACAAAACAGTGGAAATTAATTTGGACCGTGTGTAGGGCAGACATACGGTCCTTTTAATGGGGACACATTTTGGGCAGGAATGTGTTCCCTTTAAAAGATTAGCGACGAAGAAATATCAGGCGCCGGATTGACAAATGGTAAAAGCTGGGATAGAATTTCCTTGGCTTCTTGACTATAAAAGTTTTCCATAATATCTAATGCCTATATGTGCCATTAACTGAGGAAAAGGGGGAGTTTGTTATATAGCTACATTGTAAATTGTTAATTGTCTAACACTTTATTAATATAAATGTTTAACAATTATTAATAAGATGCCAAAAGTATCAATAAAAGTAAAAAATATGTCAGATAAACAGGACGATAAAGTTGTTTCTGAGGAAGGTGCAGCTTCTGTTATAGATTTGAGGACACAAAAATCGGCTGATCAGGTCGAGACCGTTGGTGAATCTGTGCCAGTTGAGGAGCCACACACTAATGGAAAGTCATATGATGATCGGGGCTATGGCGAGGATTATCCAAGCCATGGTGGGCGTGATGTTCCGACCCAGGATGTTCATGGGATTCTGGATATAACAGGTGACGGACACGGGTTTTTAAGACCAAAATTTAGGCCAAGTGATGAGGATGTTTACATTAGTGCATCGCAAATCCGCCGCTTTATATTAAGGCCCGGTGATGATGTTGTTGGACTTGGAAGGCCGCCAAAGGATAGTGAGAGATACTACGGGCTGCTGAAGGTTTTAAAGGTTAACGGAGTCGATGCAGAGAAGCAGGAAAAGCGAGTCAAGTTTGAACAGCTGACCCCGATCTACCCAAACGAAAAATTGACACTTGAGATCGGTAAAACACCGCTTTCAAACAGAGTGATCGATATTATTGCACCGATAGGTAAGGGGCAAAGGGGGATGGTTGTTTCTCCGCCCAAGGCAGGCAAAACAACAATACTTAAAGATATAGCCCGAGGGATTAGTGAGAATTTTCCAAAAGTCCACCTGATTGCAGCGCTTATTGGAGAGAGGCCGGAAGAGGTCACAGACATTTCGAGATCTGTTAAGGGAGAAGTTATTGCGTCAAACTTTGATGAACCAGCTGATTATCAAACGAGGGTTGCAGAGATTGCGCTGGAACGTGCTAAAAGATTAGTAGAGAAAGGTGTCGATGTAGTAATTCTTTTGGATTCGATTACACGCCTTGCACGGGCATACAACTTGTCCGTGCCGCCAAGCGGGCGAACATTAACGGGGGGGTTTGATCCGGCAGCTCTTTATCCACCAAAAAGATTTTTCGGGGCTGCTAGAAATTGTGAGGAAGGCGGATCTTTAACAATTATTGGGACGGCTCTTATAGATACCGGATCCAGAATGGATGATTTGATTTATGAGGAGTTTAAGGGAACCGGCAATATGGAGCTGCACTTGGACAGAAAACTTGCCGAGCGCAGGATTTATCCATCGATAGACGTTGAAAGATCTTCAACTCGGCAGGAACAACTCTTGTTTAGCGAGGCGGATTACAATAAGATAGTCACCATGCGCAGAATGCTTTCTGTTTTGAATCCGGATGAAAGGACAGAAATATTGATTGACAGGTTGTCAAAGACTGACACTAATAAAGCATTCCTTGATGGTCTTAGTAGAGATGTTAAGTAGTTCTTTGTGAGCGCTGCGCATCAATGATTTTGAATTTTGACTTTTAAATTTTAAAATAATCTGAATGGATTGGGATCCAATACATAAAGAACTCGTAGAATTTATACGTGTTCTTTTCTTTTATTTAACTCACAGATTGAAAAAAACAGGGTTAAATTTCGAAAAGTTCAAGAACATCGTTGTTGATATTTTAATGGTTAGGCGTGGTGCCAACACCGCGATGTTTGTTCATGCATCTGTAATCAGTCTGGCTGTGGCAGTTTTTGTTGGTGGCGGGGTTTTGTCATCAACAAGTGTTGTTTCGGGTTCTTACCCGGGAGTGGCAGCTAACCCGCTGGAGGCGGCGCCAACAGCAGAAGGCAGTGAAATTACCTTTGTTGAGGCTGATATAACGCCGGTTACGCTTATTTCTGATAAGCCCCGGGACAAGGTGATAGATTATAAGGTTAATGAAGGTGATACGGTTTCCTCCGTGGCTCAGGAATATGCAGTTTCCGAGGAAACTATACTTTGGGAGAATAACCTTACGGAGACAAGCAAAATTAAACCTGGGGATATTTTGCGGATATTGCCGGTTTCGGGTGTGGCTCATAAAATAAAACAAGGCGACACGGTATATTCGGTTGCAAAGACATACAGGGCAAATGCCCAGGCGATTCTCGATTTCCCATTCAATAACGTAGGTGATGATTTTGCACTTTCAACCGGAGACATTGTAATAGTCCCGGATGGTGTACCTCCTCAAAAGGCAAAACCGGCCCTCACGCAATATCTTGCAAAAGGTCAGGAGAAGTTTGGTATTGCGGATCTTGGAAGCTCACTTTTTGGCTGGCCAGCTGTCGGGCAAATATCCCAATATTATTCGTGGTATCATCCGGCTCTTGATATATCTAATTTATCGGGAGGGCCAATTAGAGCTGCTGACTCCGGGACTGTTGTGGTTGCAGGTTGGTCTGATAATTTCGGTTATGGGAATAGAGTGATTATAGATCATGGAAATGGTTATACAACTTTATATGCTCATTTGAGTACGGTTTATGTCTCTCTCGGACAAAGAATTGCAAAGGGTGAAGTTTTGGGGATGATGGGTTCAACCGGTAGATCAACAGGCGTGCATTTGCATATTGAAATTAGGAAGAACGGGTCTACTTTGAATCCTTTAGGAATACTCGGGAAGTAGCTATAGTTAATTCGATATCTAGTATACCGAGTTCATCCCCGATATACTTTTTTTGATGCGAAAGGTTGACTTTGTTCTCGCAATTTTAGTATTTGTTTTGCCTTTAGGACTTTATATTCGTTCTCTGGCACCGACTTATATTCCAATTGATAGTGCGGAATTTACAATGTGTATGCACTATTGGGGAATTTGCCATCCGCCGGGGTTTCCTCTATATGTTTTGTTGGGTAAAATATTCCTTTCGGTTTTGCCGTTTGGCTCGGTTATTTGGCGGGCCAATCTTTTTTCGGCGATTTTTGGGGCGGCCACTATTTTAGTTTCCTATCTTGCGGCTTTGGTGCTTAAAGTTGACAGGAAAGTGGCGTTTCTTTCGACACTTTTTCTGGCAGTTTCTGGAATTTTTTGGGAATTTTCGCTTTCTGCGGATGTATTTTCCTTTGGGACTTTTTTAATTGCTCTTGCTTTTTTGTTGGCTTTTTCAAAGAGGCAGCTCCTTTCTTTGTTTGTGTTGGGGCTTTCGGCTTCTCATTTTTATATTACGGGTGCTCTTTTTCCACTTTTCGTTTGGTATTTTTTAAAAGAGGCAGAAGGGTATAAAGACAGAGAGACCGAGAGAGGGAGTGGGTTTTACAGTCTGAGGAGAATTTTGCCGATGGTGATTGTATTTGGCCTTGGTTTTTTTCCGCAAGCCGTGATGTTTTTTCGAATGCAGCAGAGTCCGGAGATTAACTGGGGGCATGCTAAAGGGATTGGCGGTTTTATAGATTATGTGAGGAGAAAGGAATTCGGGTCGATATTTCTGATTGCCAATCCGGTTTTGGTCTTTTCACCTGTTAAGCTTTTTTCGCATTTTGCTTATTATTTTCGAAATTTGTTTTTTGATTTGGGGGTGGCGCTGCCGCTTTTTGCCTTGGCTAGTTTTTTTGCCGGAAAATTTCGAGACAGGCGATTTGTTTTTCTTTTACTTTCGTTTTTGATTCTGGTGTTTGTGCAGCTTTTCCTGCTTTCGACGATTGATCCGGGAGGGGAGGACAATCCTTTTCAGCTTAATAAATTTTATCTTTCTTCGTTTGTGATTGTGGTTCTTTTGGGGGCGATAGGGATCAATTTTATTTCCGAGAAGCTTTTTGCAGGGGAAAAAATGTTTGCGACGGTTTTACTTTCGTTTTTGATTTTTATCTATTTTATTTCTAATTTTAGAACTCTGGATTTTTCAAAGAATCGTTTTTCCGAGAATTTTGTTTTGGATGCGATGGAGCAGCTTCCTTCCGGCGCACTAGTTGTGACTGTCGATCATGTCGCTTATTTCGGAGCATTGTATGAACAAAAGGTGAATGGCAAATTTCGTGACATTACCTTGATTTACGTTCCCAACGATAAGAATCTGGACAGCCAGTATTACCATCCGGAAGTGTTTTCGCGGCAGGTGGACAGTCGATTTGTGCAAAAAGTTTCGAAGGATAAAAGGTTGGGGAGGGCTGAGCAATATGTTCTGGAGACGATTGCCAAAAACATGAATCGAGAGATGTTTATCCTGCAGGGTGTGTTTGAGGAGACTTTCTTTTCGTATCTCAAACCTTATATTGTTCCTTACGGATTGTGGTGGAAGGTGGATGCTGAGCTTGGCTCAAAGGTTGATTACTTGGCGGAGAAAGGAAGATACGGGAAACTTTTGAACAAAGATTTTAAAAAGAGCGATTTTTTTCTGAGGCAGCAGGGTCAGCAGTCTGTGACTTATGCGATTTCTTATAATAGTATTGGAGTGGAACTTGCTGCTCAAGGACAATTTGACGAGGCTCTGGAATTTTTCAATATGAGCTTGGCGATAAACGACAAGGCTGATTCGGTCAGGCGCGAAATCGAACTGGTTGCGGCAACCCGTGATCTTTGGGGTCGGCGTGAGGAGCTGGCAAGGTCGAAAGATATAGCTGCCTTAAAGGATTTGGGGCGCAATCTTTTTACTCTTACGGATTATGAAGATAGTGTCCGGGTTTATGGGGAAATTTTGGAATTTGGTGGGTTGGATGCTGAGGTTTTCAATAATTTGGCGTCCAGCCTGGCTAACCTGGGAAGAGCGGGCGAGGCGAGGGAGAATTATTTGAAGGCGCTGGAGATTAATCCTAATTTGGATTTGGCAAAGCAAGGGTTGAAGGCGCTTGATAGTAAATAACTAGTAACTGGAGGATGAAATGATTGATTTCGCACGAATAGTTGTTAAGGCTGGTAGCGGCGGTAACGGCGCCGGCTCTTTTGAGCATATAAAGGGTAAGAGGCGTGGAAAAGCAGACGGGGGAGATGGTGGCCGCGGCGGTAATGTTTATATTATCGCTTCGGTTGACTTGAACACACTTGAGCCGTTTAGGTTCGTTAAAGAATACAAGGCTGAAAATGGCCGGGATGGTTTATCTAAGAAACGCACAGGGGCCGAAGGATCTGTTTTGGATATTAAGGTTCCAGTTGGTACGCAGGTTAAGATAAGGGGCCAGCTATTTGATATCTTGAAGCCTAATGATCGAATACTGGTAGCACGTGGTGGAGAGGGCGGGAGAGGAAATAGACATTTGCGGGACGAGTTGGGAAGAAGGCCCCTTAAGGGGGAAAAGGGAGAGAATGGTGAAGAGGTAGAGCTTGAACTTCAGTTGAAGCTTATTGCGGATGTTGGCCTTGTTGGTCTTCCGAATGCGGGTAAATCGACAATAATTTCGAAGCTTACTTCGGCTACACCTAAAATTGCCCCATATCCTTTCACAACTTTGGAGCCGAATTTGGGGATTCTTCATGGCTCATGGCTCATGGTTCATGGTTCATTGCAAAATGAGAAAAAACTTGATGAACGATTCACGATTAACGATAAACGAGTTGTTATTGCGGATATCCCGGGGCTAATCGAAGGCGCAAGTAGTGGAAGAGGGCTTGGGGATTTGTTTTTGAGGCATATTGAGCGAACGAAGATTCTTGTTCACGTTGTCGATGTGGCGAGTGAGGATATAATTAGGGATTATCTTGTAATAAGGGCGGAAATTAAGGCGTATTCGAAGGATCTTGCCAAGAAAAAGGAGATAATAGTTCTTAATAAAATAGATTTGATAGACCAAGATTTGTTGAGGGAAAAAATAGATTTATTTAAAAGGAGACGAAGGAGGGTTTTTGCAGTTTGTGCGCTAGATAAAACTGGTTTTAAGCTTTTGGTTGGTGAGATTATCAAACGGCTTTTTTAGAGACTCGGAGATGGTGATGGGGATGGTGAGTTTGACGGAGATGGAGATGGGCTGGGAGTAGGAGAAGCGTTAGGTGAGGGAGATGCATCAGTTTCGGTTGTTGCACCAGCAACCTGTTCTGCTTGCTGTTTTTGAAGTTCTGCGAACTTCTTGTTGTATTCATCAAGCTTATTGTTCAGATCATCGATTGCCGGATCTTCTTTTGGAAGAAATCTTTTTGCAAAAGTTAGTTCGTTGACTATTCTTGCAACTTCCCCTTTTCTTTCGATCAGAACATTTGCGAGAGAATAATGGGCTGGACCGTAATCGCCTTTTACGATTATAGCGTCTTCAAATTTTCGCTGTGCCAAGTCAAGGTTGCCGAGTCCTTGGTAAAGTGAACCAAGCCTTGTATGAAGGATCGGATTTTGGGGGTCCAGCGCAACTGCTTGTGAGAGGGTGTTTGTGGCATGGACGTCTGCGCCCTGGACAGAACCGATGAGTGCTTGGTATGCGCTAGAAAGCGTTTCCCAGTTAGCAACATTGGCGGCAGAAATTCCAGGCAATCTCAGAGGAAGGATTTGGTAACCCGAGGCTGCTTTGCCCTGGTCAATTGCAACTTGGGCGAGCTGGCCTAAAAGCTGTTTTTGGTCGTTTGTTAAGTTGGGCTGCTGTGCCAGGTTTATCGCTGCGTTTAAAGTGGTTTGTGAAAGTGACCTGTGGTATGTGTCTATGGCCGAATTTATTTGAATTGCCTTTTGCTGGAAAGCTACTACACGGTTCCCGTCGTTTGAGCGTGCGGCGAGAAACGATTGCCTAAAGAAGTATTCTGCCCTGTAAGCTTTGATTTGATAGTTTAGTATTAAAATCGAAAGGATTAAAAATATCGTTGCCAAGATTATTGGAAGAAGCTGTGATTTCGTACCTTTGGCGGTTGCTTCAGTTTTAAGAAGAGGTTCTGTGCCTGGCGTGCCAAACTGCAGCCATGAAAGACGGTTTTTAAGGGCTGCGATCTCGATTGTAACATCGAATATGTGTTCTTCATTGTAAGCTTTTGCAAGGGTAATCATGCTGCCAATCAGGAGAAAAAATACGGTAAATGTTGCAAATGATGAAGACATAAAGAAGAGAAGAACCACGTATCCTATACTTGCAGACGCAAGAGGCAGGTAAACGATAGTGTTTTGGCTTTTTATCAGAAGCGACCATACTAGGCGAATGATGGCAATCAAGAGAACTAAAAATGCAAGAGTCCCGAGAATACCAGTTGTCGCAATGGTTTCGGTAAAATCGGAAGAAGCATTGCTATACCTTATTGACCAATTGTCTGTGCCATTTAGGTATCTGGGTTTAAGCTGAGTGTAAACGAATTGGTATGTACCAACACCCGTACCAAAAAACGGCCTTTTGCCGATGGCTTGGGCGGCAATATCCCAGGCAGGCCTTATTTTTAGAGTATTTTCTTTAGGAGTATCGATTTGTTGGGTTTCGGTCAAGGCTGGTTCTTTATTGATGATCCAAGCATAGAGTGTTCCTTTGGCGACCTGGGGGACAAATCGGATTACCAAAAAAAGCATTATTACTACACCCAGGATTGCTGTATGCCCTTGTTGAGCCTTGGTTAGTTTAACTTTAACTGTGCCTATTGTGAGTATGGCAAGAGCTGCTACGAGACCAATGTATGCAGGCAGGTTATTGATGAGAATTAGAGAGAAAGCCATAACAAGGCTTGTTGCAGTTGCTGCCGATCTTGTTGTCTTGTCTTTATCGAAAAGAGCATAAGCAACTGCTATTGGTATGACTACCGCCTGCATCAGGCTAAGGCTGTTGATGATACCTACAGTACTAAACGAACGGATTTGGGCAAAATCGAGAGGTAGATAGAAGCCGAAATAGCTTGTTATTGCGACAAGGGAAGCGATTGACGTTGAACCGATTAGAAAAGAGATAATTATATTTACATGTTTTCTGGTCTTAAGGTTGGAAACCATTACAAAGTAGAAGGCAACTAAAGTTGCATAGGGGATGAATGACGGCCAGATACTGCCTTCTGTACCAAAAAGTGAGATATGCTGATCAATAGAAGTGAAAGCGGATATTAATAGGACAGCTCCCATCAGGATAAACGGAATATCAAGTGGAGACCTAGTGAAGACTGTCCTTTTTTCTATAATCATTTTTGCTGACCAGACAAGAAGCCCGACAATGGTAATTACGAGTTGAAGTGCATATTTGTTGTAGTCAAAAAATTCTGTGGTGATTGGTAGAAAGAAGAGGGGAGCTGACGTGGCAGAAATTACTGTTAGACCGAGTATTATGTTTTGAGTAAACTTGACGAGGCTTTCCTTCATTTTTGCATACATTTTTATATAAGGACAAAGACATTTCTATGTCAACCTGGTAAATTCTAAATCGCATGTTATAGCTTTCTAAGCCTGGCTTTGAATAGTTAATAGTAATAATTATGAGGTATTGAAGAATTTAGTGGTTGAAGGTGTAATCCTTGATCTTATAGTAGTAATCTTCTTGTGATCGAACAAATAATTTATACTCTCTTTTGGCGTCGTCTATTGTTTGATTTTTGCGTTTAAAAAGTGAGAGTATCAATTTTGTTTCCGTTAATTCGTCATCTATATCACTAATATAGGCAGGATAACTACTCCATTTGTATACCGGAAGTTTTTTTGTGAGCTTTGAAGGATTTAGATGAATATACCTTGACAGGTGCATTAAGTACTCGTCACGGTCTACGATTTTTGCTTTAAACCTATCCTGAAACACGTGTCCGACCTGGTTGTACTTTATATTGAAATATTTTGAGTAAGCTGTATGAAGCCTCTGGATAAAGAAACTCAGCGGTTTTGGACCGTTCTGGCGAAGCAGGAAGTGAATATGGTTGGGCATTAAGCAATAGGCAATAACTGAAACGTCGTGTTCCTTTTTATAATCCTTAAGCTTGTCAAGATAACGCTTATAATCTTTTGCATTTAGAAAAATATTCTGTTTGCGGTTGCCGCGATTAAAAACATGGTAAAAGCCTCCTTGAATAAAGTGTGATTGTGGTAATCGTGTCATATTTTGCCTAAAATTCATTCTAACATACCACTTTTAGCTTTCAAAGCCTGGCTTTGGAGGCTGGGGCTTTGGAGGCTGGGGCCTTTGGGGTGCGGAGGAATGAAAATTTAGTTAGCTTGGCTAATTTCCTTGGTGTTTATTATTAACCAGTCGAACTTGATTGTGCCTACGCTGGTTGGGCTGTCTAGGGAAACCGTGAAACCTTTGAAGCCTGTTTTGTTTTGAACATATAGGTTCTTGCCGCCTGTCGGTCCCTGCGGTGTTATCAGGATCTTCGCATTTGGCTTTATGGCTGTCGTGAATACAGTTACGCTGGTTTTGCCATTTTCTATTTGTCCTGTGCCGACTGTCATGTAGTTTGGATTGCTGGAGTCTATTGTTAGCTCTTTTGTCTGGATGCTCTCTGCCAGCAACTGGCCGCGAACGGTCAGGTTTCCAAGTTTATCGAAAGTGAAATTACCATTTCCAACATCAACTAATATTGCGGTTTCGTCTCCCGCGAATGGGTCGTTTTGCAAATAGAGTGTTGAACCGAGGACGTTTAGCTGTTTGCCGTAGTCGATTATGAATGTGCCGTCCTGGCTGAAGGTTCCAGCGACTTGGGTCGAGGCCAGATTGGCCTGGCCGGTCAAAGTCAAAGTGGAAAGTGATAAGTCGGTTGAGTGCAAAAGCTCTGTTAGTTTATCCAGCGTTGCCTGGGTCTGGTCGATTATTTGCTGGCCCTCGGCAATTGCGTCCTCCGTCGCTGAAGCTATGGAGGATAAAGCTGAACCGGAAGCCTGAGACTGGTTCGTAGTTGATGGTTCATTGTTTATAGAAGCAGAATTAGTTGACTCAGGGACCGGAGCTTGCACCTGTTGCCCGGGAACTGATAGTTGTGAACTGGCCAGGAGCTCGCCAACTTGGCGGGAGACTTCGTCTGCTACTAAGCTTCGGATTTCGTCCTCGCTTAGTTGTCTACTGTCTACCGTCGACTGACTACTGCTTGCCAAGGTGCCGTCAGATTTAGTGGAGTCGGTAAGTCGGTAAGTCGGTAAGTCGGTAGAATTGGTGTTGCCGGTAAGTGATTCGTTTGCAGCGGCAAGGGCATTTTCGTCGCCATAGTACCAGGAAGGATTGACAAAAACGATGATAGTCGTGACATTGTTACATTGCGAGATTGCTACATTGTTACATTGCGAATTTTGGACATCAGAATTTGTTTCGGAATTCGAATTTAGTGCTTCGGATTTCTCGAATCCTGCGGATTCGAGCGCGATACCAATAACACGGCCTGCTTGAGTTGCGCGCATGCCGATACCGGGGGTGGAGGAGGAGGTGATGGGGTCGCCGGCTTTGATTGGCCCGTTTTCACTGTTAACTTTAACCGGAACACGGCCGGCCAACGCCAGCGGTTTGCCTGCAACCACTGAAGTATTCAGGGAAATACCGGGTGCTGTGGATATCACGCCAAGTAGAGTAGAATCGTAAGCTGTTTTTGATTTAATGACATTTTCAGCGTTCACTGAATCCACGGAGACAAGATCTCCAGCCTCAATTGTGTTATCAGTGGTTGCAAAGTTTTCTGCCAGGTCGGCTGTAGAGTTAGTGACAAAGGCGTCTGCGTAGATTGTGCCGTTTTGGGGATTTTGGATGTTGCAGGTTCCGCTGTCGTTGACGCAGATGTAGCCTTTCGACAAGCTCAGGGCGACTCCGTCACCGTTTAGGTTAACGTTTCCTTGGGAGTCGATCTTGACAAGTACATTACCAATGACGTCTAGGATTTTGAGACTGTTTGATCCTATATTATCACCTAATGATATATTTAGATCACTTCCTGGTGGCGCACTTATGTTGCCTGCAATCACTGAGTTTGCCGAGAGGGTCCCCGAAATACTGGCATTACCGTCGATGGTGAGGCTTTGGGCGGTGATATTGCCTAGCGTATCGACTGTGAATAAGCCACCCGCTGCCTCAAGTGTGCCTTGAGAAATAATATTACCGGCTGTTGCGATGTTGCCCAAAGCGTCGATTTGGGTCGCACCGGAGGTAGTGGAGAAACTTTGGGCGTTGAGATTTAGGTCGGCATATTGGGTTCTAATGTCCGGCCTGTTGTCGAGTTGGATGAAGGCCAGTATTTCTCCTGTACCCGGACCGTCAAATGAGGCGATTGCTTTTGCAAAGGTGGTACCTTTTTTGGGGTCAGCCCTCATGGCGTAGCCGGGGGTTGATGAAGTTGTTAACAGGTCTCCCGGCGCAATCGGGCCACCCTCATCTATGACTTTTACCGGCACTCTTCCGCTAAGTGCGATAGGAAGCGGGTGGTTTTCGTCGGCAAACCTGTGTTCTCCGGTTGTATTGAGCTCGCTGTAATTGTTAGATGCGACGCCAATTACATTGTTTTGATAAGGGGCTGTTGATTTAACAAGTTCTGTATCGGGCAATGGACGGTTGGCGCCCGGCACAGGATTAACAACCTTTGTTCCAACTACAACTACATGACCGTAATCAACATCGCTGGCTGTCGGGAAAAACTCGGCATAATCGACGGCGTCTGTTGTACACGGTACAATTTGCACCTCGGCGTCTGTTCCGGAGTCGTAATCTGTGGAAGCACACAATACATTGGTTGTATTTGTGCCGTTCATATTTACCCATGTGTCGACGCCGTTGAAATAAGCGGTGTCGGAGTTTGTGCCTGTAACATATAGTGCGTAGTTTGTGGTATCGCCCCCGGAAGCTGTTACGTAAATACCATAGGCGGTTCCAGTTCCAGAGCCGGCATTTTCGCCGACTGCGTTGAAGATTCCGCCATATATATTGGAACTACCGCCATTGGTATTGGTTGAGGTGGAAATGCTGTAAATGCCGTAGTTTTGTTTGGTGCCTGTGGTGACAGCTCCGGATGATGAGGTTGCGGCATAAATTGCGTAGACGTTATCGGCGGTGGTGGAGGTTGTCGAACCGTAGGAGACGGAGCCATAATTGCCGGTATGTGCAGCGTTTCCTGTGGCGCTAGTTGCGGAATAGGCTCCATACAGATTATCTGCCGATGCGTTGCTCGAGGTAGCTGCAATATACAAACCATAGTTATTGTCACCTTGAGATGCGTTAATAAATATACCGTAGGTTTCATTTAAAGTAGCCAACGTGTCTGATGTGGCGCTAAAGACACCGCCAAAAGCTAATCTTCTTCCTGTTGTAGCGGTGGTGTAACTTGCGAGCGAGTATACCCCATAGACTCGTCCAAACGTAACAGTAGATTGAGTGTCAGCCGCTACTCTACTTGAATTTATATAAGCGCCATATTCTATAATTGTTTGGCCGGAAGTAGTTACTGCTGTAGAGGAGTAGGTATTTGCATAAATTCCATAGTTAGTATGTCCGGTGCTGCTCGTTATGGTTGTATCAACTTTTAGGGATGTGTTTTGGGTTGTAGATGTGGTGTTATCAATATCGATAACTCCGTCGGTTGTTGTGTTTGCTGCTGTTGTTGCGTCTATTCTTAAGTTGCCCTCGGCTGAGAGTGTCCAGGTTGTTGAAGCTAAGTTTGTTTGTGAAGAGGTGGCCACAAATGTGATGTCTACGCCACCGTCAAAACTGACTCCTGCGATAGTCGGGTATGTTTCTGGGAGGCCTAGGTTGCTTTGCAACCAAGCGTCGAATATGATATTTCCGGCAGATCCTGGGTCTGTACTGGGGAAGAAAGGATTTTCTGTGCACGAACTGCTGGCATTAAACGAGGTTACAGTATATAAAACGCCTGCTTGCACATCTATTGGTGTTGATAGGCTTGTATATTTCCAGGTGCCGTCGTTTGTAACACTTACAGATCCGAGTGAAGTTTGATCGCTAGCCCTCCAAAGTCTAACAGTATAAGTACTTGTTTGATCGCACTTCATGCCCAACTGGGTAATTCGGCCGTTTACTTTGGGTTTAAATCTGAGTCCTAATGTTTGGCTACCAGCAGCTTCTACTAAAGTCGGGTTAACTGATTGTATAGGGTTGGTTGTTTGACTTATGCTTCCTGTGCCAATATTTATGACGTCAGCATTGGTTGCCCCTGTGCCAATGTTTATGGTGTCCTGGCCTGTGCCGGTTGCGATGTTTAGGGTATTACCGCCGTTTCCTGTACCGATTCCAATTGTTGCGGCAGATGAACCATTTCCAAGGTTGACCGTTGTTGCGGCTCCTGCGATATTTAGTGTTGTTGTGGTTGTGTTAAAAAGGTCGACAGATGTTTGACTTGAACGTAGTGTTGTTCCTCCGGTTAACAAGAGTGTTGTGGTGCCTATGTTAACAGTATCATTGCTGTCGTTGTCTATCGTTTCACCATTTTGTAGTACGATGTCGGTTGTAACGTTGGTTGATCCAAAATACAGACCGTAGACGTTGTCTCCAGTGCTTGCGTTTACAAAAAGTCCGTAGGTGTTGCCGGTCATACTGGCACCAGCGTTTTCGCCAACAGCACTGAAAATTGCTCCGTAAACGTTGGAGATAGTCGATGTGTTATTTGTTGCCCCTGTTGCGGTTGATATTCCGTAGGTGCCCACAAGAGTTCTGGTTGTCCCGTTGATTGCACCAGTCGAGACTGTGGCATTGTATGCACCGTAAACAGTATCGCCGGTAGTTGAAGATGTGGTGCCGTAGGAGATGGATCCATAGTTTGTTGTTCTTGCAGCATTTCCTGTTGCTGAGGTCGTGAAATAACCGCCATAGAGGGAATCGGCAGTGGTGGAGGATGAGGAGATGTTGCCGTAGAAAGTATAGCCGGTTTTTGCTGCATTGCCGGTTAGGGTGATGTTTGAGGCAACACCAAAGTTGGTGTTGGCAAGGGCTGTTGCATCGGTGATGGTTAGATATTGACCGTAAGCTGTGCTTGTGCCGCTGGCGTTACTGTGGGTAAGGGCACCATAAATCCCATAACCGGTTCCGGAAGTCTGATTTGCTGTGTAGGCTAGGTCAATTCCACGGTTGTCAGAAGTTGCCGAGGTGACGTTTAGGTCCAGGACACCTGCTGAGGTGATGGTGTTGGCAGTGGTCGAGGCATCGATGCCGATGGTGCCGGCTGCCGGGAAAACAATGTCGACAGTTGAGTCATCGTCAAAGGTCCAGAAGGCAGTGGAGACATCTCTAATTGAGAAAACACCACTTGAGGTTAAATCTACATAAAGGTCAAGAGTTGAAAGATTAATATCGGTA
Source organism: uncultured Gammaproteobacteria bacterium (assembly GCA_964492425.1). GTDB lineage: Bacteria > Patescibacteriota > Microgenomatia > Curtissbacterales > GWA2-41-24 > LBZV01. The sequence continues at coordinate 25,718 of CAZBKB010000007.1, read as the reverse complement.
GTAGCGTCCAGAGTTGGGGAATCGGCAATGTCGTCAAAGTCGAGGCAGTCGGTGCAATTGAAGGCAGTAATGTCAGTTGCGGTTACAGTGGCTGCCGAACCAATAGTTAGAGTGTTGTCACCAAAGGTTAGAACCGGGTCAGTCGTACCACTGTTGAAAGTCCAGGCAAAGGATGAACCGGATCCCCAAGTGGTTGCTGCAATCTCTGTACTGTTAAAGGTAACGGTGAGAATATCGCCTGCGGAAGGAGTGGTGTCGATTCCCGTGCCTGCGGCAATAGTTAAGGTGTCGCCATTTGAAATGGTCTGATTGGTGCCTGAGTCAGAACCTGTCAGTGTAAAGGAAAAGCTGCCGGAGCATGTACCCCATGCCGGGGCTGTGGATGCGCCGGCCGAGACAAGACAATCGCCACTGGTTCCGGCGCTTGTTCCGGCAATAAGGCGGCCGTCGAATTCCAGATCGTCACTTACAAATAAGTCGCCTGTGCCGGAGGCTGTTGTTGCAGTGGCGGAGCCTACTGTCGCATTTGCTCCAAAAGTGACTGTCCCGTTTAAAGTAAGGGCGGTTGATGTAGATGCGCCCCTTCCCGTAACCGAGGACAGTGTATCGGCTTCTGATGCTGAAGAAGACGAAATAGTGATTGTTGATCCTGATTGGGCGATTGAAGCTGAGCCGGAGGCTTTTAGAGTTACGGCTCCCGTCAGATCGTTTACGCTGGTTATGACAGCGGTCGAATCCAGACTAACGACGGGATTTTGGTCACCGGTTACGGCAATACCTGTTCCAGCAGAAACAGTGTAAACAACGTTTGGGGCAGTTATGTTTTCTTCAAAAAGCGATGTGCCGGCAACTTCCATGTTGGCATCTACATAGAGTTGGTGCCGGTCGCTGGTGGCTGCCAAAACAAGGGCGGATTTTTCTATACCGGTTTTTGTTTCGTCCCGCTTTTTTTGATCCTGGGATAAGAAAGGTGAACCTAATTTTTGAGACGCTATGAAAACTGAGCCTGTTAATAGTGAAAATGTTAGGACGACAATAACAGCACTGGTTGGAATAGCCAATGTTTTATTTTGAGTGATACCTACTTTTTGTCCTGTTATTTGCGCAGTTACCTGGGCCTGCTCTTTAAACTTTGATTCTATGAACTTTTTAAGGCTTTCTTCGTGCCTGACCAGCTTCTTATCAAGCTGTTTTTCAGTCTGTTGGGAGGCTATCTGGACGACTACATGAGATGTTTCTGCTATATGCGGACTTGCAGCTTGCGGACTTGTTGTAGTTATAGGATTGGCTGGGGTGTTGTTTGACAAGAGCGGTGATTGGTTGGGGGGAGGGCCTGTTTTGAATTTTTCTGCTATTTGCGGAAAGGTTAAACCTTTTGCGTTAAGTTGCCCTATTTCGATTAATCTTGCTACTGTCCATGCCGGGAGATGGCCCACCGGATGGTTGGGTAGTTGGGGAGTTGGGTAGTTGGGTAGTTTTCGGGTTGCATAAGGGAGAAGTCCCAGTTTTATGAAATAACGGATTCGTTCCAGGGGATTGCCTGGACCAAAATCTGCACCTCCTTTCTGCGCGCGGGAGATTATCTCGCTTGTTGACAGAAGTGTGTCGGGGTCCACTTTGTCAAAATTTTGGGGAGTAAAAGAAATTGAAGTCGATAAAGCGTTAGTGCTGGATTTATTTAATCGGCTTTTTTTGAAAAAAGGCATGCAGGCTTTTTGGCTGATGCCCTAGGTCGATTCCCCGAAAATTTTCTCCCGCCATCTCCCGCTGGCGGAAACACCTCTACTTCTATTTATATATATAATACGGTTGATGTCAAGTGGTTATTTTTGATATCTTTAGGTTAGATTTAGGCATATGAAAAATATAAAATGTGTTGATTAGCTGGAAAAGTTTACATATAAAATTATCAATTATTGCCTTTGAGTGCTAGCGATTTGACAATGAATTTTAGGCTGCCTAGCATGCCTAAACGTAATATTTTAGCTTTCGGGAATTACTTGATTTTGCTGAAAACTTGCATGTTTTGTGCTGTTCGGTTTGAGTTTGATTATTTTGCGCAAGATGATGTGTACACCATTGACAATAAGGCTGTAAAACGAGAGAATTTACATCAAGTTTTGGGCCTGTAGCTCAATTGGCCAGAGCGCTGCCATGGCATGGTAGAGGTTGTGGGTTCAAGTCCCATCAGGTCCACCCATTCGCCTTGCAAGCAATGGCCCAGGGCAACTTATTGTTAAAAGAAAGGCGTCTTGCGAATGAGAAGTTTACCCTGAACGAAGTGAAGGGCTCATAGGTAAATGGTATACCGTAGCATTCGCATTGCTGAGTTCCGAGTTCGATTCTCGGTGAGTCCACAAAAAGTGCATGTGAGTTAAACTTTTTTGCGATAAGCAGGGTTTTTTGATTTGCGGAAATTTAGTTACCAAGGCCACTTAAAATATATCGGTTATGTACAAAGGCGTGGAAATGAAATTAGTAAAAAAAGGGAAACGGCCACGGGATAATTTAACTTAGCGTTTATGCGGTTTTGGTGCTAACAATTTTTGCGTCTTCATTAGCTTTTTGCAGTAGTCTTTTAGTATATTTTTACCCTGGTATCGGAGGCATTTGCTATAAGCTATTTATTTGGGAATTTAGTCTTTCTCTTTCTGCGGGAAAATTTTTTATGGGTCTCCTCGAAGCCTGCGGTGCTCGCTGATTTTGATCCGGTTGCCTGCCTAAGATTTTCACGAGTGTATAATATTTACTCAATCTATATCAAATACATACTATTATATATCAGCAATTGACAATTCGCGGTTGACAATTGACAATTAGAGACAAATGCAAGGTACACAAAACGACTATAATCATTTAGAGATTGAGGCTAAATGGAATCACCGTTGGTATAAGAATGGGGTTTACGAACCTGATTTGGGGTCGGCGAGAAAACCTTTTTACAACCTGATGATGTTTCCTTACCCGTCTGCCGAGGGTTTACATGTCGGAAATATGTACGCTTTTTGCGGCAGTGATGTTTATGGAAGATTTAAAAGGATGCAGGGAAATGATGTTTTTGAACCAATTGGTTTGGATGGCTTTGGAATCCACAGTGAAAATTATGCTATGAAAATTGGCAAACACCCGGTAGAACTTTCAAAAGAAACACAAATTAATTTTTACAGACAGCTTCGCTTGGTTGGCAACGGTTTTGACTGGAGCTGTAAACTTGAGACTTACGATCCTCTTTACTACAAATGGACGCAATGGATTTTTATACAACTGTTTCGTGCTGGCCTAGCATATCGAAGTTGGGGTGAGGTCAACTGGTGTCCGTCCTGTTTAACCGTGCTTGCGGATGAGCAGGTGACTGGTCAACGGTCAACAGTCAGCGGTCAACAGTTAACAGTAGCTACGTGTGAGAGGTGTGGTGCGAGGGTTGAGAGAAAGAGGCTTGCCCAGTGGTACTTTAAGATTACCGACTATGCACAAAGGCTACTGGAAGGTTTGGATAAGATAGATTGGAGCGAAAAAGTTAAGGTTGCACAAAAAAATTGGATCGGGAAAAGCGAAGGTGTAGAGGTGTTGTTCTCGATTGATATGGATAAGTCATATACAGTACGAATATTTACGACAAGAGTGGATACATTGTTTGGCGTTACTTTTTTGGCTTTAGCAACCGATCATGATTTAGTGACAACAATTTTGAAACAAGCGAAAGGTAAGCAGCAGCGCTCTATCCGTGAATTTATAGACCAAAGTAAGCAACGGCTAACGACTAACGCCAAAAGACTAATGCAAGAGGAGAAAAACGGGGTGTTTACCGGATTTTATGCGGTGAATCCGGCAAATAATGAAAAAGTCCCAGTTTATATTGCGGATTATATTTTGACAGGTTATGGAACTGGTGCAGTGATGGGAGTACCTGCTCATGACCAGCGTGACTTTGAGTTTGCAAAAAAATATAACTTGGAAATTCGTCAAGTTATCGGGACGGAACAAGCCGGGGATGACATTGCGCGGAGAGCTTATACTGACTATGGGGTGCTTGTGAATAGCGGAAGTTATTCCGGACTGGAGTATAAGATTGCAGTCCAAAAGATAACTGACGATTTGGAAAATGCCGGAAAGGCAAGGCGGGCAGTCAATTGGCATCTGAGAGACTGGATAATTTCCAGGCAAAGGTACTGGGGTCCGCCGATACCGATGATTTTTTGCGAAAAGTGCGCAAAGGAGGGGAAGTCCTGGTTTACGATTTCGGGTCCTGTCAGCAGTTTCCCTCCCGTTCAGGGTGAGGCCGTTCACGGTGAGGCTGCCAGTGCTCCCCAGCCTTTTTTAAGTCAGACAAAATCGAATGTAAAATCAAAATCGGGAAAAGGCGGGGTGCGCGCTGTCGGGAGCCCTTCCACTGCTGCCACCAGGGGCTTAGTTAGATTGGATTGGGATCATTTTGGCTGGTATCCGGTGCCCGAAGAAGATTTGCCGGTAGAGTTGCCTTATATCAAAAACTTTAAGCCCACAGGAACCGGTGTTTCACCTCTTTCGCAGGATCCTTCCTTCGTCAGGACGAATTGTCCTGGATGCGGTGCGCAGGCGAAAAGGGAAGTGGATGTTTCGGATACATTTTTGGACAGCGCATGGTACTTTTTGAGATACCCGAGTGTAAAAGGTACGGGTTCTGTCAGCAGTTTCCCTCCCGTTCAGGGTGAGGCCGTTCACGGTGAGGCTGCCAGTGCTCCCCAGCCTTTTTTAAGTCAGACAAAATCGAATGTAAAATCAAAATCGGGAAAAGGCGGGGTGCGCGCTGTCGGGAGCCCTTCCACTGCTGCCACCCGAAATGAGGTGCCTTGGGATACTGAGATCACGAAGAAATGGCTGCCGGTTGATATGTATGTTGGTGGAGCGGAGCACTCAGTTTTGCATCTTCTCTACAGCAGATTTATCACGAAAGCTTTTTTTGATCTGGGGCTTGTGCATTTTGACGAACCGTTCCCAAAATTTAGAGCGCACGGGCTTTTGATTCATAACGGGGCAAAGATGAGTAAGTCGAAAGGTAATGTCGTTAATCCGGACAATTATATTGCCAAATTTGGTGCGGATACCCTGAGGACTTATTTAATGTTTTGCGGCCGTTTCCGTGAAGGTGGTGACTTCAGAGATGAGGGAATGGAAGGCATGCAGAGATTTTTAAAAAGGGTTTGGAGATTGGTCCAGACCGGGGTGGGTCCTGTCGCCGGCTCGTCCCATCCGGCGTCCTCAGCTGGAAAAAGTTCTGAGCAATATAAGAAGCTGCGTCTTAGCTTGCGGGCTCTCAGTGGGATCCCCTCCGCCGGTGTCACCCATGATATGCGGGTTGAAAATTTAAAATTGGAGCCGGAGGCTCTATTTATGTTGCACAAGACTATTAAAAAAGTCACCGGGGATATAGGAGACTTAAGTTATAACACGGCGATTTCGGCACTGATGGAGTGGGTCAATTTTCTTGAGGAGAAAGTTGAGGTAAAAAGTGAAAAGCCAGAAGTCATAAGTCAGAACAAAACAATAAACAATGAACAATTAACGATTGACGAAGTAAAGGTTTTGCTCCTGCTTTTGGCGCCGTTTGCCCCATATATGACAGAGGAATTGTGGCAGAGATTAATAGTAAACAAAGAATTCAGGTCTATTCATCTCGAGAAATGGCCGGAGTTTGATGAAAAACTGGCAGCCGGGGATAAGATCACCTTGGTTGTGCAGGTCAACGGCAAATTGAGGGGAAAAATTGAGACGGAAAGGGGGATAAGCCAGGAAGCCGCACATAAGTTGGCGTTAGATTTGCAGAATGTATCAAAGTATATCAAGGACGGGTCAGGTTACAATGTTGTGTTTGTCCGTGATCGACTTATAAACTTTGTTAATAAATCCGGGAAGAATTGATTCACTTAATTACATAAAGTTACACTAGAGTACATTTATTCCTCGACATATTTGCCTTTGGGGGCGAAAGTGCTAATATGGGATTAGGCGTGAAATATTTAGTATTTTGCCTACTTTTGGTTTGCGCAGCTGCTCTATTTGCACGGCCTGTATTATCTCAAGCTCCAGCCCATGTTGCGGTTAATGCCGAGATAGCTGATGGTGATGCGCAAGTCGGGCATATTTTGTCGATTTCTGAAGGTGGTTTAGCCAGATCTGCCTCCAGTTATGATTCACAAATGATTGGAGTGATTGTTGAGAATCCAATCATATCGGTTGAACCCAGAAGCGATAAGACGCGGGCTGTAGCTTCTTCGGGAACTGCACAGGTTAAGGTTAGCAGTTCTGGCGGAAATATCGCAATTGGGGATTTTATAACAAGCAGTGAGGAGGCTGGAGTTGGGAAGAAAGCGACCGAATCCGGCTACGTTTTAGGTAAGGCCCTGGGGGGACTTGAAGGTAACGAGGGCCTTGTGTCTGTTTCTTTGGAGATAGGTTATAGGCAAATCGGAGACAATATTGGCGGGAGCGGGTTTTTAGGATCCTTGATTTCTAACAGCGAACGACTGCGGCTTGTCCTCTCCACACTTTTGGGAATGGTTGTCCTTGTTATCGGTACAATTTCTTTTTTGCGGGTTGTGAATACTGGTGTGACTGCAATTGGAAGGAACCCCCTGGCACGCAGCACAATAATCCGCGGTATGGTTATATCCGGTTCTGTAGTTGTTGTGTTTGTTGGGGTGGGGCTGGCGGCATCTGTAGTGATAATTATGCTTGGAGGCACAAATTAGCGACTGGAAACTAGCGACTCTTGGCTATGAACTATGAACTAATAACTATGAACCAATAACGATATGAATCTGCCTTTATACACAGACACGGATACACTTATAACGGTGTCGATATTGTTGACTCTCTTCACACTGATTTTGGTGTTTTTTGTATTTATAAGGATTTGGAAAGTACTTACAGTTGAGCAAAAATTAGCTTCCGAAGAAAGAAAGTTAAGGCAAGAAATAAAAGGTGATGTCGAGCAGGTTGTCACAGCCTATATTAAATCTTTAACGAGTGATTCGACAGCTAAGCTTGAGAATGAAGTTAATAAGTTTTCCGAAGAGCTGGGTCGCTTGATGCATGCGAAGTCGGCTGAGGTCGCCGCCTATATTGAAAAGGCACAACGGGAGCAAATAAAAGAAAGCCAGTTTTTTGTTGCCAATATGCTTTCGAAAATCGAAAAAGATGCAGAAGAGTACAGGAAAAACAAGCTTTTAGCAGTTGATGAGCAGATCAGGCAAATTGTGCTCTCTGCAGCCCGAGAGGTCATCGGCAGGTCGATTAGTTTGACTGAGCATGAAGATTTGGTCACTAAGGCACTTGAGCGGGCCAAGAAAGATAAGGTGTTTGGGTGAGCCAAGCAGTATTAAAAGCAACAAAAATAACAAAAGCACCAGCTTTAAATGTTGCTTTCAAGCCATTTGAGAATTCTATTTATGACATTCGCGGGCGACTGCGGCTTCTTGATGAGTTGACTTTAATTGAGAGGGCACTTTTTAGGGGTAAAGAAGGTACAATTTCTGAAAAGGCAAGGGATTTTACGAATGACGTTGCCCCTGCGCTTTTTGAGAAAATTGAGACAGCAGGTCTTGAACCAGTTGGTGATGCCAAGCAACTATCTTTTATAAAAGAACTGGTAGGTTACCTGAAGGGGTTGCCGGTTGCAAATATTACTCTTGCTTTTGCGCCAACTAATACTTTTGTGGAAAACCTTTCAAACCAGATCTCGACTGTTGTTGGTGTAAAGACCCTGATTGATCTGATTGTCAACGAATATATTGTGGGCGGTGCCGTTATTGAGTTCCGCGGAAAGGTTTTCAGGCAGACTTTAGATATTCCGCTTGAAGAAGTGTTGAGAAGGGAAGTAGGAGTGTTGACAAAATGAAGGATTTCAAATCTTATTTTAAAGAAACAGGGGAGATTGGCTACGTACAGTCGATAATCTCTTCTATCTTTTATGTCAACGGCCTTCCTAATGCCCGAATAAATGAGCTCCTGGTTACCGAAAACGGAATGGTTGGTATTGTGAAAGCACTTTTGCCGGAACTGGTTGAAGTGATGATATTTGAGGGGAGGGATATTTTGCATGATATGAAGGTTGTAAGGACTAACGAATTTTTCCAGGTTCCGGTAAGCGATGAGTTTTTGGGCAGGATTATCGACCCGTTTGGAGTAGCACAGGATCATTTGGGTTTAATTGACCAAAAGTTTATCACCTATAGGCAGGTTGATCCTGTTGCACCCGGGATTGTTGAAAGAGTGCGTGTAAAGAGGCCAATGGATACAGGGATAATGGGTGTTGATATGCTGTTTCCAATAGGCCATGGACAAAGACAGTTGATTCTTGGCGATGCAAAGACCGGTAAGACGACATTTGCTCTGCAGGCTATGGTGAGCCAGGCAAGACAGGGGAAGGTTTGTATCTACGTTTCTATAGGTAAGAAAAAAAGCGATGTTAAGTTTGTGGAAGAATATTTGAAAACTATGAATGTTTTTGATAAGTGCATTATTGTGTCTGCTTCAAGTTCTGACCCGGCGCCTATGGTGTACCTTGCGCCTTTTAGCGGGATGTCTATTGCAGAGCACTTTAGAGATAATGGACAAGATGCTCTGGTGGTTTTTGATGATTTAACGACACACGCCAAGTTTTACAGAGAAATATCGCTTATTTCAAGAAGGCCTCCCGGCAGACAATCGTATCCGGGTGATATCTTTCATTTGCATGCACGGCTGGTAGAGCGGGCAGGAAATTTAAGGCTTAAGGATGGTCGCGAGGTTGGTATTACACTATTGCCGATCGGGGAAACACTCGAGGGTGATCTGTCGGGTTATATACAAACGAACCTTATGGCAATGACTGATGGCCACATTTTCTTTGACGTTGCTGAACTTAAAAAGGGCAGGCATCCGGCGATTTCCTTTACGCTTTCCGTTTCCAGAGTGGGGAATCAGACAAAGTCTCATATTGAGAGGGAGACTAACGTGGCAATTGGGCAAAAGATAAGTCAGGCCAGAAAAGCTGAAGAACTGGGGAGGTTTGGGGTCGAGCTTACGGCGCAAACAATGGAGCAAATCAAAAATGGTGTCAAGCTAGGTGTCATATTCAATCAGGATGCTGACCTTGTGTACCCGCCTAATTTTCAACTGTTGCTGCTTGCCTTATTTATATCGGGGTTCTGGTCGCAAAAAAACGAGAAGCAGATCGCAAATGATATTTTTAAGCTCTTTGCTTTTTACAGTCACGGGGCTCTCAATAAATTAGTGCTAAGACTTATTAAACTGGCAAGCTTGAGGGAACTAATTGATTTTGTTGGGGCTAACGCCGCTTCTTTTGACACCTATATTAACAGTGAAAAAAGAGCGCGGGATCTTGAGGAGACAATCGTTCATGATAGGTTGAGAAATGTGAAGGTTCCAAGTAGATGAAAATTTCGAGGTATAAATTATGAACAGTAAGTATGCTTTAAAAAAGCTTGAGGAGTCGCTTGAAGATATCCGTTCGATTACCCGTGTTTTTGAGCATGCTGCCGCTCGTAAGATGGATATTAATAGGCAGGAAATCGACAGGCTGAACAGGCATTTAGCTGAGGCGCGAGAATCTTATTCTTACGCCAAGATTGCGATTGCTGAAAAGCATAAAGACAGTGATGTAATTTTGAGAACCGCATACAGGGTTCCTTCGAGACGAAAGGTCTTGATTCTGGTTTCGTCTGAAAGCAGGTATGTTGGGAGGCTGCTTGATTCAATGGTCCGCCAATTTATGTTGGAGTTTAGAAGAGGGGATGCGGACGGGATTGTGGTTGGGCAGACAGGGCAAAACCTGCTTAAAAAATTTGGTTTTAAGGCAGGCAATGTGCTCTATTTTGATTTTGATGATGATAAGCCAGATTGGAATGTAGTTAGCCGTGTAAGCGAACAATTGGGGAATTATCTTGAGATTGTGATTTTTTGGGGTAAATATAAAAGTATTTTGACTCAGGAACTTGAGCGGGAAGATATTTCTAAAAGTGTAATTGTTGAAAATGTGCCGAAACGTAAAAAATACGATTTTGAAGCCAAAACTGGTGTTCCTCTGGCGCTTTTGGAAAAGCAGATGATAGCCAGCGCTTTTTTGGAGAAGTTGTTTGAAGCGGGATTAACCAAAAACGCTGTCCAGGTAAAGATTTTGGAAATAGGTGCGATTGCGGAGCGCATAAATGCAGCATTTAACCAGCTTGCCAAGTTTAAAATACGTTTTAATAAGGATGTTAACAACCGTAAACAGACACAACTTTATGGGGCGAGAAGCACATGGGAGAGCAAGAGTATATTTTCAGTTAACCGGTAGGTTTGAGGTGAATTAACCCGTTAGTTTATGTGCATGAAAAATTATACTAAAAGACTGATGAATATATATGGCTGATGAAGGCACCGGAGCAGTAACCGGAATTCTTGGTGATTTAGTCGAGGTTTCTTTTACGGCGGCTAAACCATCTAGGCATGAGCTTTTGACGCTTGCCGATGATAATACTGTGAGGTTAGAAGTTTATGGATCAAGTGCCAGCGATACCGTCTATTGTCTCTCTTACAGTGATCCGACCAAACTTTATCGTGGTGCTCGTGTGGTGAGACTTTTTGAGACGATACAAATACCTGTGGGAGTGGAACTGTTGGGTAGGGTGATTGATGTTTTTGGACAAACGCGAGACGGCAAAGGTGAGCTAAAAATTAAGAAAACGAAATCCATATATGGGAGCGGGCCGAACTTGCAGTCCATTGCGGTGAGCCGGGAGATTTTGGAGACAGGAATTAAAGTTATAGATTTTTTTACGCCATTTTTGAAAGGAGGCAAAATTGGAATTTTTGGAGGGGCCGGGGTTGGCAAGACTATTATTTTGACTGAGCTTATGCACAATATTTCTATTTTCCATAAGGGCGTTAATATTTTTGCCGGGATTGGAGAGCGGATTAGGGAAGCCCAGGAGATGATAGAGAACCTGGAAGAGAATAATGTACTTTCTAAAGTCGCAATGATATTTGGACAGATGAATGAGAGACCCGCCAGAAGATTTAGGACTGGTTATGCAGCGGCAGCTGTTGCAGAGTATTTTCGGGACGAGGAAGACCGTGATGTGCTTTTTTTTGTAGACAATGCGTACAGGTTTATTCAGGCTGGCAACGAGCTTTCGATGCTTCTCAACTCCATACCTTCGGAGGACGGTTACCAACCGACTTTGACGAGTGATATAGGTACTTTCCAGGAGAGGCTGGTTTCTGCTGCCAAAGGAACGATTACCGCTGTTGAGGCTATATTCGTACCCGCGGATGACTTTACAGATAGCGGGGTACAGTCTTTAACATCTTATTTTGATTCACAGGTTATTTTATCGAGAGCAGTTGCCGAGGAAGGGAGGAGGCCGGCTGTTGATATATTGGCATCCAGCAGTGGACTTATGAACCCCGGGATTATTGGCAAAGAGCACTATAATGCTTACCTGGAAGCTGTTAAGATCCTTTCTAAATTTGGCTTTTTGGACAAGATTGTTGCTATTGCCGGTGAGGCAGAACTTGCGCCTGAGGACAGGATTGTTTACAGGCGTGCGAAATTACTTAATAACTACATGACGCAAAGTTCTTTTATGGCCAGTAACCAGACTGGAAGAGCAGGGACTTATGTTAAGCGTGAACACACGGTAAGAGATGTTTCGAATATTTTATCCGGAAAGCTTGACGAATGGGATCCGGCAAAGCTTTTATATACGGCATCACTTGCGGAGGTTAATGGATAATGCAAGTTACTGCGAAAAACAATGTGATTTATACGGTGATTTTATCGCCGACTTATAAAAAGGGTTTGAGTTTTGAAGGCTATGTGCGTAGCTTTTCGTCAACAAATGACGTAGGTCCCTACGATATTTTGCCCGGGCACGAGAATCTGGTGACTACTGCCCTTGGTAATGCGGTAATTTTTGATGAGAGCGGAAAAAGATTTGATTTTAACCTTGGACGAGCAGTAGTGGAAGTTTCGGAGAATATTTTGAAGGTGTTTGTGGATTATTAAGAAGATTGCTATATTGTTAGATTGGGAAGGGAGGGAGCAGGGAATTAGCAGTCTTTCTTTGACAGTGATTAAAATATAACTTATAATATGTAAAGTATGAATGAGCGAGTAGAAATTTCAGGAGAATTAAAAGACGCAAGAGATTCTATACCTGAATCTCCCAGAAGGGCCACTGGATCATTTTTGGATAGAAGGGTTAGTAGGAGAGAGTTTGGTGACGGTGTAGTTAGTGTTACGGCTTGGTTAGCTCTTGTTGCGGCATTTGGAGCTGGTGGAAAGTTGGTTTTAGATGCACAACGTGAAGGGAAATTGCCAAACAGTTTCCCGGACACGCGTGAGCAGGCAGCAGCAGCCCGACTTTTTGAAACTTCGGCGGATGAGCATTTTGTTCATGATATTTTGGTTGTTGGCGAAAAGGTTCGGGGAAAAACGAGGGCCAGTGTCAGAAACAAGCCTAAGACGGAAGCAGATGCGCGGGACACTTCTGCCGGGGCGAGGCGCGAATTCCCGGTCGGTGTGAGAATTCCAAGGGCGCTTGCAGTCTGGGGTGGTGACCCTAAGGCTCCCTGGGATCGAAATTCTCAGGCCAAGTGGTTAGCGTTTCCCATGGATTCTATGGGTGGAAAGACAGTTTTTGCATCCGAGCGGGTGGTCGAGTTGACTCCTGAGCTTGCAATGGTTGTGCCTGTTTCTCTTTCTGACAATCCGGGAATGTAATTTTTAGATGGGTTGAGAAGAAATTTGCTTTTGCCTTAAAATAAAAGTAATGCGTGACCACGACTGGCTTAAGACACAGCTTAAATTTCTTCTTGATGAGTATTTTCCCAACGTTAAAATAACTAATCCTATTGAAATTAAATGGGGTAGGGAGGCTAGGTACAGGTTTGGTTCGATAAAGCTGGTTAGTTATAAGAGCATTAAGAGAGATAATAGTCACAAAGGTATTGGGGGATTGATAAGAATTGGTGACAAGCCTAAAAAGAGTGTGATTACCATCACGTCAATGTTTCGTGATGAGGTGGTACCGGTTGGTGTTGTCCACTATACAATTGCCCACGAACTGTGTCACTATGCTCACGGTTTTTCCAGTATGAACAGGCGAATGTTCAGGCACCCACACCATGGAGGCGTGATAAATAAGGAGCTTGCAGTGCGGGGTGCACAAAATTTGATTCCAATTTTTAAAAAGTGGTTGAAAGAATATAGAAAACGAATTTTAGTTGGCAGACAGCAGTTTTGAGTGCTTAGATTTTATCCTATAGGGGAAAAGTGCAGGTTTGGGTGAATTAATGAACAATCATTTTTTGACTTTTCTTGACACTCAATGCGGGGCAGTTTATTTTAAAGTAAGATGGTTTAGGGGTTGGATCTGGTTAAATATTATATGAATCCCAGTTTAAGAAATAAAATATTTTTGCTTCATCTCTTGGTTTTGACAGTAATTGTCTTGATTTTGGTTATTGCTCTTGTGCAGCGTCAACGAGTGTTGATGGGAGAAGGGTATCAGTATTCTGCTTTTCAATTTTTCAACGCAAGGCTAATTTAATGGCAGGTGGTTTCGACTTAAAAGATCAAAAATACAGGATTCTTTCCGGGGTACTTTTGTTTGTTGGTGTTTTTACATTGGCAGTTGGTGCCGGTATGTTTTACTTTGCTTCAGAATCTTCCGACGTTAAGATAATTTCTGCTGAAAATTACGATGACTGGGAAATCGGTTCTGTTGCCGGTGCAAAAGCAGAAAATCCTGTAAATATCAACACCGCGACAACTCTTGAGCTAGAAAATTTGCCCGGGGTAGGTCCTGTAACCGCAGGTAAAATAATTGCCGGCAGGCCTTATGTAACTGTTGATGAGCTAGTTATTAAAAAAGCGGTTGGCAGGTCAATTTATGAAAAGATAAGCCCCCTCGTGACTGTTGATGAATGAGGAATGGGCCTAACCAACAAAAGCTGACACTGCTGTTTGTTTGGGGCATATTATTGTTTCTTGTTTCTGCCAGGTTATTTTTCTGGAGACCTGTTGTTTTGCCCAAAAATAGTTATTTAGAAATGGAAACTGAGGTCTCACAGGTTTTCACGCTGGAGAGCTCGCAGAAGCTTTCAGTGGGTGATGTGACTGTTTTTGCGCCCTTGTATCCTAAAATTCGTGTAGGGGACAGAATTAATATTCAAGGCAAGGTTGATTTAACGGGAACGATGCTGGATCCTCAAATAAAAATTATTGAACACAAGGAAAACTTTTCCGGTTGGCTTTGGGATTTACGGCAGAAAATTGTGGGTAAAGTAGAAACTCTTTTGCCTGCCAGAGAAGCCACACTGGTTGCGGGGACTGTGCTTGGAGTAGACAGGATTGGCCGAGATTTCCGAAATGATCTGATTAAAACCGGTACAATCCATGTGGTTGTGGTAAGCGGACAGAATTTATCGATCGTTGCCGGTGTATTTTTGGCACTTGTTAAATATTTGGGAAGACGCGGTGCTATGGTTTTGGCAATAGCGGCATGTTCATTTTATGCGTTTTTAACAGGTTTTGAAGCCCCGGTGGTGAGAGCGCTTCTTATGGTTATTGTAACCACTCTGGCGCTTTTCTTTGGTCGGGCGACAACAGCTATCTTTTCGCTTTTTGCGGCATCGATGGCTATTATTTTTGTGTGGCCTGCTGCAATCACTTCAATTTCGTTCCAGCTGACTTTTGCGGCGACCTTGGGAATAGTAACCCTCGGCGCTTACCTTCAGAAATTAATGCGGGTTCCAGTAGCTGGTGAAATTACGGCTGTTTGTGTGGGAGCCTTTACATTTACGGCTCCCGTTATCCTTTACCACTTTGGGTCGGTTTCTCTTTTGTCACCATTTGTGAATATTTTGGTTAGTGAGGCAGTTTTTCCGATTATGATTTTAGGGTTTGTATTGAGTGCACTTTCTTTGGTTTATATGCCGGCTGCACAATTACTGTCGTATGTTGTTTTTATGCCTGCCCATTATTTTGTAAGAGTGGTGGAGCTTTTTGCAGAATACGATACATTTTATGTGCGGGGGTTTGGCGGCAGTGCCGTGTATTTTGTGCTGTTTGCTGCTCTTATTTTAGGACTTGTTCTTATTTGGAAAGGTTACAGTAGGGAGGGTGTTTGATGGGTATGCATTTAAGGCTTATTTTGACGGGAGTTCTGATTGTTGTACTTGGAGGGGTATTTTTTGCCCAAGAGGCGCAGAAAGAAGGTCGAGTTCAAGCGGTTTTTTGTGATGTAGGGCAGGGTGACGGGTTTGTGATATTTGGCGGTGGAGGAGGGCAAATAGTATTTGACAGCGGTTTGGGAAGCAAAATGATCGATTGTTTGGGCAGGTACATGCCCTTTTGGGACAGGAAAATCGAGATTATGGTAATAACCCACCCACAAAAGGACCATATGGAGGGGCAGATAGAAATTTTAGAGCGGTATAAGGTAGGGCACGTGTTATGGACGGGAGCCTTGGGAAGTGGCGGGTTATTCGAGGATTGGGAAAAACTGGTGAGGGAGGAAGAGGCACAACTGTATCCGGTTGCTCGTGGAGACAGGATTGAGTTTGGAGACGTGAATTTTGAAATTCTCTGGCCAACCAAAAGTTTTATGGATCTTTGGAAGCTTGCTGCAGGAAGTGATTTAAATGAGACTAGTATAGTTGCGAGAATGAACTATGGGAATATTTGTGCCTATTTGACGGGTGATGTGCCTGTTGAGAAATTAGAAGATGTGATAGACAAGAATTGCCAAATCTTGAAAGTAGCGCATCATGGTTCCAAGAGCGGGACAAGTGATGTTGCACTTTATAAGATGCAGCCTAAAATTGCAGTTATACAGGTCGGGCAAAGTAACAGCTATGGGCATCCTAAACGGGAAGTTATTGAGAGCTTAAATAAATTCGGAGTTAAAATTTTGAGAAATGATATACAAGGTGATGTATTGATACAGTTTGGTAATGGAAGTTATGAGGTTAAATCCAGACTCTGATAGTTTTAATTTGGCGGGTGCAATCTGTTGTCTAGGTTAATTTAGATTAGTTCGAAAATCATTTCTTGACAATGATTGTTAAAAGTTTCATAGTTAATTTTAGGGACAGTAACTATGGATGCTCTGAAGAAGCTGAAAGCTTATCCACATAACGCTTATTTTGTGCTATGGACTGTTGTGGTTCTTTTGATACTTTCGGTATTTTTAGTGTCTATGGTCTTGATGAGCAGTTTGCTGTAGGTAATTAATAACTTAGGTGCCCTCACGCTTCGGTTAGATTTTTGACAAATTATTTTAAAAGGCACATTCTTAGAGTAGGTGGGTAAATATTTGGCCCACGCGTACTAAATGATGAAGAAAATGGCAGAACAACCTCATAGGTCAAGTGCGGTTATAGCTTTATTTATACTATTTTTGATAGTCCCGTTTTCTTTTGTGATAGTTGTTTTATCGACTATTGGAATAGATAGGAACATAAGCGCAGGAAATTGGGCAACACCCTTGTTGGATGCTAAAGATATTGTGGTAATTGCGGAGCGAAAAGTATGTTCTTTTGTTTCTGCCAATCAGACAGCAGTCGGGATAAATGGTGAAGACGGTGGAGCAAGTACCAGCATTGGAAATACCAGTTACTTCGTTTTCGGAGATACTAACACCACTTCAGGTCAGATTGAAAATAGCGTTGCGACTACCACTGATACTGATGCCGCTGACTGTTTCACAATGAATAGCAAGTCATCAGGTGGCCAGGCAGTTCCAATGCTGCCAAAAACCGATAGTGAATGTACTATCTGGCCGACTGATGTTGTTAACGCGGTAGGGGGTCAAATCCATTTTTTCTATTCGCCAATTGTTCCTGGTACCTGTGTCAATTTTCAGGTCTCAGGAGTCAGTCTTGGCAGGATGGATCCTACAACGCTTGTTTCAACCCGGGTAATCGAACCATTTTTCACCAGTTTGGATTCACGCGTTCCAAATTATAAAATCACCGGAGCAGCCCTGGTTAAAAATGGTAACGATGTCTATGTTTTTTGGGGTGGGGAAACGGTTGCTGCGCCAACGAAGAGTGTTACATTACTTTCTAGGGTAGCGGCGGGTGACATTGAGACAAGATCCGTTTATAGCTATTGGGATGGTGGCTCATTCCAACCTGATCCAGCAAGAATGGTTCCATTGTGGGATCAAGGTGCTATTGCCAGCCACGGTATGACGATTCGCCAAAATCCCTTTTTAGGGAAATGGACGGCAATTTATAACACCGGTTATGTTTCGGAGATGGTGATGCGTACGGCTGATAATGTGACCGGCCCATGGTCGCCTGAGACACAGCTGATTGATTGCCTTGACCATTATGCTTTAGGTTCACAAGGCACAGACTATCCCTGTTATGGCGGTAAAGAACATCCGCAATTCCAGAAAAATAACGGCCAGACAATTTATGTTAGCCACTCAAACACGGTTTTATATCAACCTTTTATGCACGAGGTGGTTTTGGGAACAGCCGTCAATCAGTTTGTTGACGGTAGTGGCAACGCTGTTTACAAAACAGATCAAACAGTTGCCGGATTCAGCAAAGAAGGCACTGCGTTTTATGCCTCAGCTTATTTGAATTCGCAGTTTACAGCAATTAAAGATTGGGTTAACGGATCTGAACACATTTATGGTACCAGCTCGCCTGGAGCCGGATTTGTAGATTCAGGAATTGCTTTTTATGCTTCTGCTAAACCTGGTTGGGGACTTGCCCCGATTTACCGATGGGATGCCGGTACACGGCATCGTTATTCGGCACTGGATTTGACAAGTTATGGTTATGTGCGGGGACCGGTGGCGTTTTGGGCAAAGATAACTCAATATCGGGTGAAAGACTTAAAAAAATTTGACCGTCTGGGCAGTATATTTGAGATTGGTGTGAAGGAAAATAATAATTGGGTTTCGGGAGCCTCAATCACTCAAGCGACTTTTTCCGGTTTGACTCCATCGACAAATTATTCGATAGTTACCAACACTCCATTTTTAGGTAATCGTTTTTTTGGACAAAGCATCATAAGCGATGCTTCTGGAAATTTATCTTTCAACGGTAACTTAAATTATGTCAATGTTTTGGATCTTGGCGTATTTGCAAATAATCAATCTCTTGACACCACATCCAACCTTTTTACTTATTGGGTACATCATGCCGGAGTTGTGGACAATCCTTCCGAGATAGGACACCAGTTAAATCCAAATTCCAGGCAACCAAGCTTCAAAAGCTTTGTTCTTTCCGGCACTGCCGATGGAAGTTATGAAGGTGTTGTTTGTAAGCCGGATTGTGCCGGTCCAGTCGTTTGGTCGGGGCCAGTTCAGTTTTGTGATAGTGCAATCACTTTGTCGCCAACCGGTACGACAAAGTGCGCTGAGTTATCGTCATTTTCCATTTCAGGACTTGGTTCCAGTATCAACTATGATTTGTATTACTGTATGCCAAATTGTGCGGATTCTGTGATTCAAATAGTTTATCCAAGAACAAGTGACGGATCGGGTATTGTTAAGTATGAATCAGCACCTGTATCGAGCCCTGTTGACACTGATGGCGATGGTTGTTCAGATATTCAGGAGGCAGGGGCGGACTGGCGCAAGGGCGGCCAAAGGGATCCAAACAATCCCTGGGACTTTTTTGATGTGCCATCTCCTGCTCTTAAAACAGGAGTTACCGCTTCTAA
Organism: uncultured Gammaproteobacteria bacterium; assembly: GCA_964492425.1. Lineage (GTDB taxonomy): Bacteria > Patescibacteriota > Microgenomatia > Curtissbacterales > GWA2-41-24 > LBZV01. The sequence goes on along the minus strand of CAZBKB010000007.1, from coordinate 7,003 downwards.
AAACAAAATAATCAGTCTTCAGGATGTTGGGGCGGTTTTGGCATTTGTGGGTACATGGGATAACGGTCCGGCGAATTCAGCCGGTTATGACTATGATTCGGACATTAACGGTAACGGGGTAGAAGATGGCAGAGAGTATGACAGGACTCCAAGCACGGACCCTAACCAATTGTGGAGGTCCGGGCCACCGAACGGTTACGTTTCGCTGCAAGATGCAATGGTACTTCTTTCGCAAGTTGTGACGAATTGTAATTGATTGACTGTTACACTACGGAGATATTAGCACATAGCTGTTTGCCCTGCTAAGATTTAAACTTATAGTTTCCTCAAGCTAGCTTTGTTTTTTTATTAACTGCCATATTGACAAGCTATAAGCTTGGAGTATAATTTGCGGCAAATGGCCGAACGGCTGGAGTTACAGCCTGGTTTGCCTGCATCAAATAGAGTTGACGCTTCTCAACCCGAAGATTCCCTGCGAAAAAAAACACGCGAACCGTTTCATCAAACCCGGCGCGCGCGAATAGTTATGGGGCTGGCCTCTCTTGGTTTGGTAGGTCTGGCGATTGCTGCCTGCGGCGATCCGGTTGATTCAAGGACAAACGACGGCTCGCGAACGCCGCTGCCAACAGTTGAAAGAACCAAAGATTTGCTTGTGCCAACGGCAACTTTCGAGGGTCAAACACCGATTCCAACACCTGTCCCTGATAACATTAGGACCCCTGAGCTGCTTCCAACCGTCGATTCTGACCGTTTGCCGCCGGATCAGCGCAATTTTTGTGTTGGGGCAATAGATACCAGGCCAATTCCGGCTGACAGGCTGGGCGGGATTGTAGCGGACGCTTCCAACTACACCCAAATACTTTCCCTTTCCGGCCATGATATTCGTGAGGTGGAGCCCAGGCGCTCTATTAGAAAAGGCGTGAGGGTTTGCCAAATTGAACAGGAGGGAGCGCCGGTTATTGTCGGAATTACTTTGAATGTGGATGATAATTCGGTGTCATCATATGACGAGCTGGTTTCAATTTTAACTGATAATGGCGGCAGGCGCATTCCGTCGGATGTTGCCAGGGCGCTGCCAAATAACGGAAGTTTATTTAGAGAATCACGGCAAAACGGGGAAGTTGAAGATTTGGGGTCTTTGGTAATTGTGCCGATAGCTTATCGACACGGCGATTCCTGTGCCAACCTTCAAGTTTCGGTTAATACGACATCGGGTGAGATAAAGATTGCAGGCGAGGATCCTGCCGATTTAGTGGGTGGCAAGTGCGTAACGCGGGAAGAAACCCCTATTATCAGATGAAAAAGCTGGCAAAACGATTCTTCTCAAAAATTTTCCATCTTGTTTTTGTACTGGCTTTTGTCTTGTTGCAGTTTGCGGCATTTACCATTCCCAACCCTGTTTTGTCCCAAACGGCGCCAGCATCGTTAGTTGACGAGATTAAAACCTTAAACGAAAAGTTAAAGTCGGAAAATGAACAGTATAAAAGCGCCAGCGATTCGGCGAAAGTTTCAGAGCTTGGCGATTTAAAAACCGTTGCGGCAGATCGAAAAGCAAAATTAAAACAGTTAATTGGCGAAAAACCGGCGGATGTCGGCCAAGTTGTTTTTGATGACGTTTCGATTTTCCCGGCTGATATTCAGGGCGATTTGGAAAAGAAATCGACAGAAAAGGGTTATTATCAAAATTTCCACATAGACGGTGTTGATTCGGTAAGCGAGGAGGCTTACCTTAATAAGAATTCCCCGGTTTCCGCCGAACGTCTGCAGCTTTTTGCGGAAGCTGCGCCTGTTGATTTTTCGTTTGGCAATAAAGAAATAAGTTTAAATGCTTATGTTCTTGACGGATTGGCATGGTATAGGCAATCGGATAATTCCTCCCTGATTTATCCTGCCCAATCCAGTTTTCAGGCTAATTCCCAGGATTTTCAGGCTGCAGGGGTTACCGGTCAAAGGAAATTTGCAGTCTATTATATTTCTTTTGTCGATTACAGGCAAAGAGATATGACCGAGGGACAGATTATGAATTATTTGAATGGGGAATTTAAAAGTTTTGTCAACAAAAGCTCCTCTGGAAAGGTCAGTATTGTTGCGGATACTTTTTACCAGCTGGATTTGCCGATTAATAAGACTTGCAATAAAGAAACAATTGTTTTTGAAACCGACTTAAGGGCAAGGGAGACCTACTTTGCCAACCCTGCAAATTTTACCGACAACCTGATTATTGCTGACTGGGGTGGGGATAATGACTGTAAGGTAAGCGGATGGAGTTTAATGAATTCCTCCGGCTGGATGTTTTCCTATGGGACTGATGCAACCCCCCACGAGTTTGGGCACAATATGTTTTTGGCGCACGCGTCCTCGTATGATTGTAAAGAGTACATGGTGGTTTCAACCGGTTGTGAAGTTGACAAGTATGGTAATTTTACGGATTTGATGGGCAGCGGTCATGTGGATACTACGACGGTAAAAGATTATGGGGGTTACGCGAAAGAATATTTAGGCTGGTTTTCCCCAAGTGAGATTGCTGATGCTTCGGCTGGTGGTACTTTTACCGTCTATCGGATTGAAGAACAGGCACCACCCGTTGCGAACCCTTTTCGGGTAATTAAAATAAAGACTTTTGACGGTGGGCCGAAATATTATATCCAGTACAGAAGGGAGCAGCAGTCTGGGCCAACCCTGGAGCTTGCTTCCGGGACGCTTGGCCCGAATCGAATAACTTATCTTTTGGATACGACTCCCGATTCGACCGATGTTGCTGATTTTAGGGACGGAGGCATTTCGGATGGCCAGACGATAGTCGATTCTTTCAATGGAATAGTTATTAAAGGTATAAGCCACGATTCGAGATCGGCGACGGTTGAGATTCAGAGAGTTACCCCGCAACCTACGAGTAGTACTTTAAGGGTGACCTGGTCAAGGCCAAGAGGTTATCTTGAAGCAACCGGGCAAAAGAAAGATGTTTCGTGGTCACCGGTTCGCTATGTTTTTTCGCACAGGTGTGTTGCTGGTTTTGGTTGTGACCCGAATGCCTGGACTGATGAGCCTGCAACTACAAACAGCAGCGGAACGATGACTGTTGCCAGGGCGAGTTTGGGATATGTTTACGAATATAGGGTTATGATACTTACTAAGGCCGACAATAATCCAAACGAATTGGCGTTTTATCCCTGGGTTGATTTACGAACTGTCACGAATGAATGTGGAGGGCAGACAAGTTGTACAATCACCATTTCCTGGCCAACCGTCAATTATAGAGCATCCGTTTTGAAAAAAAGCGACGGGACAGAAGCCTGCCAAACGGTGATAATCGGGTGTTTGAGCACATATACGGTACACGATGTAACTACGTTTATGGCCCGGGGTTTGCCTAAAAATGTAGATTTTCGTGGGAAAGTCGAAGTGTTTGACGTGGGCGGTGTGGCGCATCTTTTGCAAGACATTCCCAATCTGGGTTCTTCTGACAGCTATGTAAGATGGTGCCAGAGTTTTAGTGCTTACTGCAGTATATATCCTTTGACATTTATCGGGAATGAGCCTGTTTCCGTACAAACAAAATTAAATGACGCGCAAGGGTCTGTTGTTGACGGGCCTTATGACAGCATGCGGGCAAGCCCTGACGGTTCATTTACCTGGGGTTGGGTTTGGGATTATGCGGTTGTGGCGTTTCCAAAATATCTTTACAACAATTGTTACGAAGCCGGAGCGGATTGTCTGGTTCAAAGTTATTCTAATTCTGTTAAGTCGACAATGGCAGTTTCATTTAGCGGAGTAAAGCCTGCAACTACTTATAAGGTGACTGTTTGCGCTCCGAATTGTAATCCGCCTTCCGGAAATTCTGTTGTAGGTGAATCGACAATACAGAGCGCAGGTTTCGGGCCGACATTTTTTGGCAATGATCCTTTTGCTCCGCCGCCGCCCGTTTTTGACAATGACGGTGACGGCTGTACGGACGTACAAGAACAGGGGACTGATTGGAGAGTGGGAGGGCAAAGAGATCCTTATAATCAGTGGGATTTCTTTGATGTGCCGGTGCCGGCAATTGAACCGGGGAAGTTAACGGGCACTAAAAGCAAAGCTATTACGCTTGGCGACGTCATGGCAATTTTGAGGTATGTTGGTACAAGTGATGGCGGGGTACCAAATGCCAATAAACTAAAGTATAACGATGATCTTAATGGAAATGGCATACCGGACGGCCGGGAATACGATAGGTCGCCGGGAGGCATTCCTGGCCAACCATGGAGGTCTGGTCCTCCGAACGGCTCGGTGACAATACAGGACGCGCTTGTTGCTCTTGCGCAAGTTGGGACCAATTGTAATTGAGCGCTTGCAAAGCAGGATAATTTATGGACTGTCTTGCCAGCAGAAAGCAGGCTGATAGTTTGTAGTTTGCCTTTTCAATTGATCCCTTGAGTTTTGTTTGGCTGGTGATATAACGTGAACCAAGGTGAGGGTAATATTAAAAATTTAATAAAATCGTTGCAAGGTAGTTGTGGGCTAGCTTGTGTTGGTCTGGTTCTTTTTCTGGCAATTTTCCCGGTGCTTCTTTATTTCCCTCTGGCAGATTTTGTATTGGTGAAAGCGGCTGGTAAAACTCCGACAATATTAATTCCTGGGACAATGGGCACTAAGATAGTAGCAACCGAAAATTTTGATACAACTGAGGGTCAACATTTTAATCAAGGAGATGAGGTCTGGGGCTCAGCTCTCCACGTAAACCAAAAAAAATATCTTGCACTTGAATTTGTAAATGATGGGTTAAAGGTCAAACCAAAATATCCTACTGGCCCGGCTGCTGGCGGCACTTTGGATAATCCTATGCTTGATTTTGTTGACTTTAATCAAATTTACGGGCCTTTTCATTCGTTCTTTGAAAATAATGGCTACATCCACGGTATAGATCTTTTTTACTTTGGATGGGATTGGCGAGCTGGTGCTGGGGAAAAGGACGTTAATAATAATTATGTCAATGTTGCAAGGCTTAACACTATGGTTGACGCAGTTAGGGGAAGCGGAAAAGTAAATCTGGTTGCTCACAGTCAGGGTGGTTATGTTGCCTGGCTTTATGCCAAAGCTTATCCGAGCAAGGTTGATCACGTAATTACGGTCGGAACTCCTTTTTTGGGTTCGGCAAAATCGGCTGCTTCAATATTGTGGGGGGTCAATTACGGAAAATCGATATTGGTCGACCTCTTTGGCAATATTGGTCCGAGTGCTGATACTGTTCAGAGGATAACGACAAATATGCCTGGTGTGGCCGAACTTTTACCACGGGACCCTTACATTCCTTATTTTTTTGATGATGCGTCATTTTTTGGCATTCCAGATAAGAGGATGGCCGCAAACGATGTATTCCCCCTTATTGCTCAAAAGAGGTCGAATCCAAATTCGATTAGCATTGCAAGGACGTTTCAGCAAAGTTTGGAGACAATCTTAAGGTCTCCTCCGGGCAGTGTGAAATTTAACATAATTGCTGGCAGCGGTTTGCCTACATGGACTACCTTTAGAACTCTAAATCTAGCCAATAATACTAAAGTAATGGCCAAGAGTAATACAGGGGATGAGACGGTATCTGGGATGAGTCATGCGGCAAACAGTGTCATACCAGCTTCGGTGCCACGATATTTTACTTTTGAGCAAGAGCATCTTAAAAGTGTGCAGGGCGGGACGAGTTTGCAGATTGCGCTTAACATTTTGAATGGGGTGGTAAATCCGATAGAAAATATGAGTGACGCCAAGGCAACTGACCCATTTTTTATGGACAATTGGGTAGAGTTTAAAGTTAAGTCACCGGAAGATTTGGCACTTTACTATGGAGAATCGTTGATTGCTGGAAGGACTTATCTCGGCGAGATTGTACAACATTATCCTTATTTTTCTGTTTTTTTCAATGAAATGGGCCTTATGCATGAGGATTCAATTTTGATAAAGTCCGCATCGGCACCATTTTTACAGTTTCAATTAAGGCTACAATATAATGGTCAGCCCGGGAGCCTTTTTGACTTAGCCGCAGAAGAATATTCTGATATGTGGACTGACCAAATGTATGATTACAAGGATAGACCGGTTGGATTTTACACTTTGGATTGGACAAGTTCTGGACCACCTTCATTTTCGGGAGGTTTTGCAACTTATACTCACCAGATAGATCGTGATGGCGATGGACTTTCGGATGCCGAGGAGGATTTCTATTATCAGACTGATTTGAATTTAACAGACACGGATGCAGATGGAATTTCGGATAAAGATGAGGTTAAAAACTTTAACAGCAGTCCGTTTGTTTCAGAAAGTGATGGTGATGGCTGCCGGGATAGCAGAGAGGCCGGTGGTGATTGGCATACTGGTGGGTTAAGAAGTCCGGCAACCAAATATGACTTTTTTGATGTGCCATCTCCTGCTCTTAAAACAGGAGTTACCGCTTCTAAAAACAAAATAATCAGTCTTCAGGATGTTGGGGCGGTTTTGGCATTTGTGGGTACATGGGATAACGGTCCGGCGAATTCAGCCGGTTATGACTATGATTCGGACATTAACGGTAACGGGGTAGAAGATGGCAGAGAGTATGACAGGACTCCGAGTACGGACCCAAACCAATTGTGGAGGTCCGGCCCACCCAACGGTTCAGTTACCTTGCAGGATGTGCTTGTTGCTCTTGCGCAAGTTGGGACCAATTGTAATTGAGCGCTTAACGCCCGCCAATGGCGAGGCTCGTTTAAGGCTAAATGCTAAACGCTGAAAGCTGAGCGCAGTAAGTTGAGAGGTGGAAGTTTATATGAAGTTTGACATTGGCAAATTTAAACATCTTCGAAAGAAGTTTTTTTTAGGCTTAGTGCTTGCGGTGCTGTTTGTGGCGGTGGTTTTTGGGTCCTTATTTTATAAGGGTTATTTTAAGGCGAAGGTTTTGGCAGATGATGTGGTTGTTGAGAGGGTGATGAAGCTGGATGAGGCTAAAGATTACAAGGGCTGGTCTGCATCGGCTTTGCATGTAGACAGCAAACAA
>CAZBKB010000006.1:19498-50488 GCA_964492425.1 uncultured Gammaproteobacteria bacterium | reverse complement strand
GTGAATATTTCGATTTAGAAAAGCTTACAGTGTTAATTCTATTGTTCGTGGGCTTTCAGGTGAGTTGTATCCGAATTCATTACTGATTACATTAGTTGCATTTATACCTGTTAGTATAATTTTTGTTTTCGTGTTTTCTATTTTATATAAGTTCTTTTGTTCGTTTAGTGCAATTTCGATAAATTTATCACCAGTTTTCTCAAGCCAATTCTCATCGAGAGGGATTTCAACTTTTGATTCTAAAATTACTGCTGGACAAAAGCCATCTCCTCCTTCTTTAAAATCATAACCTTTAATTTGGATACCCAAGTTTACGTCATCATAATTTTTTGAAATTTGTAAATTACCTGCTGTGTCACAACCATCACCCGCAACAGTCGATAAGATTAAAATCGGATTCTTATTACTTTGTTCTAATGACGTTGTGAGATAAATGCTTACATATTTTGGAGTGATAAAATTTTCCGATTTTATAATGGGTGATGAGCTGGGTTCAATATTATTGTCAGGTGCAGGTTCGGGTGCTTTGAGGAGGACGTTCGAATTTAAATAGAAAATTATGGCGACGGAAAGGGTTATAGTGGCAAGGATTAATATCGTGATTGGGTGGTAAAACCCACGTTTGGACAGGAACATATTTTAATCATTACACTTCCACTTGAAAGAGTCAAAGTGACAAAAGAGCCGGAGGAGACATTTTCATTTTGTGTGACTTTTTATCCAGTCTGCGATTTGTTCTACTGTCCAATCATCGTTGTGTGCTCCCAGTGTGAACTTGATCCCTTCCTCCTTGGTAAAATTGACCTGAAATCCGTTGTATTCAAGAAACAGGATTGCGCTAAATAGAGAAGTCCTTTTGTTTCCGTCTAAAAATGAGTGATTGTTGATTATGGAGTGGAATATCGATGCCGCCTTTAGGTAAATCGTTGGATAAGCATCTTTTAAGCCTGCGGACATTTGCGGCCTTCCGACGGCAAGCCTTAGAAAGTTAATGTCGCGTACCCCATGTAGCCCCCCATATTTTGCAACCATTTCATGGTTAATGGCTATAAGTTCGGCTTCGGAAAGGTACTTTATAGGCTTGCGAGTTCTTGCCACACTTTAGAATATTTTTTAGAAAGTTTCTTTATTAATTTTGTTACCTCCGGGTCAATCTCCGTCGCCTTTTTTGCAGAATTTTGAGGGACGAACAATAGTAGGCCTTTTTCGGTTTTTTGCCACCCTATTTCTGTACCGCTTTTAATGTTGAGCAATTGCGCATACACTTTTGGGACCGTGACTGTAAGTGAATTACCATTTACGAATACTTTTTGCATGCTTTAATTATACTGACAATGTACTGACATGTCAATGCGCCTGCCAATGGCGATTGAATTGGAGTTCGCAACATGATTTGCTAGAATTAACCACTATGCAAAGTAAATTTTACTTAACTACCGCTATCCCATACGTAAACGCAAGTCCGCATATTGGACACGCGCTGGAATTTGTGCAGGCCGATTGCCTGGCCAGGTTTTATCGGATGATTGGATATGACGTCTATTTTTCCAGCGGGGCAGACGAAAATTCGCTCAAAAATGTGCAGGCGGCAGAAAAAGAAGGTGTGGGTGTTCAAAAGCTCGTCGACAGGTATGCAAAAGAGTTTAGAAATCTTAAGGGAGCTTATAATTTAACTTTTGACGTTTTTAACAGGACTTCTGCAAAAGAGCATTTCATCGGTGCGCAGACTCTATGGTCTCTTTGCAAGAAGGAAGACATTTACAAAAAAACCTATCGTGGACTCTATTGTGTAGGTTGCGAGCAATTTTACTTGGAGAGCGAGTTTGATCATGGTTTGTGCCCTGAACATTTAACAAAACCCGAGGAAGTCAGTGAAGAAAATTACTTTTTTAGACTTTCCAGTTACCAAAAGATTTTATTTGACCTTATTGATAAAGATAGATTAAAAATTGTTCCTGGCACTCGCAGAAATGAAATTTTAAGTTTTATTGAGCAGGGTCTGGAGGATTTTTCAATTTCCAGAACTCGAGCACGGGCGCGCGGTTGGGGTGTTCCTGTCCCCGGCGACCAAACGCAGGTTATGTATGTATGGTTTGATGCGCTTGTCACCTATCTGACGGCACTTGGTTACCCAGATAGTGATCTTTTTGATAAGTTTTGGACTAATAATCCAAACAGGGTTCACGTAATCGGTAAAGGGATAAACAGGTTTCATACAGTGTACTGGCCGGCGATGCTTCTTTCTGCAGGGGTCCAGTTGCCGCACGAAATTTTCGTGCATGGATACATTACAGTAAATGGACAAAAGATCTCTAAATCTTTAGGCAACACAGTGAATCCTTTTGAATTGGTTAAAAAATTTGGAGTTGATGCTGTCCGTTATTATTTACTTCGGGAAATTCCTTCTTGGGGAGACGGTGATTTTAGCGAGAAGCGTTTCCATGACCTTTATAACGGTGAGCTTGCAAACGGTCTTGGAAATTTAGTGGCGCGGGTTGGGCGGTTGGCAAGTGATACTAATTTAAGTCTGCCACCAAAAAAGCATTTCGTGTTTAATAAGATTGTTGCCGATAACTTAAGAAACTACAGGTTCGATTTGGCGATTTTGGCAATTTGGGATGAAATATCAAAGCTTGATAAGCAAATAAATGAGGAAAGGCCGTGGGAGCTTGACGGTAATGCACTCAAAAATTCTATTTCTCCAATTGCTCAACAAATTCGCGAGATAGCATTTAATCTATCCCCATTTTTGTCTGAAACTGCTGAAAAAATTTTGAGCCAATTTACGGGTAGAATTAAGATGGAAAAACCACTGTTCCCTAGAATATGAATATAATAATCATAAATTCTAACTTGGCACTTTTAGCCTCCAAATTAGCCTCCAAAGCCTGGCTTCTAAGTGTACTTATAAGTGTAAAATGATGAGCTTAGTTGATTCGCACGCACATCTTGAAGCTGTAGAGAATTTAGAGGAGGTCTTAGAACATGCCAAGGCTGCCGGAGTCGGCTCGATAGTATCAATAGGGACTTCGCTTAACACCAGCCGACGAGCTATAGATATCGCTGAAAAATACAGCAGCGATGATTTGAGGATTTTTGCAACCGTTGGAATGCATCCGTTTGATAGCAAGGGTGAAATAGAGGACAAAGGTGTTGAGGCTTGTATGCGTGAACTTACCGATTTAGCTTCAACTTCCAAAAAAATTGTTGGCATTGGAGAAGCTGGTCTGGATTATTATGGACAAGGAGATATGAGATCTCCAACCGGGGACACCGAAAAGGAATTTCAAAAGAAATTATTTTGTGCCCAGGTGAAAATTGCTAATGATAATATCCTGCCTATCGTAGTTCATTGCAGAAACGGGTGGGATGAAATTTTTCAACTGCTTTCAAAAGACTCTGGACAACCACCTATGTTAAGAGGTGTTTTCCATAGTTTTACAGGTGGATATAATGAGGCAAAAAAAGCAGTCGGTTTGGGGTTTTACATTTCTTTTTCCGGAATTGTAACGTTTGAAAACGCAGTCAATATCCAGGAAGCTGCCAGGATTGTACCAGGGGAGTTGATCTTGCTTGAAACCGACTCCCCCTTTTTATCGCCTGAGCCTTTTCGGGGACAAAAGAACGAACCGACTAATGTTAAAATTATTGCCAGTTTTCTTGCAAAGTTGCGAAATATTCAAGAAAGTGATTTTTGTACCCAGACGACTAAAAATGCGCAAAAAGCTTTTAAATTATGATACAATGCGCATAGATTAATACTATGGGGTTAGCCCTGATATCTTAAGCTCCAAAGAGCTATTTTTTATGACAATAAAGCGGTTTGTTGAAATTAAATCAGCAGATCGCCGTGGAAAATATGCTAAAACGATTTGTTGAAAAACATGATCGACAAGTTCACAGATTCCTGGAAATCTTACCGGGTACTTTTTCGTGGACTTTAATTCTGTTCCCTTTTTGGGGTTCGTTTATTATTCCCCATTATGTTGCTTATTTCATTATTATTTTTATAGTTTTTTGGTTTTACAAGAGTGCAATGCTAGCATTAAGCGCCATTGTTTCACATTTGAAGCTTAGAGCAAGCGAGAAATATGATTGGACGGCAGATGTTCGGGCACTTGGTGACCATAAAAAGATACACCATTTAATAATGATCCCAACATATCGTGAACCGATTGCGACAATTGTGCGTGGTATCGAATCTGTGAGGGCTCAAAACTTTAACAAGAAACAGATTTCTGTTTGTGTGGCTTTTGAAGCCAGGGAAGGTGTAGAAGCAAGAAAAAAGGCTGGAATTTTAAAGAAAAAATTCGGAAAAGCTTTTACTAACTTACTTTTTACGTATCACCCGGACATAGCTCACGAGGTAAAAGGGAAATCCAGCAACCAAGCCTACGCCATAAAATCAGCAAAGAAACTTTTAATTAACAAGCAAAAGAGAAACATTAACTATATTACTGTTACTTCAAAGGACGCGGATGGTATTTTGTCTGAAAATTACCTTGCATGTTTAACATATAAGTTTTTGACGATGGAGAATAGGCATCTAACATTTTGGCAGCCGATTGTACTTTTTTACACAAATATTTGGAGAGTGCCTGCACCAATTCGCGTGATTTCTTCTCTTTCTTCTGTATATCAGACTGCACAAAACTCAAGAACAGATAGGTTGATTAACTATTCTATTTATTCAACAAGCATGAAACTGTTGGACGATGTTGGTTATTGGGATATTGATGTTATCCCGGAAGACTACCGCATTTTTTTTAAAGCCTTCTTTGCAAAAGACGGACAGGTAGATGTTGACCCAATATTTTTACCGGCATACGCCGACGCTGCAGAATCCACAACTTACATTAAGTCGCTTTTGAACTTATACGAGCAGGAAAAACGCTGGGCTTGGGGTGTTAGTGACGATGCATACTTTATTAAAAAGTGGCTGACATACACACATATACCCTTTTGGAAGAGGACTGTCAGGGTTTTTAAAGTATTGGAGGACCATTTTTTGTGGCCAGTTCACTGGTTTGCGATAACTTTAGGTGCAACTATCCCAGTGCTTTTGAACCCGGCTTTTGCGCAAACCGTGATGGGACAAAATTTACCAAGAGTTTCTTTTGGGATTTTAACAAGCTGTTGGATATTTATGGCAATCATTCTTTTAATCGATTTTCGACAAAGGCCTAAACGTGAAGGAAAAATAGGTTTGATAAAAAAAATATTGACGCCATTTGAATTTGTGATGATGCCTATTGTGACGCTTCTGTTTACGACATTGCCCGGTATTGATGCACACACACGCTTGATGCTTGGAAAATACTTGGAGTATCGTGTTACAGAAAAAGTATAAATTTCTAGGTGTTGACTTTGACTTTTATATAGTCTCTACTATATTTTTAACTTTCACCATCTTATATTCCCTTCTTTCGGTGGTTCGTCATAACCATTTTCAATCGCAGGCTAACGATTTTAGCATTTACGACCAAGCGATTTGGTTATACAACAGGTTTAATTTCCCATACTCAACGATAAATAATATTTTTGATCTTGGAGACAGGTTCAGACCAATCATAGTTTTACTCTCCCCTCTTTATTGGTTCACAAAAAATGAAAGAGTAATACTACTTTTTCAAGCTGTCATTCTTGCTGCAGCAGTTTTTCCGATTTGGTTAATTGCGCGACGAGTACTACCAAGAATACTAGCCTTAATAATCCCCTTTTTATATGTAAGTTTTGTGGGAATCCAGAGTGCTGTTGCATACGATTTCCACGAAATGGTAATTTTGCCAGTTTTGTTAAGTTTTTTATTTTATTTTTTGATTCTGGATAAATATTTCAACTACTTTGTAACGTTAGTTTTATGTCTCTCTGTTAGGGAACACGTGGGATTGCTCTTGGCCCCCCTGGGTATTTACATATACTTTACAAAGCGCGATTTGAAACTCGCAGTGGTAACTTCCTTTTTATCGCTTTTATGGTCAGTTGCTGTCATATCAATAATTATGCCTGCACTCGGTCAGAAAATGTACAATTCGTTTACCGGAGACAGCAGTGGGCTTGGTCAATCGATAATTAATTATGTGCAGAGGCCAGATGATTTAATTCGCAACTTCCTTTTGCCTACCGAGAAAATCTCTACTCTGTTTTGGTCATTTTTCTCTTTCGGAATGGTGCCAATTTTTTATATCCCATTGATCTTTACTATTTTTTCCCAATTTTCGTCACGATTTCTAGATGTAGCCCACCCAATACGATGGACTATTTACTACCACTATAGTGTTGAGTTGGCTGTCCTGCTTTCTGTTTCAACTGTTTATACCGCTGAGATTATTTTAAAAAAATTTAATGCCAGATACACTAAGACGGTATTATTTTTATTTCTCTTTCTTTGCGCTTTAATTTCAAACATAGTTTTAAATGCTCCACTCAAAAATCTTGCAAAGGCCGATTTTTGGCAGGAAAAAAATTGGATGAGTGACACAAGAACCATATTATCCTTAATCCCGGAAAACGCGTCTGTTGCCGGGCAAAATAATCTCCTGCCGCATATTTCGCATAGAGAACAGCTTTATTTACTGCCGGACGTAAATAGCGCAGATTATGTGGTTTTTGATTTACACCCAGGGCAAAATAACTGGAATTTTTACACACAAGATTTAGAAAAAACAAAGGTGCAAATGTTTCAGTTAGTAACAAGTGGTAATTATTTTATTTTATCTTCCGTGGGTGACGCTTATATTTTGAAGAGGATTAGTATTTAGAGATAAAATAATTGTCAATTTAGAATTGTTGTGGCTATACTAGGTTTGACTATGTTTTCGCTCGCCCAAAATTATTTAACGCGCGGATTTTGGGGTGATGAGGCGTGGACTTCGTTGATTTCACAACTCCCCTACTCACAGATGCTTAAGACAACAGCAGCGGATTTTCATCCACCAGGGTATTACACAATAGTTGAGATTGTTTATAAATTTCTGTCCCCCACAGAGGTTAACACAAGGCTAATTTCCATAATTTTTTACCTACTGACGCTTGTAATGGTTTATAAGCTCGCAGCTTATGTCCGAGGTCGTACTTTTGGGGCTCTTAGCACACTTGTCGTTGCTTTAAACCCCACCTTCTTTACATACGCATTCGAGGCACGGAACTACACAATGTTTACATTTGCTGCAGTTGGATCTGTATTTTTTTTGGTTGAACTTTCCAAAAAGTTCAACCTTGTTAGAGCAACCACTTTTGTTCTGTTTACTACGCTTGGAATTTACACACACTATTACATGTTTTTTATTATCGTAGCGCAAGGACTTTATCTTATCTTGTTTGACAGGAAGATTTTTCTGAAAATGATGGGACTTTATATTATCTGTGGGGTTCTATATCTTCCCTGGTTTAAATCACTCTTGGGACAGTTAACATCAGTTAATCAAAGTTACTGGATTGGCGCGGTTGACTGGCGAAGAACGCATTATGAAGCATTTTTAAGAATTATGGGTGGGGAAAATAAAAATGTTGTATTTAACTTTTTGCCACTGCGTGATTTACTCTTTACTTTCTCGTGTGTGATGCTTGGTATTGGAGTTATTCAACACGCTTTACGGCACAAATTTGAAAGGCCATATCTTCTCATTTGGCTTTGGGCAATTATCCCATTCATTTTAGCGACATTGCCTGGACTTCAAGTAGCTGGCATCAAATTCCCTTTCAGGTCGATATTTTTTTGGAGATATTTGATTGGGTCTTCGATTCCACTTTCGATGGTTATTGTACACTCCGCACAAAAATTCCCAAGGCTAATTATGGGCTTAATTATCTTTTTTATTTTAACTTTATCGATATGGATTGATGTTATTAACTTTTCAAGATCACCGTATACTTTTCGGGAAGAGTATCAGGGTCAAGTTTTGCCAAAGTTGGATTCAGGTGATGACATAGTAACGGTATTACCTTCATTTGCGGAAGTGCTATATTATAGAAATCGAAACAAGTTAAGTAATGATTTGATTATTCTTGATGAGGGTTTGGTTCAATTTTCTGGAAAGAGTTTGCTTGATGCGTATGTAGAAAATGGTACTGTTAAAATTGGCAGTAGTCATGATAATAATTTTGAGCTTCGACGGGATGATGGAGAGATAATAACTTTAGTAAATAAATGAAAAAATTAATAGCTCAGTTGGAAAGACATCATATTCTAGTGTTCATTATTCTTTTTATAACTTTTCTTTTTAGGTTCCCATCTCTTTTTGAACCATATTGGTATGGCGATGAGGGAATTTTTGCAGCGGTTGCTAAAAACCTTACTCAAGGGGGCGTGCTGTACCAAACTGCCTGGGACAACAAACCACCAATGATATATCTGACCTACGCCGGAATTTTTTCCTTGTTTGGTGTATCCATGTTCTGGTTAAGACTGGTTGTGGCAGTAGTTGTTATGACGACTGCCACAGTTATTTATGAAATTGGTCGGGAAACTATTGGAAAACATCGGGCACTTGTAGCCAGTTTCATTTTTGGTTTTTTTACATCGCTTCGTATTATTGAAGGCAATTTGGCGCTGACTGAAATATTTATGATTCTGCCAATATCTTGCGCTATGTATTTGGCACTGAAGGGTAAATTTGACAACTATTCACTTTTTTTTGCGGGTGCCCTTTTTGCCATTGCTTCACTATATAAACAGGTAGGTGCTTTTGAAGCGCTCGCGTTGGGAATTTATATATTTCTCATAAGAGATAAATTTTCAGACTTTTTCAAAAAAGGCTTAGTGCTTATACTTGGTTTTTCGATCCCTTTTGCTGTAACTTTTGCTTACTTTTTAAAGCACGGAATAGTAAATGAATTTATATTTGGAGCATACACATATTATTCTATTTATTTAGGCGAAAGCCCAAAATATGCAGAACTTATTAATATTTCAAAGTTTTTACCGGCAATCGCGGTGATTTTGTATGGGTTCTATAAAAAATTTAAGGCTGTAAAGGTGAATTACATTCATCTATTCTTACTCTGGATTGCTTTTTCATTTATGGGTGCTTATTTCTCAGGTAGGACATACGGCCACTATTTAGTGCAGGTAACTCCAGGAGTGTCTCTTCTACTGGCTAGTATAAGTCTTGCGAAAGTGAGAATTAATATCGCAAGATTTGTATTTTCATGCCTGTTTTTAATTCCTCTTTTATTTTTAACAAGCTTGATTTTCCGTGATTTTATATCCGGTGGGCCGATTAACCAGATCAAATGGTGGGGTAATTTTATTGATTTTGCAACAGGCAACAAGAGTGAAACTGAATATAATAACTACTTTGACGGCAACGTAAATACAATAATGGCACTTACTGATGCTCTAAAGGTTAATAGTGCTTATGGAGAATCTATATACATCTGGGGAGATTTACCGTGGCTTTACGCAATTGTTGACGGGAAAAATCCTTCAAGGTATGTAACATCTTTCCATGTATTTGGCGTTCCAAGTGAAATTGGCCGTCTTGAGGTGGCTCGTGATTTGAACGCTAAATCTCCTAAGTATATTGTGAAACCGCAAGGTTCGATTGGGTATTTCGCCGAACTTGAGAACTTACTTATAAGAAAGTATACTCATATCGCAAAAATTAACGAGGCTGATTTATACATTTTGAGATAGTGATAAAAGTTTCTTATGAAAATTGGAAAAGCCGTCAGCGTTGCTCCCCTGGAGCAAAAGTCTACCAATCAAGCACCTAAGTTTGAGATAAGCCATGAGGTTAGAACTAGTTTAGTTTCCGATAAAGGTATTTTATGGGCTTTTATAGTAAGTCTTTTTTTTATTTTTTCTCAGATTGCAGTTATCGGACTTTACTTTAGAAATTTACCTCCTGAAATTCCTATTTTTTATTCAAAAACTTGGGGGGAAAATATGCTTGGACAAAGTATTTTTATATGGATATTACCTGCAATTGCAGTGTCATTTGTAGCTTTTAATTTCTTAGTATATTTCGTCTTTTTCAGAAACAATAAATTCTTAGCCAGAGTACTATTCGTGTCTAATGCTGTTATTGGTTTTACAACTTTTTGGGGTGCTATGAAAATTGTTACACTCCTTGCATGAATAACTTCTTTGTATTTTTTATTGCCTTTATAACAAGCCTGGTATTTGTAAATTTAACTATTAAATTTGCTGCACAGTTCGGTTTGGTTGATGACCCTAGAAAAAGAAAGCATCCTGCTGCTCTTCATAGTTTTGTAATCCCTAGGGCAGGAGGTCTTCCAATTTTTTTAGCTTTCGTACTCTCTTCTTTACTAGCAATGCCAACCTCAAAAGAACTAGTCGGTATTTTCTTAGGTGGGGGGATACTCGTTTTTATAGGCATTTTAGACGATAAGTATGACCTTAAAAATTCTTACAAATTCTTGGGTCAACTTTTGGCAGCCCTTGTAGTAGTCGCTTTTGGCATAGGCATAAGTTTCATCACCAACCCGATGCATATTTTTAGTGATTTTCCTTCTGTTATAAAGCTCGATGCTTGGCGGATAATTTTTGAACTTTTTGGAACTCATTCTATAGTTGTTTGGGCAGACTTATTTGCAATTTTTTGGATAGTTTGGGTAATAAATATGGTAAATTTCTCTTCCGGGGTCGATGGCCAACTCGGCGGTATAGCCATTGTGGTTTTTATGGTGATATTTGTAGCATCGTTAAGGTTTTTGGGAGCAGATCCTAGCCAGGCAGTTGTTACCAAACTTGCGCTTATTGGTGCTGGGGCAACACTCGGGTTTTTAATATTCAATTTTTATCCTGCAAAAATTTTCCCCGGGGATAGCGGTTCTTACTTTCTGGGATTTTTAATAGCTGTAATATCAATTTTATCTGGCGCCAAAGTGGGAACTGCAATTCTTGTTATGGCTATACCGCTTGTAGATGGTGTATTTACAGTTATTAGGAGAATTGCAGAAGGTAAATCACCATTTAAGGGAGACAGGAAACATCTCCACCATAGGCTCCTTGAGGTTGGCTTGTCGCAAAGATCTGTTTCCTTGTTTTATTGGCTTTTATGTGCTATTTTAGGCGCGATTGCATTACTTCTGCCATCGGGCGAAAAACTATTCGCAGGAGTTTTTGCAGCTATAATAATACTTGGTGGCATTTTATGGCTAAATATGAGTTTACCAGTAAAGGGCCAAAAATAATTTGGGTTCCATTTTGGCTTTTTGTTTCCTCTAGGCCAAGACAGTGGTTAAAAAACCTAGCAATATTTGCTGCACTCGTATTTGAAGGTTCTTTTTTCCATCCGAACGCTTTTTCAATTACACTTTTGGGGTTTTTCATTTTTTGCCTTATTACTTCCGGTATTTATATCATCAACGATGTTATCGACAGGAAGAAGGATTTAGCACATCCATTTAAAAGTAGAAGGCCGATTGCCGCCGGGTATGTCAATCCAGGTCTTGCTTTAATTTGGGCTGTGGCAGTCCTGGTTTTCGGGTTATTACTTGCAAGCAGCTTGTCACCGTTTTTTATGTTCGCAGCTAGTGCTTACATATTGCTGCAAATTGCATATTCGTTTTTCTTAAGATCTTATATGTTATTGGATGTGATGGCTATAGCCTCCGGTTTTCTTTTGAGGGTTTATGCAGGTGCCGTTTTGATTGATGCACATGTCACGGTATGGTTTATGCTTACCGTTGCATCATTGGCACTCTTTTTGGCAATTGGAAAACGAAGGAGTGAGCGTACGCTGCTTTTAGGATCCGGAGCAAAAGGTATGGATACTCGTGCGATTTTAACAAAATACCCTGAAAATTTACTTGATGCCTTAACAATAATGTTTGCTACGGCTTGCTGGTTTTCTTACACAATGTTTACTTTCCTGCAACCCCCACCAGAGGCCGGGCCTCAGGTTCTAATTTTATTTGGCGATCTTCTTCCTAGAACATTTTTGGCATCAAAGTGGCTGATGGCATCTGTGCCATTTGTGATTTATGGTGTTATGAGATATTTGTATGTAATTTACGAGAAGCGTGAGGGTGAATCGCCAGAGAGAGTGCTCCTCTCAGATATACCTCTATTGTCAGCCGTGGTTGTGTGGGGGCTGATTGTTTTTGTCGTAATTTATGGTGCAGATATTTTACCTTCGCAGCTTGTCAGGCTTTTGCAGTAGGTTCATGCTTCGATTATTGGAATAGGATTTATTAAGTGCGGAACTTTAAAAGTTTGTAAAACCCTATCAACAAATATCCTTTTAAATTCCTGGTTTTCGTAAACTCCTCTTAATGGACAAATTATCTTGTCTTCGATCCTAATTACCCAATGATTACCAATCGATTTATTCTTAACAAGCAGCATATGTGGATTTGTATAGCTATAGCCCTCAGGCTTATTTATAAACTGCGAACCTGCGATTTGTAGTAAATCAAGATTTTCAAGTTCTCTATTTGGATACATTTCGCGAACGTCTCTATATCCAAGCATCTCAAGGCATGTTTGGCCACAGTCGTATGCAGATCTTTGCCGTTTGACTTTAATTTCATACTTCTCGTCTTGCCCGTAGTGCACACCATCTGCGAAATCTTTCTTTCCTGAATTTTTAGCTGCACCGATTAATATTTTATGCATGGATTCGTGCTCCTCACAGGTGGGGTCCGAACAGGTTTCTAGTGTGTGATATCCGACTTCTCCTGTCATAGAAGAGAAATATTGAATGATACGTTCTCTCTAAAAGAGTTGGATTTGGATAAGATGCTAATTGGTGCAGATGTTTGCGTCGTGAGCGTAATTTGGGTCTCTGGTCTGTTTATGTCCTCTCCGAAGAAAAGGGTGTCGCTGTCATCAGTGGTATGTATTTTGTAAGTTTTGGCTTCTTTTGTTGGGTTATTGATAACAAGAATTGACAGGTAGGCTTGTTTTGGTGCCTGTTTTGTAAAGCTTACGGTGTATGTATTGTTTGTTTGGGAGAACGTCATCCCGGGAAATTTTTCGATTTGTGAAACTAAAAGATAAGGAGACTCGCTTTTGACTCCAGCAATTTGTGTAATATTTTTTGCAAAGTAAATGGGCGCTGCAACAAGCGTGAGCAGCAGCAAAAATGCCGAAAAGTTTAGACTGATAGTTAGCAGGTGATGCCTCATTCTGTTTAATTTTAAGTTTTAAATTTTAAATTAGTCATGGTCTCTTTCTATTTCTATCTCCTTTTGGATATCCAAAGCCAGAATCCAACTAAAGTTAATTGCAATTATTATTGCAAGCACAGTTATTTGAGGATACATTACTTTTGAAATTGAAGATAAAATAAGAAAAATGGTGACTAGCCACAAAAAGATCATCCAAATTAGTGCCTGGTGATAAAGATGGAAGCTAGACGAGATAAGTTTTTCCAGATTGAGATTAACAAGTTTTTGGTGAAATTTGGGGCTTATATGACTTTCATGGAAAAAGTGCGCTTTTGTTAAAACCATAAGCGTACCCATGGCTGCTGCTATAAACATTAAAAGGTTCGAGTAATTTTCAACTCTTATGTAATCGTACGCAGACGGGTATGTGATACTAGGTAACAAGTTAAGGAAATCTCGTGAGTGTACGTTAAAGTTAATTTTAAAAAAATAGTTTACCAGTAATATCCCAACAATCTTGGACATCATAAGAATCAGTGCTGGGATTATTGCTTCGTCTATCAATTTGACTGTCGATTTCGCAACCATGGAATTGGTATCTAGTATCTAGTATCTAGTATCAATTACTTAGTATCAAGTATTGGTAATTTTTGGTCAGATTTTTTTGGTGTATTGCGAGTAAATCCAACCCAGTTTGCCATCAAAGCTGATTTTGACCCAA
This sequence comes from uncultured Gammaproteobacteria bacterium, assembly GCA_964492425.1. GTDB lineage: Bacteria > Patescibacteriota > Microgenomatia > Curtissbacterales > GWA2-41-24 > LBZV01. The sequence goes on along the minus strand of CAZBKB010000006.1, from coordinate 36,687 downwards.
TCTTCTATTTCCTGTATAACTTCATATGTTGTACCAAGTTCTACCTGGCCAATTTCTTGTGCAGTGTAATCCGGTTCTTTGCGCACTTTTAAAAACCTTTGCGGGGTGTTTAGGATTTCCACTTTTTTGACTTGATCGGATTTTTCTTGGCTTTGCTGATTTTTTGCTGTTTGTGAGGCTAGCGTAACATTTGCTACTAGTTTGTAATTGTTTGAATTCTTAATTGTAAATTCTCTATCAAAGTAACCTGTATTAGTAATTAAAACCTTATGGTCGCCATTGTCCAGGTCGTTTATCAAAATTGGTGACTTACCTTGGTACTGCCCATCTATTGTGACTTCGGAATTAGGTGGATTTGTGGCTATAAAAACATCGTTTTTGCCTTCTGTTAACCATAAGACCTCACCACTTTGTGCAAATAAGCTGTTATTAAGATCACGATTTACAACAGTCAGGGCGCCATTTTTGAGTTCAACTTTGTCAACATATACGGCTTCCGATGCAGAAACTTTGATGGTATGTGTGCCATCTTGTAGTTGATCTGAGAAAAAGGGAGTTTTGCCTAAATGTTTATTATCTAGAAATACTGAAGCTTGGGGGTTTGTGGTCACTTGGAGTGCAGCTTGTTTGGTTCTACCTATTGCACTGCAGCCGGGCAGAATCAGAACAAGCGACAAACAGCAAATTAAGAGTGGTAAATTTTTTATGAAATTCTTAGCCTCGGCTACGGGTTTAATGGTTTCAGTTGATAAAGATAGCATTGAATTAAAAATAACAAATAGAAGTTAAAGAGTCAAAATTCAATATATATGTTATAGGTCTATCTTTTTTGTCTGTATGAAATTTGATTTTTAAGTGTAAGTGTGATAGAATGCTCGTTTGAAAATCCTCACTATGGGCTTAAACACCCATGACTTCCCTTCTTATTCTATTCGGGTTGTCGTGTAGTTTTTAGCCCAGAGACAAGGATTTTTAAATGAAAGTAAATAAACATATAAAAGCTTTCAAAAAGCATATTTTAAGGCTAAAGCGTAAGGGTATACGCCATGCTCGATTTGTCGTTTCCAGAAGTCGAGTATCAAGAGTCGCGCGTAAATACTCCAAAATGGAGGCTAAGGATGCCATTAATCGTGCTTATAGGTATATCCGAGGACAAATTGTCATAAGACCAAGGCTGGTTCTTGCATTTAAGGTTGTTTTAGTGCTTTTGGTTGTGCTTGCAGCTTCCATTCAAATTTCAAAAGCCTTAAGTGATAAAAAGGGTAAAATTAAGGTTCAAGGCCAAGCAATATTAATAGCTGAAGCCAGTGAGCCCATTGATGAAACTGTGGAGATATCTTCTAATGTTAGTTCAAAACTATCCCCATTTGCGTATGTAAATCCTGTTGAAGATGCTATGATCTCGCAAGGATTTACTTCGTACCATAGAGCTTTAGATATGGCTACCAGTTTAGGCTCACTTATAAAACCAATCGGTAATGGGGTTGTTGAGTATGCGGGATTCAGTGCTGACGGCAAGGGGAATATTGTTGTTGTTGACCATGGCGATGGGTTAAAAACACTTTATGCACATATGGGTAAAATTGAGGTTGGTATCGGGAACTATGTTAATGTTGGTACTACTTTGGGTACAGTCGGACTAACGGGCCGAACAACTGGTGCGCACTTGCATCTTGAAGCATATGATCGCGGCGTTGCAATGAATCCTGTTAGTATTTTGCCTTAAGATCACGAATCCAAGGATCTAAGTTTAAACTCTTTCCCTTCATCTTTGTCATCTTCTGTAGCCCAGGTATCTTCAATTTTTTCTGTTAGCTCCTCTATTAAAATTTTAAACTCTAAAGGGTTGCCAATATTTTCAATTACAATTTCGCGCTGGTCAAAGCCAGCTGTGATTATAACCAAGTGACCAGTGTTGAAGACAAACCTTTGGAAAAAAGACTGCTCAACTGTGACATGGGTTATTGCGGTTAAGGGAGCAGTTACAATTTTTCTTGAGAATATACCTCTGACTATTACAAATCTGCGGTTAGTTAGAGCATAGGTAAAAGACTGCTTCATACGAATAAGGTGAGAATATTTTGGGGTATTGTAGATTAAGAGAAAGAGTGGAATGAAACCAAAATACTTTAGCCAAGAATAATTTGGGATAGTAATAATGCCGAAAAACATGAAAATGGCAATATAAGTTAAGATTAGTGGTACGATAAGCAGAAAAAACAGGTTAATATAAAAGTATCTTTTGCCAATACTCGTTACATAGACAACCTCTTCACCTTTGGATAGAAGTTTTGAAAGCCTTTTTTTTTGACCTTTGCTTGGAGGGTTTATTATCACTGCAACTTTAAGTTTAGCTTTTAGTTTGAATGGCGACAAGTTTTGCCGCAATTTTCGACAAAACGTATAGCAAGGATTAAAATTGTTTTACTGCCTATGGTCTCTTCTGATGTGCTTTGGGTCCATGGTAGGCAAGTTAAACTATGGAGGATACAAATGCCGGTGGAATATTTTCAAAAATAGTTATTGCTATATTTATTCTTGCCATTTTGGACTTAGTTTTTATTAATTGGTGGATACTTAATAAATCAGAATCTCGCGTCACCCAAGTTATAGAGAATACAAATACTACCAAAGATGCTGGTGCCGACTCTTCTCTACCGATTACCGAGCAAATTCACGAAAATGACGAAAATAGTTCAGCTAAAAATGCGGACCTTGAACCATCCCCAAGCCCAGTTTCGAGCACATCCAAATCAGTATCCGAAACAGTAATAATTCAAACCCCAAACAGGGAGATTTTTATACCGCTTGGGAGTGGTCAATCTACTAATACCAGCTTCGCAGATTTGGCTGGTCTTGAGGTTAATATTGACACAACTAAATATAGTGCAATTGACAGTGTGACATTTGAGGCCTCTATATGGGTTGAGGGTGGTAATGGCCGTGCTTGGTCGCAAATTAGAAATGTTTCGGATAATAACCCTCTTATTGAATCACAAATATCGAATCCAACATCAACACCAACACTCAAGACTTCCGGAAAAATCCCAATGCCGAGTGGTTCAAAAACTTATCGTGTCCAAGCTAAAACAGAAATTGAGCAATATCCTGCTCATGTTGATAATGCCCGGTTGAAGATAGTACTCAGGTAGTGTTTAGTATTCGCCCATTCCGCCTGGCGGCATCATTGGAGCTTTTTCCTTTTCCGGGAGATCAGTAATTAAGGCTTCAGTCGTTAGAATCATCATAGCTGTCGATGATGCGTTTTGCAGGGCGAGTCTAGTTACTTTGACAGGATCAATAACACCTGCTGTTACCAGATCTTCGAACTTGCCAGTCAGGGCATTTAACCCGATGTTTCCAGTTGCCTTTTCGACTTCCCTAACAACCCAACCACTATCCATGCCTGCGTTTTCGGCAAGTTTGGCTAAAGGTTTATTCAACGCATCCTTGACAATTTCTACACCAATTCTCTCGTCAACTTCGCTCGTTGAGGCGATGAGTTTGTCTAATATTTTGCCTGCCCGAATAAGCGATACTCCCCCACCAACGACATAACCTTCCTCAACTGCAGCTTTGGTTGCATGGACTGCATCGTCGACTCGTTCTTTTTTCTCTTTTAGTTCAATTTCGGTTGCGGCCCCAACATTTATGACTGCAACTCCACCGGAAAGTTTGGCAAGCCTTTCTTCGAGTTTTTCGCGGTCAAATTCACTGTCGGTTGTCGCCAATTCATTCTTAATTTGTTTAATACGGCCATCAATTGCACTCTTTGTGCCTTTTCCACCAACAATAATTGTATTTTCTTTATCGGATATTACCTGGTCTGCTTGACCCAAGTCCTCAATTGTGACCGATTCAAGCTTGCGCCCTAAATCCTCTGAGATAACATTACCACCGGTTAAGGTGGCTAAGTCCTCAAGCATTTCTTTCCTGCGGTCGCCAAATCCTGGGGCTTTTATTGCAAGAACATTAAAGGTGCCACGGATTTTGTTGACAACTAAAGTTGCAAGTGCTTCGCCTTCTACTTCGTCGGCGATAATTACTAGGTTTTTGCTGACTTTTACAAAATTTTCCAAGAATTGAAGAAGGTCGTTAAGTGAAGCTATTTTTTGGTCGGTAATTAAAATGTGCGCATCTTCGATGATTGCTTTCATTTTGTCGGCATCCGTGACAAAATAAGGTGATACAAATCCCCTGTCGAATTCCATACCTTCCTTAGTGTCGACAGACGTTTCCAGCCCTTTTGATTCTTCCACGGTAACGACACCGTCCGGACCAACTTTTTCCAAGGCTTCGGCTATCATTCGACCTATAGTATCATCAGCCGCTGAAATGGTGGCTATTTTTTGGATTTCACCCTGATCTGCAACCTTTTTGGCCATCCTTTTCAATTCTGTGACAACTGCATCGGTTGCTTTTTCAACACCTTTTTTGAGAATCATCGGGTTTGAGCCGGCTGTAACATTTTTGAGACCTTGATCGACAATTGCCTGGGCAAGAACTGTGGCAGTTGTAGTCCCGTCTCCGGCTACATCGTTAGTTTTGCTGGCCGCTTCGCGAACTAGTGCTGCGCCCATATTTTCGAAAGGGTCTTCAAGCTCGACTTCTTTGGCAACAGAAACACCATCGTGGATAACGTTTGGAGCACCCCACTTCTTGTCCAACGCCACATTTCTGCCTTTAGGGCCAAGTGTAGTTGCGACAGCTGCCGAGAGTTTATCTACTCCAGCTTTCAGTTTTGTTCGTGCTTCTTCTGCGTATAAAAGTTGTTTAGCCATATCAATTAAATTTTAAATTTAAAATGCAAAGTTCAAAATTGCGGAGGCTAACTTTGTTAGCTTTTATTTTAGAAAGTTCTAATTTTTGATTTGTAATTTTGACTTTTGATTTTTGCATTTTGACTTACTTTGCAACTATTGCCATTAAATCGTCGAATTTGATCAAAAGTAGTTCCTTGCCTTCAACCTTGATTTCATTACCGCCCCATTTTTTGTAAACAACCTTATCTCCCACTTTGACCGGGCATTTGATGGTTTTGCCTTCTTCCGTGGCGTCGGGCCCGCAAGCTAAAACTTTTCCTTCTTGGGGTTTTTCTTCGGCAGATTCCGGAAGGACAATTCCAGAGGCAGTTTTAGTTTCTTTAGGAGCAGGTTCTATTAAAACGTATCCGGCTAGTGGCTTTATCATGTTAATTGTTAATCGTTTATTGTTTATTGCTAATCGGGACAGTTTAGAGCAAAAGTCACACTTCGTTCTACTCAGTGTAAACAAGCAGTTACGGAATGTGACTGCTAATATGATATCAAACTTTTTTTGTTTGTCAAGCCCCATACTTGTGTGAGGCTAGAGACCCTAAGTTAAATCGAAGGGTCAAAATGTTGACTATTTTCCGGCGTTGCAAGTGAAAGGCCTAGTTCTGCGAGCTTTTCTTCAATTTCCTGAACACTTTTTTCACCTAAATTGCGCATGCTCAAAAGCTCATCTCTTGTTCTCATCGCCAGAGTTCCTGCCTCTTCTACTGAGGGCAAATTTGTGCTGAGGGCATAGAAAACGTGGCTTGTGTTAAAAGGATAGGCATCTAAACTGTTGCGATAATTGCCAGTTGACCTTCTTATACAATTCCTTGCACGGGTTGACAAGGAGAGAACACTTATTGGGATTTTCTCTGCATCAGTTAAGTCCAACATGTTTATGATGTACCGCTCCTTTTGAGTAATTATGTCTGTTATTGCTCTTACTAAAGGCATAAGCTTTTTCATGTTCGTGCATAGGCATACCTGTATAAAGGTACCAACTCAAAAATTTGTACACGGTTCTTATTGGGGCTCCCTTTGCGCCAATAGTTTGATCCGTAAATCTTTCTAGCGGGATATCATGAGTTTCAGAATTTAACTTTTGGTACTTTCTTCTTAAATAAGCTGATCTGCTCTCCCCTTCTTGTCTTTCAAAACCGAGAGCAATTTCGCCGCCAGCCTGCTTCTTTCTCTCTGCTAATTGGGTAGACATAAGCGTCAGGTGTGCATCGAGAATAGACCTGTCAGGATGATCTTTGGGAAGATTTACAATGTCTCCTTCAATAAACTCGACTACTCTTTCTAGAGTCATTAAGCGCGTAGTTTAGTTTGCTATGAGTCTAATGTCAAGGGTGACCATGGTGGGGTACCCAGTACAAAAACGGTTCTTTAGCACCAGCTTGCAGGGCCTTACGGAACGAATCACTGACTTTGCCAGAGACACTCAAGACCTTTTGATTTTCTATGGCAATCCATTTACCGGCAAAACGATCAAGCTCTGTTGGTTGGCTCAATGCCCAAACAACATCAGGATCAGACTCTAGATCGACTGCTTCAGGTGATACTGATTTTGAGTTGGCTCTCTCGACCATTTTCGACCATTTTAGTTTATGGTCAAAACATTTTCAATAGAAGAGACTTGCTTTTTTGTAGTTGCTGTTATGCAGAACCACTACAGCGATTTTATTTAGCAGACTTTGGCATAATAACACCTGCTGAGATTGCAGAGCCGATACCGGGGGCACAGATAAGAAGTGGCTTGTTTGGGTCGAGCTGACCTTCTCTTGCCAAATGCTGCCAAATAACCAAAGAGGTGCCTGAACTGCTGTTAGAACGTTCGATTTCTCCAAGAAGGAAGTCCGGTATCAGTAAACCTTTGAGGCTGTCTATTCCTTCGGCCTGCCGCTGGAAACCCTCGTTTACCCTTTTGCTTGGTTGGTGCATAACTGCTTGTTCTACATTTATGCCCTGTGCTTGTGCTCTTTCAACAACATCTCTTATAACTGCAATTGTTTCGGGAACAAAAAATCTGTAAGTTCCCTTTCCATTCATCGACGAAGGCATGCCATTTTCTGGTCTTTGGATATCGAGAAAAACACCGTTTCTGGTGATTGAACTGATTTCCCTGCCTGTTTTTGTTGTTGAATCCCCCCTTCTGCCGTCATCAAATGTGTAGTGAGCCGGGATAGCGCTTTCGTCTGTTGGTATCAGCGAATAATCGGGATAAAAGCGGATGGGTGCTTCGTCGTAGATAATATGCATTCTGGGTGCTACCACCTCAAAATCCGATGTATTGAAGGCAATGGCCGCAAAGTCATCACCAAAAATGGCCGGCAGACTTAAGGCCGAATCCACTAAAGTGCACTGGATGGGTTTAACGTGATGGCTTAACGGTTCCAGAGCTAAAACAATCACATGTTTGTCCTTCACTCCGGGGTCTGCCAGAGTATCGACGACCGCTGCAATTGCACCTGCGCAAGCAACGCGATACGGTTTTGAAGCCGTAGTTTCCGGATCAAGACCAGCCCGTTCTATCACTTTTTTACCGATATCTTCAGGCAGAGAAGCGGAGGTGTCCAGCAGTACGTTTACCGCATCCCAGCCTTGTTTTTCCATGAGAGAAGTTACAAGATGAGCTCCGATTTGGGTTGTTCTTTCTATGATTTGTGCATAGTTTTGGGTGAGTTCCCATGAAGCACGTCTTACTGTAAATCCTGTCGCTTCCAGAAGTTTTTCGGCATTTTTGACATCCTCTGGGTTGGCATTTGTGCGTACTTTGAATTCATAAAGCAGATCATCGTTTGTAACTCTTGTGCCACAGGCAACGCTGGCAAGGGTTGCCGGACCGAATTCGGTAATCTCGACTTTTCTGGATTCCGCCTCGGCAGTAAAGCGACGTTCGCCTCTAGGGTCTTGGTTTTTGATGTGCGCTTCTACCATTTTTTTTACCAAACGCGCAAATGATACCAGAAAATTATCTTTTTGTCTTGGCAACAGCTTCCATGAAAGCCATATATAAAGGATGGGAGTGAAGCGGGCGGGATTTTAATTCGGGATGAAACTGAACACCTATAAAAAACGGGTGGTCTTTTAATTCAATAGCTTCTACAAGATCATCATCTTTGGTAGTGGCAGAAATTATCAATCCTTTATCTTCCAGAGTTTTTCTATACTCATTATTAAACTCATAGCGGTGTCGATGACGCTCTGAGCCTGTTGTTGCTTTATAAGCTTTTTCAAAATTAGTGCCTTTTCTGGCCTTCCATTCCCAGGCACCCAATCTTTGTGTTCCACCAAGGTTATGATATTTAACAAGATCCTTTTGTGCTTCCATGACATGGATTATTGGATGTTTTGTCTTGGGATTAATTTCTGTGGTATTGGCATCTTTCATATTGCAAACATTTCTTGCAAATTCAACCACTGCCTGTTGCATGCCGTAGCACAAACCGAAATAAGGGATTTTTGCTTCACGGGCAAATTTGATGGCTGTGATTATTCCTTCTACGGCGCGTGATCCATAACCGCCAGGAACAACGATGCCGTCGAAACCTGCCAGAATTTTTACACCTTCTTTTTCAATTTGCGTTGAATCTATCCAAGCCAATTTAGCTTTGGTATCGAATTGTGAAGCCGCATGGCGGATCGATTCAATGACGGAAAGGTAAGCATCTGATAAGGTAAAATCACCTGTCGTGAAGTATTTACCTACCATGGCTATCTTGACTGCCTTTTTGGCAGTCAGGGTTCTATTGACCATTATTTTCCAATCGGTAAGATCACTTGTTCTTGGTTTAACAATTAGCTTAGCGAGAATTTTGTCTGATAGTTTTTGGTTTTCAAAATTTAGCGGAACTTGATAAATGCTTTCAACATCAGGTGCGGAGATAATACCTTCCGGCTCAATTCCGCAAGCAATTGCTATTTTACCTTTTCTTTTTTCGTCTACTGCAACTTGTGATCTTGCAAGAACAAAATCCGCGTGTATACCGGCTTGTGCGAGCTGTTGGATAGACATCTGTGCAGGCTTACTTTTCATTTCCCCTATTGATGATGGAATCGGAAGATAAGTTAAATGGATGTGCAACACATCGTTTGGATTTTGAAGCTTCATTAAACGATTTGCCTCCAGAAATAAAAGATTTTGATACTCACCTACTGTTCCACCTATTTCAAAGAGGATAATTTCAGCGTTATTAACTTTTGCACAATTCTCAATCCTTGCAATAATTTCGCGCGGAGGATCCTGAAAAAATTCTACAGTTTTACCTTCGTAACCGAGAGCACGTTCTCTTTCTATAATAGTTTTGAAAACCTGTCCGGTTGTCATGTAGTTTGAAGCGTTGAGACTTTGATCCAAAAACCTCTCGTAATTACCTAAATCTTGGTCACATTCCATTCCGTCATCAAGAATAAATACTTCTCCATGCTCAATTGGATTGAGAGTTCCAGCATCGACATTTAGGTACGGATCGGCTTTTATGGCCGTTACCCGAAAGCCCCGAGATTTCAAAAGAAGAGCTATTGAGGAGGTTGCTACACCCTTTCCTATTCCAGATATTACACCACCAGATACAAAAATTACTTTAGTATTCAAAAATAAAAATCCTCCTTCACCTAAATGGTTTCAGAGGACATTCCCGAAATATATTTCGAGCCCGCTTGGATTATCTCAAAAATTAATGATTTTTGTCAATATATTATTGATTTCAATTTTATTTTATATTTTTTTAGAATAATTGTTTGTGTCTTTTTTGGGTGGAAAAAGAGCTGTGTATCTGTTATTTTTTCGATTGTGATCTTTGTGCGCATATAGGATAGCTGGAAAGATTTTGTAAATTTTTCCAGAGGTAACAAGTAACAAGTGACATGTAACATGTAATAAATTAGTTTAAAAATGTGTTTCCTAGCTAATATTTCGCCTCTCGCCTCTGGTTTCCAATTCGGCAAATACTGTCTTACCCATATATTTGATCGTATGAATTTTTGATAAGTATTGCCGCGATCCCAAATTGGTTTCATTTGTGCAATTTCGTGCGCAATGTAAAGATTTTGATCTGGTATCGTTAAATTTGACTCATCAATAAATATGTTTAGACAAGCTTTGTTATTTTGCTTTTTTGACTTTGGCGATCTTTTAAATGGAAATAGTGCTATGTTCAGAATAAATCTTGTTGTCCACAGTTTATTTTGAGAAGTTACTATAAGAAGGTCTATATCGTCATTTTTTGTGCTATTTTTCATTGCTAGAGCACCTGTTATTGCCACTAATTTCACACCTGGAACTCGCTTAATAATTGTCAAAAATAATTCTGCTCGCGAACGTTTTAGGTTTGAATAAATCTTTCTTTTACATCGCATTAAGACGTTTTTTTGCTTGCCGTGAAGAAAATATAACTTTTTAGCGTTTCCAATCTTGTTTTCTTTTATGAGTTGCTTGAGAGCACTGTTAAAACTTCTTGTACTCTTTAGGGGTGAGGTGAGATACAATTTTATCTCTTCTTCATATAACGGGTAATCAAAAATATCGTGGTATGCAAGTGCAGCTAAAATTGACTGCTTAATATTCATGGGAGAAATATATAACAGAGAAGGCTAAGAGTAAATAAGTGTGAACTTACTGAAAGTTGTATTTTTTGAGAATGTTCGTGACATTGGTTGCCGTAGTTTTAAGTGAGTCTGCAGCAGATCTTCCCGATAAATTCTTATTTATGGCGTCTTCATAAGCCTTTATTATCTGGTCATTTATTCCCTCGTCGAATGTACGCGATGCCATAGGAAATGATTTCATATAGGGAGCGTCGGTAACGTAGGATCCTACGAATGCATCTGATGACAGTGTTTTTGCAAGCGAAAGTTTCGGATAAATTTCACCAAAAATTCTGCCAGGTGATTTTCTGGCTTCATCGTAGAATTTTATAAGAGTCTGATCTTCCTGCAAATATTTAATAAACTTCCATGCTTCTTCTTGATTTGCAGATTTTGATGATACACCCAGTGCCCAATAGCTCGCCCATGTAGTTTTATTTTCATCTAATTGTGGAATAGGAGCAATTTTAAAATTAAGTGTAGGGTTTGCCTCTTTAATTTCTGCAGCTCTCCAACTAGGACCGAAATACATAGCAAGATTACCACCAATAAATGCAATAGTTGATGAAGGCTGAGATTCATCCCAAACACGATTATCACCTTTTGCGAACCTAGTGTAATATTCGAGTGTATCTGATGATCTTTGATCAGTTGGATTCTTAATGTCCCCATTGTTTTGAAGAATCATGATGCCAAGGATGTCTGAATAGTGATCAACATTAGAGGCTGTACCTATTGCAATCCCAGCTGTTCTGATATTGCCATCTGGTCCTTTTACAGTAAGTTTTGCTGCAGTTTGAGAAAGTTCTTGCCAGGTTGTAGGTGGGGATGCTATGCCTGCTGCTCTAAAGATATCTTCATTCCAATATAAACCTAAACCATCTATACCTGTTGGCAAACCAATAAATTTTTTGCCTGTGTTTCTCAAGTCCTCAAAAATCACAGGAAAATAATTCTCCTTAATATCTTTTTGGGAAACAATGCTTGTTGGCAGTTCTGAAAGCTCACTTGCGAGCATCGCTGTCCAAGTGTTGTGGAAGACGAAGATGTCTGGGCCTTTGCCAGATGCGATTTGAGATTGTAATGATTCTCTATACTTTTGCGGATTTTTCATATGATAAGTAATAGTGACGTTAGGATGATCTTTTTTGTAGTCGTTTATTATTAGGTTATTAACATTTGCAGATTCCCATAATCCCCAAAATGTTAAAACAACTTCTTTATCATTATTGCCTATTGGCAATGACTTGCAGGAAGAAAGAATAATTGATGCAAGAGCGACAAAAAACAGCTTAGAAAGGAGAGTTTTTTTCATGGCCATAGGAAAATATCGTAATCACTTTTATAATAACATAAGATCAATGAAGATATTTGTGCTTTACCATAAAAAAATACGAAATTTAATAAAGAAAAGAAAGTATTTTGTATCTATTATAGGCTTATTTCTAGTTAGCGCAATAATTATCTCTTTTTATCTATTATTATTTACTTATTATGACAAACATGTTTTACCAAACACACACTTTTCTCACTTTTCGTTAGGTGGAAAAAACAGGTCTGAAGTTGAAGTTATAGTTGATAGAGCTATTGAGGTATATGGCCGTGAGAAAGTTGTCGTTGCATATGGTGAAAATAAGCATGAGTTTAGTTTGGACGAGCTTGGTGTTTCTTTTGATAGTCACGAGGTTATTGATGAAATATTCACGCGATATCAAAACCAATCGATTTTGGAAAGCTTATCTAATTTACATATCAAAAAGCATATTAATAGCAGCTACTTTATAAATTCTAAAATATTTTTCACTGCTATTGAATCTAAGTTTGGCTATCTCGACAAAAGTGCAATAGATGCAAGCATTAATTTTAGTTCTACTGGGATACAAAAAATAGCATCTGAGGAAGGAAACACTTTTAATAGAAGTAAATTGATTGCCGAGTTTAAAAACAACTTAGATAATTTACAAACTAATGAGATTCAGTTACAAGTGATGACGGGTGAACCAGCAATACCTGATTCTGCAGTCGAAAAAGCATATGAAGCTGTTCAAAAACTTGAAGGGCTAAAAGTTACACTTTTTTTTAGATACGATAAATGGATAATTAGTGAGAAAAATTTTTATGACCTTTTAAGATTTTATCCTCAAGGTCAAACCTCTATTGAGTTTGCCCAATTTGATTTTGATAATCCGTTCATAATTAAGCGTGCAGCTATCGGCGATTTCCAGTATCGAGATTTAAACCTGACATTAAATAACAAAAAGGTTGATGAATTATTAGCTTCCATTTCTGAAGTTATCAACAAAAGTGCCCGAGATGCGACTTTACGCTTTGAAGGGGGTAAGATAATTGAATTTGCCAGCGCCCAAGACGGACAATCATTAAAAAATGATGAAGCTAAAAAACTGATAGTTCAGAAAGTTGCTGAAGCTCTTGAAAATAATAATAAAAATATCTCCATTGATTTACCTGTCGTTGTGACAAAGGCAAAATTTGCCAATGAAGAAATAAATAAATTAGGAATTCGCGAACTCATTGGTAGTGGTGTTTCATATTTCGCAGGTTCAATTCCAAACAGAATCCACAATATTGCACTTGGCGCAAGTTTGATAAATGGAATACTTATTAAGCCCGGTGAAACGTTTTCTTTTATTGGAGTCGTTGGTCCTGTATCTGCAGAACAAGGTTTTAAGCAAGCATATGTAATCAAATCTGGCAGGACTGTTTTGGACGATGGGGGTGGTATCTGTCAAGTTTCTACTACCGTATTTAGAGCGGCGTTAAATTCTGGACTTCCTATACTTAAAAGAACTGCTCATGCGTATCGAGTATCATATTATGAGCAAAAAGGCTTTAAAGCGGGGTTAGATGCTACAATTTTTTCTCCTACTGTTGATCTGCAATTTAAGAACGACACAGATCATCATGTTTTGATTCAAACTACAGTTGACAGGTCTAACTCAAGACTCCAGGTGGATATTTACGGCACTAATGATGGCAGGAGGACCGAGTTATCAGAACCAATTGTAACTAACATTATTCCTGCACCTGAGCCAATATACCAAGATGACCCAACACTTCCAAGGGGCACTATAAAGCAAGTGGATTATGCCGCCGCCGGTGCTACATCTGTATTTGGAAGAAAAGTCTACAAAAATGGTCAAGTTATTATTGATGATACATTTAAGTCTATATTTAGACCCTGGCAAGCTGTATATCTAGTTGGTACTGCGGGATAGTTAATAGTACGTGATACACTGAATAAAAGTGAAAAAGGATCTTGCTTTAATAGGTGGCTTATTTTTGGTGATAATTGTTCTTTTAATTTTTGGTAAAGGGTTTACTTCTGCTGGTTTAGTTAATAAAAGTTTACCTAAAACCAATGCCTCTAAATCAGCTTCTATAAAAGATACAATTAATATTCGCAACAGTACTTTTAGTGTGGAAATCGCAGATAGCCAAAGTGAGAGAGAGAAAGGTTTGTCTGATCGTGAGAGCTTACCGATTGATCATGCAATGCTATTTGTATTTGAAAAGAGCGATATATATTCCATCTGGATGAAGGATATGAGATTTGCAATAGATATCATCTGGATTGATAAAAATAAAAAAATTGTTGACATATCAGATAAAGTAGCACCAGAACCAAATAAGAATGACCGAGATCTAACAATTTATACGCCTAAGGGTGATAGTAAATACGTTTTAGAAATTAATGCAGGGCTTGCTTCACTTAATAATATTCAAATTGGCGATAGTGTAGAATTCTAACATTATGAATATTCTAGGAATTGAGTCCACATGTGACGAAACTGGTGTGGCAATCGTACGTGATGGTCATGAAATACTTGTTAATATTCTTTCTTCTTCTGTTGAAATGCAAAAAAAATATTCGGGTGTGCTACCAGAGGTAGCGGCCAGGGAACAGGTTAAAGTAATTATTCCTCTAATTTCAGAGGCAGTTAAAAAAGTCTCTGTCGACAAGATTGATGCTATTGGCGTTAGCTATGGCCCAGGCCTAATCGGTCCTTTATTGGTTGGTGTTGAAAGTGCAAAGGCGTTGGCGTATGCATGGAATAAGCCGCTCATTGCAGTTAACCATTTAGTCGGCCATTTTTACTCGAATTGGTTAGATGGGGATCGCGATATTTTATTTCCTGCCGTTGCACTCATCGTTTCCGGCGGCCACACGGATTTACTATTTTTTAAAAATACAAATTCACACAAGTTACTTGGCAGTACTCTGGATGATGCCGCGGGGGAGGCATTTGATAAGGTTGCAAAAGTGCTAGGGCTGGGATACCCCGGCGGGCCTGCTGTTGAATCATGTGCCGAAAAGTATACAAGAAATGGCGATGTTAATCCGTTTCCTAAGCCGATGTTAAAATCTGGCGATTACAATTTTTCTTTTTCGGGACTCAAAACTTCTGTTGTTAATTATTTAGAGAAAAATAAAAATTTTTCTAAGGATCATGTTTGTTATTTTTTTCAGGAGGCGGTAGTAGATGTGCTGGTTAGTAAAACGCTAAAGGCCGCCGGCGAGTACGGTGCAAGTAGAATTGTTGTTGGCGGGGGAGTCTCTGCTAACAGCCGGTTGAGACAGATATTCGACGAGAGAGATAACGGATTATCCGTGATGTTTCCAAGGAAAAATTTTAGTGTAGACAACGGAGCAATGATAGCCGCGGCCGCTTTTTATAATAGGAATATCGTTGACCCCTTAAGTCTTTCTGCCGACTCCGGCTTACACTTTTAAAAGTTAATCAGCATCAAATAAGTTTTCCACAGGACTCAGATTTTGCACGTGGGAGTAAATAAATATTTTTTAATTTCAATATATTTCCCTCACGTGAAAGCATTCAAAATATCACGCGAAAAATATTGTCGATGGGTTAATATATAATTACTTGTTGAAAGAAAACAATTTAGAATATATTTTTTAACATGGATAAAAATCAGGAATCAGATATATATAAATTTTGGCAAGGGAAAATGCTTTTTTCTTTTGACCCGACTACTTCAAAAAAAATATATTCACTATTGATGCCGCCGCCAAACCTCACCGGCGAGTTGCACCTTGGCCATGCTCTTCAGCACTCTATAATGGACGCCGTTGCAAGATACAAGCGGCTTTCCGGATACGAAGTCTTGCTTTTGCCCGGCGTGGATCATGCGGGCATACAGTTTGAGGGTACACTGGATAAAAAACTTTCTAAGGAGGGTAAACATAAAAAATCTTTGGAACGCGATAAATGGCTGGAGGAAGCATGGAAATTTAAAGAAGAAATTTATAAATCATTTCATGATACTTGGACAATATTTGGAATTTCCGCTGACTGGTCTAGAGAAGTTTTTACTTTAGACGAAGGACCTAGACAAGCAGTTTTTGAAGAGTTCAAAACATTTTGGGAAAAGGGCTTAATATACAAGGGACCGTATATCGTCCAGTGGTGTCCTAAGTGCAATACGGCAATAGAGGATGTGGAAATGGAGTACGAAGAGAGGAGCGAAAAGCTGTACTTTGTAAACTATAAACTGGAAACATTAAAAAAGAAACGGGAACATGAATTTATTACTGTTGCAACTACCAGACCGGAAACAATATTTGCGGATGTGGCAATCGCAGTTTATCCAAATCACCCAAAGTATAGTAAATCAGTCGGCGGTAAAGTAGAGAATCCGTTAACAGGACGGCTAATGTTAGTCCTTGCGGACAAACGGGTAGAAAAAGGCTTCGGAACCGGCGCTTTAAAAATTACTCCGGCACATGACCTTCTTGATTATGAAATCGGACGAGACAATCATTTGGAGATTATATCGGCTATCAGTAAAGAGGAAAAACTCACAGAAATTTGCGGCAAATTTTCAGGATTAAAAGTACAAGAGGCTCGGGAAAAAGTTGCAGAAAAATTGAGGGCCTTGGGGGCTATCGAGAAGGAAGAAGACTATGTCCACAATGTTGCGGTTTGCGAAAGATGCAAAAGTGTTGTTGAACCGCTAATTTCTGAGGAGTGGTTTGTTAAGATGGACGATCTTGCAAAAGAGGCAATAAAAGCGATCAATCGTGATGAGATAAACTTTTTACCGAAAAATTATAAAAAAATATTAATGGAGTGGTTAATAGATATTCACGACTGGTGTATTTCGAGATCACTTTGGTGGGGGCATAGAATACCGGTTTGGTATCACATAAGTGATAAGGGACAAGGGAAAAGTGATAAATCAAAAGGTGCAGAGATAAAAGTATCGCTTGAGTCACCAGGAAAAGGCTGGGTGCAGGATGAGCAGGTTTTGGATACGTGGTTTTCTTCAGGACTTTGGCCCTTCGTCGCATTAGGTGCTCCTCAGGGTAAACCGTCGTCAAAAGTTCTATTGCCTATAAATACTGATATGTTTGATAAGTACTTTCCGTGGGATTTTGAGATATCGGCGCCGGAGATTAAATACCTATGGATTGCCAGAATGATTATGCTTTCTGTTTATTTTACAGAGCAAATACCATTTAAAACCATGTTTTTCCATGGAATGCTAAGGGATTTAGAGGGAAGGAAATTTTCCAAATCTTTGGGAAATGGAATCGAGCCACAGTATCTGATTGATAAGTGGGGAGTGGATGCGACGAGGATGGCGCTTTATACCTATGCAATTCCTGGGCGAGACGGCAGGGTCAGTAAGGCAACGATGGACGAGAGAGGAAAGAATTTCAGGAATTTTGGGACGAAGATTAGGAATATTGCAAGATTTGTACTTGAGCTCAAACACGAAACACGAAACACGAAACACGAAACACGAAACACAGATGATTCG
>CAZBKB010000006.1:16062-19488 GCA_964492425.1 uncultured Gammaproteobacteria bacterium | reverse complement strand
AAAGCATTTAGATTCGCTTGAACTCCATTTGGCAGTTGACGCGCTTTACGAATTTGTCTGGCACGAATTTGCGGACAAATACATCGAATTGACTAAGGAAAAACGCGATGATGCACAACCGACTTTGGAGCACGTGTTGAAACAGGTATTGATTTTACTCCATCCGTTTATGCCGTTTTTGACTGAGGAGCTTTATCAGAAATTTGATGTCAAGCGAGAAAGTATTATGCAAGAAACGTGGCCTACGGCCACTTGAGATTGATATATTGTTATATTGCTATGTTGATACATTGAAAATCAATTAAACGTGATTATAATCTGACAATATAACCATATAGCTATATAACAATTTCTTGCTATTCCCGTATAATTATCGCCCTTCGATCTTGCTCAGGGCGTCGATTATGCTAATTAACGCATAATCTCCGCCCTACTTCGCTATCCACGTCGCTAAAGCTATGAGGATCAAGAAAGCTTCGAGTGGCTTCGAATTTTGCTAATTACCGCAAAATTCTCGCAATAATTACCGCATGCAACCACTGCAGCCACTGAAATAAAGAGGCTGTACTGATTACACTGAGAGATCTTGGCGCCGATTGTTCAAACTATTACTCTTTTTACTTGAAGTTTTTGTTGGGCAAAGTTTATTAAAAGTCCGATTCTATGCTTAGAGGCTTTAAGATAGGAGATTAATTGTGCTTTGTGGATATCTGATAATTCCGTGACTGCTTTAAGCTCCACTAATACCTTTCTATCCACTTCAAAATCCACTTTATCCGTGCCGATGTTTACCCCACTGTAGCTAAGCTTTAATATCTTTTCTCTTTCTACCCCGATTTGATTGTTTTTTAGTTCTATTTCCAGTGCTCGTTGATATATTTTTTCAACGAACCCAGGCCCCAGATGACTGTGTACTTTTATCGCCGCTTTGATTATTTTTTCCGTGAGGTCGCTATGGAGATAATTTTTATTTGCAACCACTGCAACCACAGACTTATTGATTCTTATCAATGTTCTCTTTTTTCTCTTCCGTGCTCTCCGTGGTTACATTTTCAGTGCCTTCTGTGGTTGCAGCTTCGCCTTCGGCCTTTTTTTCTGCTTCGGCTCCCTCTGCCGGAGCTGCACCTTCTGCGGCTGCTTCTGCTTGGGCTTCGGCCTGCTCGGCTTCGATTTCAGCTTCAACTGCTTCCATTTCTTTGGTTACAAGCTCACCGATTTGGGCAACGACAAGCTCTTCATCGGTAATCACTGTGACTTTTGAGCGGTCGACTTTCATGTCTTTAACTTTAATTTCGTCTCCGATTTCGGAAAGATTAGATACATCCACCTCGATATTTTCAGGAAGATCGGCAGGCAGTGCTTCAACTTCGACTTCGGAAACGGGTGTTAGGAGAAGCCCGATTTTCTTTTCGACGGCCGGTGCTTCATCAGTAATTTCCAAAGGAACGTTAACTCTGACTTTTTCTGACAGGTTCACTTGATAGAAATCTATGTGCAGGAGATCGTCGGTTGCCGGGTGGACTTGAGTATCCTTAACAAGAACCGGTTTTTTCTGATCTCCAATGCTAAGTGCAATAATTCCTGTTTCGCCGACTTTCTCAAAAACCTTATGAAAGTCAGTCGCTTTAACCTGAACGTGTGTTGTTTTAACCTTATGACCAAAAACGTGCGCCGGAACAAAACCTTCGGCCCGAATGTTTTTTACTTTCTTGCCAAGTATTGTCCTTTGCTGTGCGACTAGCGGTGTTTGTTCCATGATTATTAGTTTATGGATGATACCAAATTTTCTTGCAGTTGTGCAAACATTGGCATTATAGTGGAATCAGTGGCTGAAAATAGTGTTTCGCTAAAAAACAAAATCGAGCGTGAAGTGCTGGATGAGATTATTGAAAGCCTTGGCAATGGTTCCTTGACGGTTGGAGAAGCACAGCAAATAGCACGGGAGACAATTGCAACTATAGACGCGGTTGAGAGACACGAGAAGACAATTGTTGATTTTTATAAGGGCCTTTCCGAGCGGCACAAGCAATTCGAAATTTTGTATACTAAAGTTAAGGGCGATCTTTTGCGTGCGCACGAAGAGACGGCCTTAAAAGATGCGCTGGCCGCAATAGAAGGGGGAAACGTTGACAGCGCACACAAAATTGCCCAGGGGGCGATAGAAAAGACTGCCGATGAAACAGATATCGATAAATGAAGTTATAGATGCTTTCGGTGAGGAGCCGGTTTCCATTGGAGACAGGCTCAAGGCTTTGGGGTTTGACGATGAAGATACCGCCGGTTTTTCAGAAGAGCTTCTAGGAACACAAGTGTATGCTTCCAGCTTTGTAAAATTTCTGCAGGACAACCGCGAAAAATTAAGTGTTTCGTTTAAGATTCCAGCAAAACAAGTTCCACATGATTTTATTAACCCTTTTGGGGAAGGGGAGGAAACACTTGAGCGAAGACTAATTGCTATTGGGTTTTCGGTGGATGATTTTGGTGGAGTGTTCGAGCGCGATGTACTGGATCTTGAAGTAACCGGTGATGAATTTCAGCAATTTCTGGAAGCTAACAAGGAGAAAATTTTAGGTAAGATTGACCATATGGCTTCTATGGGAGGGGCAAATGCCTGACGAGGAAAATCCAAAACCAAGTTTGGAACAACCTAGAAATGGTAAGGGTGAGACGCTTGGCGATGGATCGCCACGACTTAGTGACGCGGATATGGAGGCAAAGCGTACAGCTCAACGGTTGGCAGAACAAGTGAAAACAGACCAACCGGTCCAAGTAATGGCTGGTCTTGCTGGCGGGGAATCGACTCCAACTGCTGAGCAGCCCCAAGTTCAATTCAAACCCACCGAGATAGAGCATTATGAATCAATTTTATCCTCGCCGAATAAAGATGTACTTGTAGCTGGGCTGGATCCCAATGGGCGTAAGCATTTTGAAGCGTACAAACTACAAAGACAGACCCTTGGGAATATGGAAAATGCTAGTAATGTTTTGCGTGAATTCGAGGGTACTGTTGATGAACAAAGAATAAAGATTGATGAGTGGAATGCAATGGATACACAAGAACTTAAGGATGAATTAGGTCAGTTGAGAGTACAAATTGCTGCGTATCAGGCTGGTCTTAATAACGCCAGATTGGTTCCTGAGAACAGGCCGTTTTTCCAAAGTGAAATTCGCAGGCTTGATCAAGAAAGACGTGATATGAGTGCAGTTCTGCGCAATAAAACGGGTGAGGGCGTGGATATCGACCAAAAGGTGCACGAGGAAAACCGCCGAAAAGCAAGAGAAGAAGCGCAGGAGACAGCCAGAATCAATAGCCTACCTGTTGGAGAACATGAGACAGAGCTAAATCGAGCCAGAGGGACATTAGATTCTTTAAGGACTTCGTTAAGAACGGAGCAAAACAGACCACTGGGTGAACGAAACCAGAAC
>CAZBKB010000006.1:0-16052 GCA_964492425.1 uncultured Gammaproteobacteria bacterium | reverse complement strand
GAGTTATCAACAGAAAAAGGCAGCAGATGACAAGGCCAAGGCAGAGGCTGAGAAGAAGGGTCAATCTGAAGAATATGAGCGGGCGCAAATAGAAAATGACAGCCGAGCTAATATACAGTCAAGATTGGATAATTTAAGGCCGCCTTTTGATACGTTACAGGACAATATTCGCGACATTGAGAGGCAGCTTGCTGATCCTAATACCCCCAGCGCTACGCGTGCAAATCTTGAGTCAGAAAGAGCGAAGCTCATACCTCAGGCGTTAGAAGCACAGAAGAAAATTGGTGAATTGGGAACGGCTTTGACAAGAGCGCAGAAACGCGAGGCGGAAACGCTAAAACCTGGTGATAAGGATAGGTTTGAACCTATGAAGAATATTACTGATGCAGAATGGCGAAAAATGACCGATGAACAGAAACAAGGCCATATCAGAGAGCTAGGGAAGGCATGGGACAAAATAGAACCCACCGAATTTAATGCCATTCGCGAAAAGATACGAAACGGCACAGATTTAAGTGTTGAGGAAAGCGCAAAATTTGCGAAAGAACTGGGCAATAGATTGATTAAGGATGGAAGGCAGGGATATGATATGAAAGAACTTGCAAAGATGAAGGTAACAAATCCGGAAGTGCACGGCGCTGCTTTAGACATGTGGATAAACTCAAAAGCTGCGGAACAGCAATTAAAAGAAATGGCACCGAGTAATTGGCAGAAACTGTTGAAATTTGCAAAAGGCAAAGGTTGGCTTATCGCGCTACTTATTTTGCTCGCTGGCGGCACAACGATTGCAGTAGGGAAACAATTCGGCGCGTTTATGGATGACGAGAAATAGGTCTTGCGTAGTTCTACATCTTTGATATTTTATTTCCCAGTGGCGGGCGGTGTCGGTGGGTCTGTGAGTCGGTAAATAGGTAAGACCTGTATATTTGTATATAACCTATTTCCTGGATATTTTTATTTGCCAATGTCTGTCTATTGTTAAGTTTGTTTCAGCAGTCATATTCTGTTTGCCGTTCTCTTCGTCGTTTCCGTTTACTGAATCTATTTTTAAGTAACCCGGCAGGTTGAAAGTGAATTTAAGTGGGTCGGAGAGCGTCCCCGGTTGTTTGGAAATGTAGAGTTCATAGGTGGGTGCCGTTTCCAGTTTGATGTTTTTGGGGATGCGGTATTTAAACGTCAGTGTTTTTGTCTGCTTGACTGGTATCTCGACCAGAGTGGCAAATTGGGTAAGTTCGCCCACTTGGGTTGTTTCGACAACCGACACAATTTTACCGCGCTCCAACTGATTTATGTCTACCTCTTTGCCATTTTCCCTATAACTTTCTAATGTGGAGTTTGCAGGTGCTGTAATTCGCAGGTAGTTTACATAAGTGCCACCCGGCCAGGTATCTGCCGGGCTTTCGTTTTTATAGGTGAGTGTCAAGGTCGCAACAAGGTCTGCGTCCCGGCTGATGGTCATGTCGTATGCAACCTCGCGCGTAAGATAACGGTTAACTTTATTTGCCCCAATATTTGCTTCGGAAAGCTCTAAGAAATCCCGTGTTGATGCAGTATCATCTTTAGGATTGTAATTTTTGGGGGGGAGCGGGTTGTCCCAACCTTTTGATTTTATGAGCGCGCTTAGGTTCTCATTGTCAAATGAGAGCATAATGTGTTTTTCTAAAAGTCCCTGGCTTATAGTTTCGAAAAGTGCCATCCATGGGGCATTACCAACTTGTGGGCTATTTGAGGAAAGACTATCGAATATTATTGTTAGGAGATTTGCGGTTAGGGTTGCAAAAAAATCTCTTTTCTGGGTCGAACCCGGAAAGAAGCCAACTTCGCTATAATATTGGCCTTTTTCCAAGAGATTTTCAGATGTTATGTCCTCGTTGTAATCCTCAAGCCTAACGGAGCCTATTTTTGCAAGAAGATTCTCAAGCAAAGTCAAGTCAAGGGCGATTACCCCGTCGACTGTTTTGCCAGTTTCTTTTTTGTAGAAGTCCCGCGCAGTTTGGGCATTGACACGAAAGTCGGTACTCCAATTGGAATCCCGAAGATAAAGCTGTTTTACTCCAAGCTTTTGGGTAAGTTGTGGCGGTGGATTGATGATTTCCTTGAGCTGACCGTCAATTGTATAGATATCCTCGACTTCTACTTTTTTGAGTTTGTTATCTTCGAAGCTAATTTCTGCAAAATTGCCGATAAAACCTCCACCAGGTCTGAGCTCGGCATTATTCATGATAAGTACTAAGTAAGTTTTTTTGGAGTTAGTTCCTGTGATGTCTGGCGTAAGTGTGGTTAGCTCTTGGGCATTAAGCGACAGGTGTGATAGTTCACTGAATGCGTCATGTGCTCTTTTAAACTGCGATTTCAATATAAATGAGCTTGCAGCACTCTCTGCCAGTGTCTTTGCGTGCTCACTTTCAAAGTATGATTTAGTCAGACTTGCCACTGGAGTTTCCAAATCTAAATTAGTTTTTGAGGAATTGGTGGATGTTATGCTACTTAAGTTAAGGGATATTATTTTAACACCCTCTGAGAAATTTAGAAGGGCATTGGCACCAACTTCCAAACTTTGGACTCCAAAGTTAAAACTTTTAATTGGGTTTGCAAATCTCAAAGGAGCAGTTAGAAGATTCGCGCTATTTTGAGCAGAGGAAAAGTGCCCAACGGCGTCTTGAGCTTTTTCTTGGGATTTTTGGAAGTCAGCTACCTTGAGTGCATCTCGGGCTTCTTTCAATTCATTTGTTCCTTGTGCAAAATTGAACACTAAGCGCACAATAAATATAAAAAGCAGAAAAATGGATACAAGTACCACTTTTTTAAATTTGCCGCCAGTAAATGGTAGTTTAGGTGTGATACCGAATTTTAATTTTATCTTTTGGGATTTATCCTTTGGCAACCCTGGAAACTGGTCGCCCCCGAAATTTAATGTTGTGATAGGTTTGTCTTCTTTCTGTGTAACTATTTCTACTTTATTTACTAGTCCTTTTTCCTCAAAGTAGAGGAGCGTTGTTTCTAAACCTTCGGCGAAAGAATGCTTATGAGCTGGGATAGTGTCGTGAATCCTTATTTGCGGCTGAGGTTTCGGCCTTTCGTGGCCTTCAGGGCCTGAGAAAAATAAATTGAGTTCTTTATGGAGGATAACATGGGTTTTACTTTGAATTTCATAAGCTAGTGAAAGTGCAGATTGGGCTGGATTTGAGATGATAAATTTTATCTGTTTGTACTTTTTTTCAGCAGTAATCTCCTGGACAAGCGCACTTGTTGCATCATCTATATATGTTGGGTAGATTAGCTCAGTCCCCTCGTGGTCTAATATGACTTTGTCTGTCTCTATGGCTTGGGAGATCAAATTGATAAGTTCGTTATTTTCGAAAAATGATATGTTTTCTGGGGTATTTTTGCCGAACAGATTCATGTTAGGACCATAGACATGACCAATTGCAATAAATTTCGGGTTTTGCCTATTGCCAGTTTCGCAGTGAGAGGAAATTTTTTCCATGTCTGTTATTTTTGCTAAGAAGATAACACTTGTATCACTACCAGCTGCGATGTCAATTATTTTTTCAGAAGCTGTTGAAAGTTTTACCGTATCAATGCTCCTATCTTGTGTATTATCGGAAGAGAGGTGAATTATTGTATTGAAACGTGGGAGGTATGTGGGAAGCGGTTGTGCAAGGTCAAGATCCAAAAAGGTAAATCCTGATGATCCCAGAAGATTTTCATCTGGTTGTTTTTTACCGGCGCCGTAAACCTCATAGCCTATATCTATGAGTTTATGAGCAAGTTGTGTGCCTAAAAATGTACCAATATTGGTTATTAAAACTCTGGTCTCTTTTTTGGGGGCAGAATTATCCATCAGACTTTAAAATATCTTGAAATTGAAATTATTGTTAGAGATATGGCAAACCCGATGAGTGCGCCAAATCCGGCAAGTATTTTACTGTTGAATATTTTTTTTGTGGGGTCTGCCGCTTTGCCAGTTGGTATAAGCTCCACTTTAGCATTTTTTATCAATTCACTAGCTCTTGAGTTGAACAATGATATTATTTGATCGTGGGCACTTTTTGTTATTTGCTTGCTTGGGCTGGTAGTGGATATCACAAGTACTTGTGGTGCAAGTTTTTTGGCCTGAGAAGTCGCACCGGCAGCGTCCACTGATTGCTGAAAATCTTGACTTGAAATGAGAGCGATTGCCGTGTCTGTGAGAGCATGCAGGTCAATACTTTCGATCACATTGGGGTTTGTTTTTTCCACGCTTAAAAACATAGTCTGTTGTGTGTTGTATCCTGACTTGATGAACGATGTCGACATGAATGCGGTAAATGCCCCCAATATGGTTATTGTCAGGATAAAAATAAAATTCTTTTTTACTATCTTTATGCAATCGTCTAAATACATTTATCGGTACGTTATATTAAATACTTCCAAGGGCCAAATTTACCAGCGCATCCGCCTGCTTATTTTTCTCTCGCGGAATATGTGTATATGTAACCCTTTTAAAAGATTGCTCAAGCTCCCTTACTTTGATAACCAGATTTCGGATAGCTGTGTTTTTTACTTTGTATTTGCCATTTAGTTGGGAAACAACTAATTGTGAATCTACAAAAAAATCCAAATCTTGATCTTTAAACTCACTTTCTAATAGTTTAAAAGCTTCTATGACAGCAGTGTATTCGGCAACGTTATTGGTTGCAATACCTATTCTGCCGAAACCTTCTTTTATAGTTTGATCATCGCGTTTGACTACAAAACCATACGCTGCAGGGCCCGGGTTCCCGCGTGCGCCACCATCTGTAAAGATTTGCATGTGTAGGTATTTTAGATTAAAAGCTCTTAGTTTGCCAGGTGATGCTCGCTTTCTTTAGCGCGGTATTTGACAGCAGCTATCAGGAGAAGGGTTATTAGTGCCTCTGAGACGACAGTGGATATTGCTGCGGCCAAATAACCATATTTTGGTATAAAGGCCAAATTCAATAGAACGTTTGCAATGCCTCCTGTAAAATAGACAGGTATCAATAACTTTTGCCTATTTGTGACGATTGTCATGTGCCAAAGAAGAGCAGTGATATAGAAGAAAGGCATTCCTAGGGCAAGAATTATAAGTGCGGTTTGTGAACCTTTAAATTTTTCGAAAATAAAAGGAATTATAAAAGAGATTGTAATTAGGCCAAATGTCGCAAGGGCTGAAATGCCTGTTAACAAAAAGCCCCATCTTTTTGTTTGGACTCTGTACTCTTTTTTGTCCTTGGCATAAAGCGTTGTGAGCATTGGGAAAAGTGAATTGGCAAAAAATATTGGCACTGCAAGCGACGCTTCAAAAAATTGGTAAGCCAGGCCGTAGATACCAACCTCTGCAGGGGGCCTTGTGTAGGAAAGAATGAAAATGTCCATCCTAAAATAAATTAGGTTAAAGATTAGCGCGACACCGACCGGCCAGGAGAGGCCAAGTAAAGCTCGTGATGATTTTACGGAGAGTTTAGGCCAAATAATAAATTTTAGGTACCTCTTTGTAAAATATAAAGCGAAACAAACAACAATTAACCCACCTGTCACGTATGAGCCAACATACATGTTCAAGGCTGGGGAGTACAAAAAGGCAAAGATTGTTGCTCCAAGTGTCGCAAAAGTTCCAAAGACTGCCGCAAGAGCAGAAAGGTCGTATCTGAGATTTCTTTGAAAGTAAGCGTTCACACTTGTGAGTAAAGCTTGGGTGATTATGGTTATTGAGGCGATTGCAATCCCAATTTTAACCAATGGGCTAAAGCCTGTTCCAGCTACAGTGTCGTAGGGTAGTATCTGACTTATTCCGATGGCTATAATTGCTAGCGCAAGCGCGAGAGAGAGCCTTAGACCAAAAAGTACATTGATTAATGTGCTGCCCTTTTGATATTGGGACAGTCTAATATAAGCTGCGTTGAGTCCGAAATCCGAAAAAATATAAAAGTACCCAACGAAAGTAAAAATTTTTGTGAAATCACCGTAACCTGCTGGCCCCAATGATTTCCCGATTATTATAGTCAGTAAAAGCGTAGTTGAGGCAGTTATAGTTTTGCCGATCAATTGTGCAGCAGTATTTAAAAATACTTTTTTAATCATCTTTATTAGTTACTCAAATATATCAGTTTAGAGTTTCTTTTTGGAGTTGTAAATCAATGCTGCTGATATGAAAAACAGCATTTGACCTTGATGAAGAGTCCAGAAAAAGTGGTCGATGCTAAGATAAGCAAGTAGAACCAGTGATAAAAAAATACTTGGGAGCCTGTCAGCTTTTTCGAACACTTTAAAAAGTAGGGCTGAGAAGAGTATGAGCCCGAATATTCCATTCTCGGCAAGAATAAGCAAAAAAACATTGTGCACCGGCTGAAGCAATCTTACCTGGCCTATTGAAATTAGATTGAGCTTTGCAAGATGCAAAATGAAATTGTTAGCACCGACACCAAATGACAAGTTTTGCAGGGATATATTAATAGCTGCTTGGGACAGTAAAATCCTTTCGGCAACAGTTTCTATGTAAGTCTGAGTAAAAAACCTGAGATATATAAAGAGAGCTAGCACCAGCAGCGTGATGAGGAGGATTCTCATTTTGAAATCTTTAATGTTAAAAAGAATGTAAAGTAACACCAAAACGAGTGCTGTTTTGGAAAACGTTATCAAGATACCCAAAGCTGCAAATATGGCTACTGCGTTGTCTCCAAAAAATGACGACATGATTTTATTATTTTTGACCTTAACATTTACTTTTAAGTTTGCGGCAACTGTGGACACGAGAAGAAATGCAGCTAAAACATTAGGGTGTGGGAAGGTACCGTAAGACCTTAGAAATTCTACGCCAAACAAGTTGATTTGTGCAATCTGCGAAGTAGTTACGTCAAATGCCCGCTCGCCAAGAATGTAAAGGCCTAAAGATTGTTGTGTCGTAAATTGCAGGATGGCGATTGCCGCTTGCCAGATGATCGTAAACTTAAGAACTTTTTGGACACTTAATCTGATGTTTTTTTGTGATAGAAGAAGAATAGCAACGAGTAAGTAGAGCATCATTTCTGCGATCTTGAAAGTGAAATGTATCGATGCCGCTTTATCGCTTGATGAGAAGGCTGAGTTAAAAAATAAGTAGATGACCAAAGCCAAAGCAGGAATTATAAGACCTATATTTTTTACAATAAAACGACTTAATTTATCTCTGTATTCTATTAGTGTGAGCACAATTGCCAAGCTTATAAATATGTCCGACAGATATAGTGCTGGAGCACGATAGTCTATTGGTATTCCCAAAACATAAGAATGGGCAGTGAAGAAATATTTATTCAGCTGGATAGGCAGAGTTGCAATTGAGAGTTGAAAAAATAAATGAGATAAGCGCACTTACTGCGATATTTTTTAACTCTTTCTGGGCTTGATTACAAGATATCGCGATTGGCCTTCACCTGTCGATTCTGTTGTGATTTTGGGGTGGTTAGTAAAAAGCGCATGAATTACCCTTCGCTCAGAAGGTTTGAGATTGTAAAGAGGCTCTTCGTTATTTGTTTCTTCAACTTTTTGAGCAATTTGGAGAGCCATTTTTTCGAGTTTTTGTTCTCTTTCTTTTCTCCAATTGTCGATATCCAAGAAAACCTCGAAATTATCGTCTTGAGTTTGAGACTTGAGGCGGACTGCAAGAACAAATTGTAGACTTTCGATATTTGTTCCATACTTGCCAATCAGAAGAGAGGAATCTTCGCTTTCAATTTCTACAAAATAACTATCGTCAATTTTGGAAATTTCTGCAGTCGCCGAAACGCCTAATTTTTCAATTAACTCTTTAACATTCTGGGCAACAAGATTTTCATCAAGTTTTTGTTTTTTAGCTGGTCCTTTCACGGTTTTCCTTTCTGCTTTGTCTTTGGAAGCAAAGCGGAGTAGAATAATTAGCTGTTATTTCCTCCATTTTTCCGGCAGGTATTTGTTGAGTGTGCCTGCACCTATAATTTTGTATTGCTGAACTATACCAATTATTGTAAATGTATTCCAATAAAGTGAAAGGCCAACCGGAAAACCATAAGAAAAAAAGGCAATCATAGCAGGCATAATTAAAGTCATTTGTGACTGCATTTGAGACATTGAATCTTCAAGGCTTTCTTTATTTTCCTTGCTCTTCTTTATTTTTGGTGAAGTCTTTTCAGGAGTTACAAGCATCTTTGACTGAATAAACTGCAAAGCGCCGGTTGCGATTGGAATTATTAAAATGAAGACCCCTAAACTTGCCCATTCGTTTGGTTTTGAAGATAGGTTGAGACCAAGAAAAGATGTGTTGGGTATTTCTTGAAGTTTAAGCGCTGAAATATATATCCGGTCATTTATGTTTGCAAGCAGATCTGAATTTGTAAGATTCACAAATTTTAAAAGAACCTGATACAAGGCTATAAATACCGGGATTTGCAGAAGCAGCGGAAGGCAGCCGGATAGGGGGTTAACACCATGTTCCTTGTATAACTTGGAAACTTCTTGTTGGTGACGCATTTTGTCATCTCCGTGTGTTTCTTTGATTTTTGCGAGGTGTGGTTTTAGCTCGGCCATTTTTTTGCTGCTTTTTAGTTGAGTTGATGTAAGAGGCCATAGAGCGAGCCTAATTACTACCGTCATTATTATGATGGCCAGTCCGAGAGCACCTGGGACATTTGCAGCACTAAATAGGCCATAGAAGACTATAAGTAAATTTAGAATGGGGTTTATGAGTAATGTGTCAAAAATATTCATTAAGGTACTGGGTCAAGTAATGGTCTATTCGAAAAAGGGTGGCACATGGTAAGCCTTTTGGTAAATAAACAAAAGCCTTTTATAACTCCATATTTTTCTACAGCTTTTACTAGGTATCGTGAACATGTAGGATCAAACCTGCAGGTTCTTACACTTGAGGGGAATAGGCTGTGATAAGCAAAATAGATAGCCTTTGCTAATCTAAGCGTCAACTTTTTTGGTGACTTTTTCAATGATTTCATTTATGTCCTGCTTTTTAAAATCTCTTATATTTCTTTTTACTATAAAAATAAATTCTCCTTTTAGATCTTGCTCTCTAAATGCCTCCATTATTAACCTTTTTGCCCTATTTCTGTCTATAGCTTTTTTAGCGACTTTTTTAGTGATTATAACAGCACACTTTTTGACGTTGCTTTCTTTAAAAATAATATCGAAAGCATCCGCCGTCATCCTCACACCACCTTTTGGTCTTTGTACTGAAAGGTTAAGGCGGTTTTTTTTAGGTAACATTAAACTGAGAGCTTGGCTCTTCTTTTTGCCCGCCTTCTTTTTAAAACGTTCTGCCCACCTGTTGTTTTCATTCTTTTTCTGAAACCGTGCTTTTTAATCCTTTTTCTTTTTTTGGGTTGATATGTCCTCTTTGGCATATTGCAAAGATTATACTAAGAACTTGTAATTTGCAAGTATAAAGAACATAGATTTTAGGCTACTGTGCGTGTTATACACAATAAATTTTGGTATGTTGACAACTGTGGAAAAGATTTGTAATTATGGATAGCGGACTTAATTTTTGATCTTCAAAAGTTAACCAATCTTCAAAATTTCAGCTGCAAAAATATTTGGGTTATCGTGCCCTTTCTTTAATGTGAGGTTTCTATGAATAAGCAGAGCTTTTCTGCGAATAAGCAGAGCTTTTCTGCGAATAAGCAGAGCTTTTCTGCGAATAAAGATGGACAAAAGGTATGGGGAGACGTCCTCTCTGCCTTAAGGGTTTCTGTCACGGCGTCATGTTATAAAACCTGGTTTTCGGGGTCTTATGTTATGGATTCCCAGCTTCGTGGAGATAAGAAAATTCTTGTGGTTGGAGTCAAAAGCGGTTTTTTAAAAGAACAGATAGAAAAGCGCTATATGAGTTTTATAAATGACACGCTGCGCAATAACAACTATGGTGATTTTGATATTGTATTTATAGTTTCACAAAAAGAAAATACTAAAAGTGTAAACACACCGGTTCCTCTTTTTTCCGGTTTAGCCCCTTCGTATATATCGACCGGCAGAAGGACCGATTCATTAAACCCTGCACATTTTTTTACTAATTTCGTGGTGGGGCCAACTAATAATATTGCCCATCTTGCTGCCACCCAGGTTGCGGCAAATCTTGGTAAGGCTTATAACCCTCTTGTTTTTTGGGGACCCACAGGGGTTGGTAAAACCCACCTTCTTCACGCAATTGGAAATGAAGTCCTTATTAAATATGAAAATGTGAAGATCCTTTATACAACAGCTGAGAATTTTACCAATGGTTATTTGGAGTCTCTTGCCAACCACACACAGAGCGGTTTCAGGAATAAATATAGGAGTGTTGATTTGCTGCTTTTTGACGATGTACAGTTTTTGGCCGGTAAGGAAAGTACACAGGATGAGTTCTTCCACACATTTAATGAATTGGTACTTTCCGGGCGACAGGTTGTTGTGGTTTCAGATAAACATCCCAGAGAGCTTGGAAAATTAAAAGATCGGTTGGTGAGTCGGTTTTTGGGTGGAATGTGCGCGGATGTAGGGTTCCCGGATATGGAAATGAAGGCCGCCATTATAAAGTCCAAGTGTAGGGAGAGAAGTATAGTTCTTGCTGATGATGTTGTTTATTTAATTGCCAATGAATGCCACGGCGGAGCCCGTGAGTTGGAGGGTTTATTAACAAATGTTCTTGCTCAAATGAGACTTGGTGGCCAGCTTTCGACAGATTCTTTAAAAAGTTATATTGGGGGAAACCAATTCCATAGCACAGTCACTCAAGGAAAGATCATTGAGGCTGTAACTAAACATTTTAGGACAAGATATAGTGATTTAGTGGGATCCTCGCGCAGGTCTTCTGTTGTGTGGGCACGTCAAGTTGCGATGTATTTGATGAGAACCTTGCTCGACCTTCCATATGAGGCTATTGGAGATTTTTTTGGAGGGAGGGATCACTCCACCGTTATGCACTCTTTTGACAAGGTTAGGGGTGTTTGTAGGGGGAATCCCAGTGTTCGTGATGATGTTTTAAGAGTTAAGGAATTGCTTGGTGTTTAGTTTTAAACGATAAATGTTCTTCTTTGGTGATTTTCCCCCAGTTTTTCAACGATTTTTTGCTCAAAAATCAGGCCTGGTATGTCCTTATTTTTCCACTTTTCCACACTACTAGTACTAATACTATTATCTTATGTAAATATATATTATTATTAAGTGCTGTTAACATGCTATAATCCCAGTCAGCCCCTGCCAACCGATTGAGACTCCAAAATATGAAGTTTGTAATATCTAAAGATGATTTGGTTAAAGGACTGACGCTTGGTACAAAGTCTATGTTGATAAAGTCAAGCTTGCCAATTTTGGCGAACGCACTTATTAAAGTGAGCGGGAACAGTGTTGAAATGGTTACGACAAGTCTGGAAACAGCGATGAGGGTTAAGCTTGGTTGCAGGGGAGAAAGGGATGGAGAAACAACAGTATTGGGAAGGGCCCTAGTGGAATTTGTTGCTCAACTAGGGGAGGGAGAGGTGTCTTTTGAAAAGCTCGGGGAAGAAGTATTGGTTTCCCTGGGGGGGACAAGTGCAAGGTTTGCAACAATATCACCAGAAGAGTTTCCGGCCATACCAAAGGTCGATGGTGGGCGAAAAATAGTTTTAGGAGCAAGTGAATTTTCAAAGAGTGTGAGTAGGGTATTTTTTTGTGCGGCGCAGGATGAGAGCAGGCCAATATTGGCAGGGGTGTTTTTTGAAGGATCAAAGGGTGGGTTGTCACTGGTTGCTACTGATGGCTTTCGTTTGGGTAACAGTAAGGTGGCAGCTACAAAAAATGAGTTTGTTGGATTAAAGTTTGTTTTACCAGCAAGATCTGTGGGGGAAATTCCAAAAGTGGTTTCAGAAGTAAGTGGAGACAGGGAGAGTAAACAAGATATAGAAATGGTTATTTCGGATAATTTGACGCAAGCCGTATTTAAAATTGATAATTTGGAATTTACAACCAGACTGATTGAGGGATCATACCCTCAATGGGAAAAATTAATTCCGGCAAATTTTGCGACAAAGGCAATTTTGAAAAAGGAGGAATTTATGAGGGCTATTAAAATTGCGGCCATATTTGCAAGAGATGCTGGGAACATTGTGAAATTTAAAATATCGACTGAAGGGAAAAGTGGTTTTCTTGCAGTATCTTCTAACACAGCACAAATAGGGTCCTCTGATTCAAAAGTTGAAGCACATATTGAAGGCGGAGGCGGAGAAATCGCATTTAATTTTCGCTATGTCCTTGAGGCTCTTTCCAGTATAGATGATGAAGAAGTAGTTTTTGAAATGAACGAAAGTTTAAACCCAGGCAGGTTGAGTCCAAAAGGTGCGAGTTCTTTCTTCCATATAATTATGCCGGTCAGACTGCAAAACTAAAGACGGATATTTAAGTGTTCACAGTTCACAGTTAACGGTTTACAGATAACAGAAAAGCCCTACTTCTTGACTACCGACTACCGACTACCGACAATGAACTAACTTATGTTCAAGCGTGTCGGTACATTGATTCGTCCCTCAATTAGGTATAGTAAATCGGAAAACGTTTTGTCGGCTCTGAGGATTCGGCAGATTTGCCAAGAATCTATCGGGCGGATGTGTAGGGATTATCCGGAGGATTTGGTTAAAAAGATCAAGGTTACGACGTATAGAAATGGGGTACTAACCATAGTCTGCACTAGTGTTGCCGCGGGGGAACTCCATATGCGCTCTGAGGAGCTTGTGGACAGTGTTAACAGGCGCTTTGGGGCAAAGGTTTTAAGGAATATAAGGTTTAGGGCTGGGTAGATCCAGTAAAAAGTGATTGCGGTATAGCCGGAAGCATAATTTTCATGATAACAGGTAAATTGTTTACTGTACTTGATGCCTCAAATACCCAAACCGGCTGTAGTGTTTTTCCACTTGGTGGGTCGTAATAGGCGAGGTATGCACTTGTTAGGTTTGCTGAGTTTAGATTTCTGTGTTTCGGACTGGTTGCAGTATCTGCCCCTTCACTACTGGCAGACATGACAAACCCACCACCACTACTTAGTAATTCGAGTGCTTTTTGGTAACTAATAACTGGATACTTATCTAAGGGGGAAAATTTTTTTTGGGCGACTATTTTAGTTCTTGTAATCTGGTTTCTCTTATTAAATTCGACGGTTGTGGTTTTTCCGGACGTGATTATTTCATAGTCTGAAATTTTTTGCGGGAACTTGAAATTTATTAACGATGCGCCTGATGGGTTTTGGTCTTCGTAAGACTCTTCGCCTTGAAAATGGAAATAGCTTACTTGGTATGCGCTTGGAATATCAGCCACTAACCCATATGAGGCCAAGTGGTCTATTGCAGTTTGGCCAAGCTTATCCTTGTCGAAACCGACTTCCTGGCCAGAGCTGATGATGGGTGGGTAGTGCGTAACTGTATCGCTGTATATATACAATTGTCCGGTCTCGCCATTTATAAAAACCCCCTTGCCAAGATAACCGTCATTTTTTTCTTGCCTCTCGCCGACAACATTGAACTTTTTAATTAATTCATCGACTCTGTCAAGAAACCCAAACTCTGTAGATGATTCGTATACTGGCAATGTTTTGGGTATATTTTTGGGTGGCTCAAAGCCGTCTTGTGTGTAGGTTTTGATATTAATTGGTAGGTCGAGAACCTCGACGTGTTCCAGTGGAGCGGGGTTTTTGGTTTGTTTACTTGTGAATTTCAAATAAACCAAGAATAGAAGTGTTGATACCAATATGAAAAGAAACGGCACCCACCAGTATTTTTTTATAAATTCTGATGTAGAAGTTAGGCTCATAATATTGTTGCTGTTACCCCACAACCACTAGTATTACTGCAAGTTCTGCCGTAACTATCGTCTGGTACATAAGGTTCTTGTATAGGGAATGACCTGTCACCTGAGGCATTGAATTGGTAATGGAGATGTTCGGCTTGGGAACCGTCATCATTTTTATAGGCACCAGATCCTGCTATAAGGTCACCGTAACTCACCGTGTCATTGACTTTTAAGCCGTTAAGCGATGAATTGTGCCAGAAAGCAACAAAACTCAAACCCGGGCAATTAAATGGTTGAATTTCTATCCTTTTATCATTATCCGGGTTGTCGGCTTTGCTCCAAATGTTCACGACCTTACCCGCAATGGTCGACTTTACCGGGTCGCCATATACCTCGTCCGGTTTGCCTATATCAATTGCTTCATAGCCTTCCGGTGAGAATGCACCGTCGGCATGGGAAAATACCCCTTCCGGGCCTTGGGTTATTGGTCCGGTAGTTGGCCAATTTTTTGGGCAGCCAGATGGTACGCTACCCACTATAACTGTTGAAATAGCAGTTGAATCATGTGTTTTGGAACCGTCCTCCGAACTTGCTGTAAATGTTGCAGAATTGGTGACGGTAGTATCGCTTTGCTCGACGTTGACGTTGACGGTGAGTGTGCAAGTCCAGTTTGATCCTGATGCAATAGATGTCGGTAAGTTACCTTGCTGGCAGGTGTTTGCGCCGATTCCAAGCGTGCTTCCGTTTGATGCGGTGGTTTGGTCGGTTATTTGCAAATTTGTGAGGTTTTGGGTTGCTGTGACCGTGACTGTAAATATTACAGGGGTTGTTTCTAGAATGTCTGGATTAGGGATGTTATTTTTATCTGCTGTTTTGGTGATTGTGAATAGTTCGTTTTGGCCGGGCGGGAAGAATTGTTCAGTTGGGTCGAGAGTCGGTGTGTAAAAAGCAGAATTGGTGATGATGGTTCCAATAACTGTTGCACCGGCTACACTTACTACACTGCCGCCGACCGCAACGGGGATTACATTACCGGTGATGGAGCTGCCGGCACCCGCAAGATAACCGAAGAAATTACCTGCAATAGAGCCGGCTGTGGTTACTGCACCGCCGATTGTCCCGGTTAGTCCTCCCCAGAGTGCCGATGCCGTGCCTGTGATGAAATTACCCACTGCGCTTAAACCCCCACTTACTGCATTACCAATGCCTCCCGCTGCACTCTCAACGCCTCCTTTGGTTGCCTCGCCAAGGTTACTTAGTTGATCCCTGGCCCAATTCAGTGGACGGGTTATAAGTTCCATCGGGTGAGTGGCTAAGTGGATGGTTCCGAGAGGGTCTGTTAAACCTTTATATGCCCAGTAGCCTACATATCCTGCATATAGAAATGGCCCCACGCCGGGTATTAAAAGCAGTGGGGCGCCGGTGACCAGGCCGATTGCGAGGCCGGCTAGCATTCCAAGCATTTTGATCCAGAGAAGATAAAGTAGTAGAAGTAGGCCTGCGATGGCTGCTGCAATTAACCTTTTTAGTTGTTTAAAACGCAAAGCAAGTGCTATAGCCGCTCCAGCCGGGGTGCCTGCGGCAAGTAGTTTCACACTTTTTAGCATTTGGAGTCTTTGTTTTATTTTTCCAATACCTTTTGCAATAGATTCAATACTCTTTCCCGCTCCCTCAATCCCTTTACCGGCACCATTTATCCCGATACCCAGTGCTTTAAATGGTATTCCAACATAAGGTATGGAGCCTAAAGTTGTCGCGATCGATCTACCAACGATTTGAATCCCCTTACCCGCATACCGTATGATTTTGCCTGTAAACTCTACAACTTGGGCGGTTGCACCTACTGCTTTTGAGGCGACCCAACGCGTTACTCCGATACCCTGTTTAACAGGTTCTGTAGGTTGGGTGGCTGAAGGTTGAGTTGATGATGAGGCTTGGGGTGTAATCTCGGGTGAAGGTTGTGCGGTAAATGGTTGGGGCGTTTTTACTGTTGGGGCTGCTGGCATAAGAGCCCCTGTTTGCCGGAGTAATTTGATATTCTTTTTGGATTGGCCAGCAGCTAGATTTGCTTTAAGCTGTTTTTTTATTTGATTTGGGGTTAATTTTTTAGGTTTTTGTGGTTGTTGAGTGGCCGCCACTTCTGCTTGCTGTGGTTGACTCCCCCCAGGGGATTCTTCGACTTTTTTCTCCTGATTGGGTGATTTATTGGTAGAGCTTGATGATTCATGTTCGGTTTGTGCGCGCGCGAGCCTTTCGTGAATTCCGCTGAGAGTTTTGTTTGCATCGATCATATA
>CAZBKB010000005.1:1964-77087 GCA_964492425.1 uncultured Gammaproteobacteria bacterium | reverse complement strand
CCAATCCATCCTCTTCCCGAATATAGTATTCAGATTTTTTTAAGGCGTTTTCTAACTTATTAATTGTTTTATCTATATTTTTTACTTTCTCATAAAACTTAAATTTATAAACCGTGTTTTGCATGTTAATCTCGTAACTTTCGAATTTAAGTGGTGCATTCAAATCAGCCAATAACCCTTCAATGTGTCTTGAGTTATGGCGAAGTTTCATTGTAAGCGGGTACTTAATTCCGTCTTGGTTGATTAAATTAAATGGCGGGAATTGGGTACACCAGTCGAAAAAATCAATCAGTTCGTTTTTTAAATAAATTGCATACAAAAAAGGTAATGGATGAGGTTTCGTGTATAGTTTTCTTGGTGTTATCTTCCAAGGCTTCTTGCGAATCACTTTCCGAAATTCATTAGTATTATGCTTAACCTTTTTAACTCCCCGCATAAAAGTAATAACAGCAAGAACCGGCATATAAAGTGCCCAAAGGCCTAAAATCAAAATAGTCCCGATTGTAAAAATCGACTCTACTGCTTGTTGGATTCCCTGCGGAAAAATCGTGGAGACAAAAAAATAAGGGATAAATAGGCCGAAATATAGGTAAGTAAATTTTATGACAGGAGAAAGTCCCCAAATATTCCTACAGCCTTTGTCAAAAAACTCATTGTATTTTTTCCAAGGGTTTGCGAGTGTGCTCATCACTTCAGTAGGTTTCATGTAACCTTATTATAATTTTTTAAACCCAAACTCTGCTATAAAATAAATTATTTAGAACACACTGAAGGGATATTTATTGTAAAATAATATTATGACTGTACCTAAATATGATGGTTTATTTAATCCTTTACTTGAGGCGTTACACGAACTTGGTAACTCTGCTTCTGTTTCTGAACTTGAGGAAAAAGTTGCAGAAATCTTAAAACTTAGTGATGCAGAAATTAGTGAGATTCATAGAGGCAATAGAACTAAACTTAGCTACAGGCTTGCATGGGCGAGGAATTATCTAAAAAGATTTGGTCTACTTGAAAATTCTTCGAGAGGTGTCTGGTCTTTAACTAGCAAGGGTGTAGAAACGAAATCTGTTGACAAGGATGAGGTTAATAAAACAGTCAAAAATATTGACAAAACAGAAGTTGATGATGAAGTACAAGAAACTGGAAAATCAGACACAAAACAACCTGATTGGCAAGATGAGCTCTTAGAGATTTTAAAGTCCCTTGACCCTTCAGAATTTGAACGGCTTTGCCA
The DNA here is from genome assembly GCA_964492425.1 of uncultured Gammaproteobacteria bacterium. Classification (GTDB taxonomy): domain Bacteria; phylum Patescibacteriota; class Microgenomatia; order Curtissbacterales; family GWA2-41-24; genus LBZV01. The sequence continues at coordinate 75,850 of CAZBKB010000005.1, read as the reverse complement.
GAGAGTTTTGAGGGAAGCTGGTTTCATTCAAGTTAAGGTGACAGGAAAATCAGGTGATGGTGGAATTGACGGGACTGGCATTGTAAGAATTGGAGGTTTTCTTAGCTTCAAAGTAATCTTTCAGTGTAAGAGATACCAAGGAACTGTTACCTCTCAACAAATAAGAGAATTTAAAGGAACAATGGTGGGTAGAGCTGATAAAGGTTTGCTAATTACAACAGGCTCATTCACAAGGGACGCTAAACTTGAAGCATCGAGAGATGGTTCAACCCCTATTGACTTGGTTGATGGAGAGCAGCTGGTCGAGAAAATGAAGGAGCTTGGTTTAGGTATCTTTGTGAGAACAGAAGAAGTAGTAACGATTGACGAGGACTGGTTTAAAAATTTTTAAGCAGTTTGTAGATTTCAAACATTGCGAGAGTATCAGTCTTACAATACTCCCGAAGGTCACTCGCAATTTTTTCTTTCTGTTGTGTGTTCTCCCCATTTAAAAAAGTATCCATCCATATGGATTGAGCTAAGCCTCCTTCACTAATTGACAACTCCTTGTAAGATAATTTGTTAACCAAGGCTGGTAAAACTTTTTTAATAGATGAGCTCCCCCTAAATTCTTTGTCTACAAACCATCCTTTAGCAAATGGCTTCATTAAGTCAATAATTCTTGCATTAACTGATTTTAAAAAGTCAGCATATTCTGGAGCAAGCATAGCCATCAAGTCATTGCATCTTTTTTCAAAAGATTCGTTCCACACTAAGACTGTTCCTTTTGTTCCAATATCATTTTTTAATTGTTTCAAAAGTTGAGGCAAAGGGTTAGTGCTATCGGTATGCAAATATTCCTCGTGCTCCAGCTTTGAATCTCTTTTTTTTAAAATGTGCAGAGAATACTGAAACGGTAATTGCTCATATGGTTTTAATCCATCGAACGGTGGAATTACTCCTGCTAAAGTTTCGTAATCTAAGAAGTAAAGCGGATATTCAATTGATTTTATAAACTCCTTAATTTTCTTCTTATCTGTTTGCCTCCCACTCTTATTTGCAATTACTTGCCATCTTTGCTTTGCACTAAGGTTGAAATCATCTGGAATATCTTCAATCTTTTCTATATGCAGGTCTTCAAGCTCACCTAATGCGGCGGGGTTTGGGGATGAAATATTATAAACATGGTGACTTGGCAACCCCCCGTTTATGTATGAATGAATTTCTATCCATTCTTTTAGTGCACCTGTTGAGGCGTGTCGAGGCGATAAACTTGGCATGATGTCAGAATTGATTATCTCAAATGCCTTTTTAATGCTTGTCTTTGTAAATTCTTCCAAGGCACGCACTTCTTTGGTAGCATCGGTAACAGTAGTTATTTCATCAGGAGATATTTCACCATTCCTTATAAAAGCATTGTTTACATGGATTATTTTAATGTTCCTTACCTTGTAACCGGCAGACTCTATAACAAGAAGCTGAAATGCGAGGTCTAAATGATGCTCGGGTTTCGCTGAAGTGCTTCCCTTAATTTCTATCAAGTCAAATTCATCCTTACCAACTTTGTCTAAACAATCGAAAATACATGTTAGATTATTGATTTCAATTCTTCCTTGCAGAATAGTTTTTACGCCATTATTCAGAAGTTCAACTGTCTTGGTGGGAAGGTCCAAATACTCCTGATATTCTCGAAAACCTAACTTTATTGCATTGGGAAAAAGTTTTTCAGCGTATGTCTCGAAAACATGTCCCAAATCAAAAAGTCTTTGCAGTTCTGCAGATGTTGCTGGTAATTTGTCTTTGGCATGTTTTTTAAGCCACAGCCAAGCTGGATGTTTAAGAAATAATAAGTATTCAGATTTTGTTATCGTCATTAGGCGTGAAAATTATACTACAGGGTAAAAAAGAATGCCCATTTTATCGATTGTGTAATTTTTTCACCAACCTTCCTGCTTCATGTTCAAATCGTTCCTCAAGTTCGCACTCCCATAAGGTATAAGCAGTCCAACCGTCTTTTTTTAACAGTTTCGTAACTTTTGAGTCTCGTTCAACATTTGATTGTAATTTATGCATCCAGAAATCTGTATTGGTTTTGGGAATCACTGAGTTTTTGCAACCATGCTGATGCCAAAAACAACCATGAATGAATAGAGCTATTTGTTTTGATGGAAAGGCGATATCTGGCCTACCAGTAATGGGGTAATGTATTCTATATCGGTAGCCTGACTTGTGGAGAAATCTTCTCAGCTTCATCTCTGGCTTTGTATTTCTTGATTTGATTCTGGACATATTCCAGCTTCTTTCTTGAGTCGTCAGTTTGTCCATAATTTTTTATAATTCCATAAGAGTTTAAACCTTTAATCATTTCTTTTGCTATAGAACTTACCAAAGGCACACAAAGAGCATTGCCGAATTGCTTGTATGCCTGCGTGTCCGAAACTGCTATTTTAAAGCTGTCGTCAAATCCCATTAATCGTGCACACTCTCGAGGTGTAAGCCTTCGTGGGTTCTTATTTTTCTGCCTAATTAAAATTTCCGAACCATCCTTGTAGTACCTAGCACTTAGCGTTCGAGTAATATCATCCGTTTCGGGGTCAATTAAACCAAAACCAAATCCGTTACCTTTTTCTTTGTGTTTTTTTGCATAATTTTGTAAATAATTCCAGAGCTTATCCGACAGGGTATATTTACTATCAACGGTTTTTTCGAGTATATCTTTTAAGTTTTTATTTCGTTTATGAGATTTTGGAAAATTGAATTTAATACTTTTACTTATTTCCTTTCGGAATCCCACAATAAAAATTCTTTCCCTGTGTTGCGGTACATAAGATTTCGCGTCCAATACTTCAACAAAAGTCTCATACCCAAGGCTATCCAATGTCTCACTTATAACCTTAAATGTGTTACCTTTGTCATGAGTTTTAAGATTTTTTACATTCTCGAGTAAAAATGCTTTTGGTCTTTTTTCAAGAATTATCCTTGCAATGTCAAAAAAAAGATTTCCCTGCTTAACATGTTTGAAACCGTGGGCTCTGCCCAAGCTTTTATTTTTAGAAACGCCTGCTATTGAAAATGGCTGACATGGAAACCCTGCTAAGAGCAGGTCATGGTCTGGAATGTTTTTTTCATCAATTACTCTAATATCACCATGTGGTTTCTCCTTAAAATTTGCCAGATATGTAAATTGACAATACTTATCCCACTCTGAAGTAAATACACATTCACCTCCAGCACCTTCAAATGCAATTCTAGTCCCTCCTATTCCGGCGAATAAATCAATGAATGTGAACTTCTTCTTCATATTTATGAAACTATCTCATTCCTTTTCCATCTTGCTAATGCTGGGTCAAGATAATCTTTAAAAAATTGGGTAAAACTTAATACATTAATTGCATTTGAATATTTTTCCTTCTTAATTATTTCTGGACAGACTATGAAGATTCTGTTGTTGTGTGCCTCTAAGACTTGGTTTGCACTTATGTTTTCGTCGATTGTCGCAAGAAAAAAGCCCAAACCTCTAGTACCTTCTATTACAATTTGTCGCCACCTTTCTCTTAGCGTTCTTTTTGCAGTAAAGATAATGCAGTCTGGTGCATTATTCATGTAATGGTCATATGAGGGCATAATGAAATCTGGCTTTCCGTTTATCACCCTTTGTTCATCGAATGGATAAGACAGTTCTTTAAATAATGCATTGTGTATAGCCTCAAAAGACTTACCAGCTCGGGCTTTCCTAGATTGTGCTAAAGAAAGAAAAAACTTATCAAAAACTTCGAAATAATTACCTAAAACTTCACCAACTTCTCCGAGTTGTTTTAATTCTTTGTTTTTTATTAACTCTGCTGTGAATTTGTCAAATACTTTTTTCCCGTATTCCTTCTGATATTTCAAATAAACTTTGTAAGTTTCTCTTTCTGTTTCATACAAAAGCTTATCAAAGTTAATTTTAATAGCATCAAGGCTGTAGTTATATCGTTTCGTAATAATGTCTGCTGCTTCCGATGCAATTGTGCTCTGATTTGCCATTTTTATATCGTTGCTTTCTGCAAAAAGTTTTAAATCAGAGATATTCATAGAGGTGTAATGATTATAACAAGAACTGGTCGGTTAGTCCTTGATAGTTTAGTACCTTTTTTAATTTAGATGGCGACGCTCTAGGCACACGCATCATAATATATATTATGTATAAGAGATAATACATAGTTCATAAACTATATAGAGATATATGGGAGGTATTTCGACACATTAAAGGTACAGAAATCCTTAAATCTGTTCAAGTGTTTCTGCTAAAACTAATAACCTCTTTCATGGTCTGTAAGTTATTACAATTATGTTGTCCGAATAGGCTAAACTTGACATTTGTGTCGATTTGAGTTATAGTCGATTTAAGTCGAGAAAGCATTTTTCGACCCAAACACTGGCAAAACGAGATGAAGAAATTCATTTCGTCCCGGTGTTTTTTTATTGTCGCAGAGGGCTCGACCGCTACGAGTAGTTAGGCGACTAAAAATAAAACTAGCTGAAGATTAGTGGCGACCGACCGAAGCGACCGACGGGAATGTGCAGCCTTTGACCCAGACAAGATTCTGGGTGGCAGCAAGATATATATAGCTAATTTAACTATGTATATTCCCAGAGGGAGCGAGGGAGGGAAGGTTCTAGGGGCCCTCCGAAATAACATGAACAATCGACAAATCGACATAAAACAAACCAAGCAAATAAGAATAGACAAAGAACTGCATCAGGTTGCCAAACTTGAGGCAGTAAAAAAGCGAGAGACGCTTAAAACATTTACCGAACGGGCCTTGGAGTTGTTAATAGAACAGGAAAAGCTACCCAATTAATTCTTGCGAGGAATTCAGGCGGAGTAGCTTGCGAGCTGAGAAAGGGGATTGAATTATAACTGATTCAGTCCCCTATTCGTTCTTTGTTTGAAGAGAAAACTGCAATCCGTTCGATGTTTCTGAAAGGCTGAAGGTAAACCTTGCGTCGTTCTCTAGGTGAAGACTTTCAAGGGTTTCTTTGACAGTTTTTACTATTTCTGCTGGGTTTACATTTCTCCTAACTAGCGGGTGCCTCATGGCAGCTTTCTGCAAAGTCCTATCCGCGAGATGCATATATGTATCGTATGTGGTTTGGATGTCCTTGTGACCAACAAGTGATGCCACTTCTGTTATTGGCACTTCCGCCTCGAGCATAAGTGTTATATAAGTGTGCCTGAAGTTATGTGGAAATGTTCTTTTGGTAACACCAGCAGTCCTAGCACGCCTTTTCAGGTCTGCACTATAGTCAGAGACATGAATGTGCTTTTCGACTGCGTTTCTGAAAACAAATTCATCTGGAGTTCTACCATCTACTAGTTGCATAAGATTTGATTTAAGCGGTTCAGTTATATAGGCAGGCCTATTTTCGTTTGTTTTAGTATTTATAAAAATGGCCCTTCCAGCAGACAAATCTAGCCGCTTTATCTGGAGGTCTGCTGCTTCTGAATATCTGCAACCTGTATATGCAAGAAACATAGTGAGCGTTCTGTACCTGAAGTTTAAGAAAGAAACATCTTTGCCGTAAAACTTTCCGTAAGTAAGTTCTGTGCTTATTATTTTTTCAATTTCTTCTGGGGTAAAAACAAGTATGTCCGGTTTTGTCTTCTTGTATGCCTTAAAGCCGCTATAGAAATCGGCTGGAAGCCCTCTATCTAGGCAGTAATTTCTAATCTGACTGAATGTTGTGTGATAAGTATTGAGAGAATTATTTTTTAAGCCTTTGGCTTTAAGCTCCATATAAAACTTCTCGACATTGTCTTTGTTCAGGTCTTTGTCTGCAAACCACCTGTTGATGATGCCGAGACGACTTAAACAATGCCTCACGGATTGTGGTGCCAAGTTCTGTTTTACAGTTATAAAAGACTTGAAGTCCTTTTCTGAAATATGCATGCTCCCTTTCGGGGAGCAACTTGCGGCTGAGAAGGATTCTTGCGAGGAATGTAGCTATTATTCTAGCAATTTTCTTCTCTTAATTCAAGCGATTAGCCTATTGGAACAACGAGTTCCGCAAGTACCAAACTCCCCTATTGCCTGTTATGACAAGGGAATCGTGCTATATATTGTTAGCACCCTTCAGTCTTTTACTTACTTTGGAAACTTAAACAGAAGTTATCTTATCTGACGCAGGAATGTGGGAACGTCGAATTCGTCATCATCTATCTGGCCGTTAGTAGGCGACTTATCGATTTGGTCGTCTGATTGTTGACTTTGTGGCATCATCGAAAGGTCTGGAGGTGTAATCTGTACATACTTTCTCCTAGTTTCGTCGAAACCTGTTGCCACAACTGTTACCTTAACCTGGTCAATTAACTTTTCGTCTATTGCTGCACCAAAAATTATCTGCGCATCCGGGTCTGCCTGGGTCGTGATAACTTTGGCTGCTTCATCAACTTCACTCATGGTCATGTCTGATCCGCCAGTGATATTAAAAAGTACTCCTCTGGCACCATCTATTGATGCATCAAGAAGTGGTGATGCGATAGCCGATCTAGCCGCTGCCGCTGCCCTGTTTTCACCGGATGCCGTGCCGACGCCCATTAAAGTCGAACCGGCATTGATCATGATCGCCTTAACATCTGCAAAATCTACGTTGATTAAACCAGGCATTACTATAATATCGGAGATTCCCTGTACTCCTTGTGAAAGTACTGAATCTGCAAGCTTGAATGCTTCGAGAAGCGACACATTTTTGTCAACAACTTCCAAAAGTTTTTGGTTGGGGATTACGATAAGAGTATCGACCTTGTCTCTGAGTGCATCTATACCTTCGTCTGCGACTATCATTCTTCTTGTGCCTTCGAAACCAAATGGTTTGGTAACTACTGCAACTGTAAGAATACCAAGTTTTTTTGCCATTTCGGCAATTACCGGGCCAGCTCCGGTACCTGTTCCACCACCGGAACCATATGTTAAAAAAACCATGTCAGCTCCGGTTACAACATCTTTTATTCGCTCAAGGGACTCTTCGGCCGCCTTCTTACCTAATTCTGGATTCGCACCAGCACCTAGGCCTTTGGTTAAGCCATCACCTATCTGCACTTTTGTCTGAGCGTGACATGCAAGTAAATGCTGTTGATCAGTGTTGATAGCGACGAAATCTACACCTTGAATTTGTGATTGAGTAATCATGGAATTTAGGGCATTTGTTCCACCGCCGCCGATTCCAAGCACTTTTATTTTTGCGAATCTGTTGACATCGGGTTTAATTAACATGGAATCATGAAGTTAGTGCTAAAAGCCTGCACAATTTAACACAGGGGCTGTTTATTTGCAAGAGTTTTAGCTCATGGGAGAAGTGATTTTATAAGACTTATGCCTTTGGCCATAACACCTTTAATTTCTATTCTACCAACAAGTGGCAAACGTACATTTTCCTGGCTGAAACTTGATCCGTAAATAATAAGCCCTAAGCCGGCAGCATAGGCTGGTGTAGATATCTCGTCTATCAGGCCTTTGGCCCCTTGCGGGACACCAAGGCGTACCGGCATGCCAAGCTCTTGTCTGGCAATTTCCACAAAGTTAGCGGTCTGCGCTCCACCACCTGTTAAAACTACTCCGGAGGGGGTAAGTCCTGCGTAACCAGATTTTTGTAATTCCAATTTCACCATGTTGATAATTTCTCGAAGTCTTGGTTTGATAATACCGTCTGTTAATGTTTTTTTGGAAACTAACTTCAGGTCTTCTTCTATTGAAAGTCCGGAAATATCCAGGCTATCTGACTCTTTTTTATCATGAGCCTTACCGTTTTCATCTGGTTCTACTGCTGTTCTGGGAGGTTTGGAAAGCGCCAGTTTAATCTTTTCTGCACTTTCGAGTGAGATCCTGAGACCTATTGCCAAATCATTGGTGACATTTCTGGCTCCTACTGGCAGAGCAGCGCAATGTGCAGGTGCACCGTCTATGAATATGGCAACATCAGTTGTGCCTCCACCAAAATCCACCAACACAACTCCAAGTTCACGTTCCGTGTCTGACAGAACCGAATACGATGAAGCCAGTCCCGAAAAAACCATACCTTCCACATTTACGCCTACTTGAGAAACGCATTTGGCTATGTTTCTGAGAGCAGTTGTAGCGCCAGTGACAATGTGTGTTTCTACTTCCAAGCGCACGCCGTTCATGCCAATTGGGTCTTTAATGCCGCTTTGGGAATCAACAATAAAATACCTTGGGATAACATGTAATATTTCTTTTGAAGACGGTAGTGAAATTGCACGCGCTGCTTCAATTACACGAGTAATGTCTTCTGCTGATATTTCCCCTTGGGGATTCGAAATTGCTACAACTCCTTTGGAGTTTTGTGATTCTATGTGTACACCGTCAACCGAAACAAAAGCTGAGCCTGCTGAGTAACCTGCCATCCTTTCTGCACTTTCGAGCGACTGCGTTATGCTAGCTACTGCTTCATCGATATCTACAACTTGACCTTTTCTCAGACCCCCAGCGGAAGAGGAAGATACACCGATGATATTTGGAGTTTCATCTTCTTGGATAGATGCGATAATGGTCGTAATTTTCGTGGAGCCAACATCTATGCCAACTATTACTTTATCTTTAGACATTATTTATTGTAAGTAATCACGGGCTTATTAAAGCGCAGATCAATTTGTGAGATTTTTGACGCATCTATTTTAGCTTTTGCCAAGACAGACTGTAAAGAGTCAACCTGAACATTGGGGTCTTTGGTCGTTGTAAAAATTGCTTTGGCTTCTGTCTGGCTATAGACAATAATATCTATGTCGTCTATAAATCTTACTTGGGTCGGAGTAAAATCCGATTTTAAAAGACCTTTTAGAAGCCTTAAGGCGAATAGGACTTTTTCGCTTCCGATTTTCTTATTTTCTTCGACAGTTACCTCTTGTGGCAAAAAAAGTTTTGGGAGGTTATTGCCACTTTGGCTTTTAGTAACTAAACCTTCACTTGTGAGACTGAAGGGCTTGTCTGATATCTCAACTATAACCTCGGAAGTTTGCACATTAACAATTATGGTGGAAGGAAAGTCTTTTGTAACTTTTACAGCTGTCGTGCAAGGAAATTCCTCTTTTATTTTCTCCTCAAGTAGCTCCTCTGACAATATGAATAGGTTCTGATTGAGAATTTTATTTTTTTTATAAACTTCTGATTGGTTTATACAAGTATTTCCACCTTTAATTTCGAGCGTTTTTAGTTTTGTAAAGCTTTTGAGTACATACAAACCTAATGTGAGTGGGATTAAGACGAGGGTTAAAAAAAAGACTTTTTTAAGCATTTTTCAGATATTTAAGAATATGATTTTTAAGAACAGTTGCTGCGTCTTTTTTAAGCTTGCCAGAAAAATTGTGCGCGTTCTTTGTGTATTTTGCATAATTGGCACTAATCTCTTTTAGGCCAGATTCCAAGGTCTGGAGTGTTAGATTTTTTTGATGAATTATGAGAGCTGAACCAGCTTCTTCCAGCACCTTTGCATTATGTTCCTGCTCCTTTGCACCTGCAAATGGCAAGGGAATTAAAAGCGAAACTTTTTTAAGGAGCGCGAGTTCCCAGATAGTATTGGCGCCAGACCTTGATACAACAATATGTGCGCAGTTGAGAACTGCACCTATATCCGAGTCCTCTATATAAGGAAGGGCAAAATAGTTTGAATCATTAATTTTTCCTGCCGTCTGGTGATCTCCTTTGTAATTTGCATTACCAAGTTGATGGATAATCTTATATTCTTTTAACCTCTTTGGGCTTTCAAAAATTATTCTATTAATATAGTGAGAGCCTAAATTTCCCCCCGTAATATAGAGAATTTTTTTATTAGTTTTTAGAAATTGTTGTATACGTTTATTTTTTGCTGATTTTTGATAAATGCAAAGCCTAGTAGGGTTGCCAATTACTGAGCGACTGTCTAATCCTTGCAGCTGCCAAGCAGAGTAAAATTCGCGAGTAAAGAGAGAATTTATTTTGTTGGCGATACCAATCTTTGTTGCTTGTTCGTGGGTTATGGATGGTATACCCAGAAGCCATGCAGAAATGACAACCGGGGTTGAAAGATAGCTCCCAAAAGAAACAACCACATTGGGCTTGTTGAGAAGAAGATAAATAAAACTTTGAAGCAGACCTATTGGAATTTTAATGATTGAGATAAACGTATGGGTGGTGATTTTTCTTTGAAGTCTGCCTGTTAAAAGTGGTAAAAACTTAATATTTAGAGCTTTAATTTTTACAAATTCTGTTGAGAGATTCTTCGAACCTTCAATCGAATGTTTTCGACCGATAAAGATTATTTCAATCTTTTCTCTTTTCAACTGTTCTATAACTGCTAGCGCAGGTGTTAGGTGACCGCCGCAGATTAAAACTTTTTTCATGATTGTCTCCTTACATTTAGTAAGATACCTATGGCAGTTAATGTCACAAAAAGAGATGAGCCTCCATAGGAAATAAAAGGGAGGGGAACGCCCGTGAGGGGTATTAGGGCAACTATGGCTGAAAGATTAATAAGAGTTTGCGTGGCAATGAGCGCCACTATGCCACTTGCTAAAACTTTACTTTCATAATCGTATGATTCTCTGGCAATTTTTATTGCTCTTGTTATTAAAAAAATAAATATTGATATAAGTATTAGTGCACCAACTAGACCTACTTCTTCGACTACAACTGCAAATATAGCATCGCTATGGACTTCGGGAATGAACTCAAATTTACTCCTTGATGAACCTAGACCTACTCCAAATAGGCCGCCAGTTTTCAGCGCAATGATTATTTGATTAATATGGTATGAGGATCCTTGTGGATCGTAGCTTGGGTCTAAAAAAGCTTTTATACGTTCTATTCTGTAAGGGTGAGTAATTATTGCACCTATGACTGCCAGCACTAAAAAGGGTGCCGTAAGTAAAAAGTGAATGATGGGAGCTCCGGCTGTAAAATATATTATGGCAGCAACGCCAAAAAAAATAAGTGCCGTGCCTAAATCCGGTTGAATAACAACTGACAACATAACAAAAAATATTGGTAAAAAATAAACAATTAAAGTATCCTTTAAGCGCATTTTGAAATTTTCAAATTTTGAAATTATATAAGTTGCATAAAAAACAACAGCAAGTTTGGCAAATTCCGATGGCTGAAAAGTAAAAGTACCTATATTTATCCAACGCCTTGCCCCCAAAACTTCTGTACCTATAAATGGTACGAGTACAAGAAGCAATAATATGAAACTTGCCAAGAATATATAAGGTGCAATCTTTATAATTTTTTTGTAATCGAAAAAAGTGAAGAAAATTAATGAAAAAGTACCGACCATTGCCCATATTAGTTGGTTAGCAAAAAAATGGAATTTATCGTTAAAATCACGGTAAGCTGCAACCACAGAAGCGTCATATATTATTATTAAACCAATTAAAATAAGTGCGGCAGTTGAAATGACAAGCGGCATGTCTAACTGTTTGCGCTGCGATTTTAGCCGTAACCTTCCTTGATCAACTCTCATAATAGGTTGACTGCTTTTATAAACTGATTTCCGCGATCTTTATAATTTTTGAACATATCAAAAGATGCACAAGCGGGGGAAAGCAATACGATATCTCCAGATTTTGATAAATTTTTACATTTTGTAACAACTTCTGCCATTGAATTCAGCCCTGTTATTATTTTTTTTCTCGTTCGGTCATCTTTGATTAAACCTTTTATCCTGATACTCTCCTTTCCTATAAGGACTATGTTTTTTACTGTTGAAGTAGTTTCGATTTTATTAATTAATTTTCTAAAATCAGAATTTTTTGAGGATCCACCAAGGACTAAAATTTTAGGACCATTAAATGCTTCCATTGCTGCAATTGTTGTTTCGGGTATTGTAGAGAATGAGTCGTTGTAATACTTTACACCTTCTTTTGTGGCTACAAGCTGCAGTCTGTGTTCCAATCCTTTAAAATTTTTTAAAACCTTTCGTATATTGCTGCTAGTTATGCCATAGATTTTTGCAACAGTGCAACTTGCAAGAACGTTTTGCAAATTGTGTCTGCCAGGAAGAAGAACTTCTGTAGCTGTACAGACTCGCTCTTGTTCACCGATAGCTGATATAATGTTATTTGACTTTACGTATACACCATTTGTTTCTTTTGTGGTTGAAAAAAAATATTTTTTTGCTTTTGTTTCTTTTGTGAGCTTTATTGATTTTGGGAAATCGGCATTGATTACAGCATAGTCGGTTGTATTTTGATACTTTGAAATGTTACTTTTTGCTTTTAAATATTCGTTTTGATCTTTGTGCCAGTTTAAATGCTCTGATGTAGCCATTAAAGCTACAGCAATGTGGGGACTTTTTCCCAAGTCCATTAATTGAAAACTGGAAAGTTCTAAAACGACTTTGGAAGACTTTTTAATTTTAGGCAATATGTCCAGCATGGGGATACCAATATTGCCCGCAAGATGAACATTATTGTATTGAGTTTTTAACAACTTATAGATTAGAGTACAGGTAGTACCTTTGCCTTTGGTGCCTGTAACTCCAATTATTTCTCCTTTGCATATGTTGAAAAATATTTTTGTAGCACTGGTTAATAAAGACCCTTTTTTTGTTAATTTTGAAATCAGTGGATAATCTGGCCTAACTGCTGGGGAACGGGCTATAATATCAAATTTCGGTAACTTTTTTATATTGCCTAAATAAAGCTTAGCACCATATCCTTTGACTGCTTCTGTTGCTTGTTTTTCAATATCACTTTCTACTTTTTCATCAAAAACTGATACTTCGTAATTTTTGGAAAAATATTTGACTAGTGATAAACCTTCGATACCGAGACCTAAAACAATAACTTTTTTTCTGCTAGTCATTATTAAATTAGATTTAATGAGGCCGAAATCATTTTTTAAATGATAGCCAAAGACCCAGCACTGCTAAAATTAATTGCGCCAGCCAGAAACGGGATACGATTTTTGGCTCTTCCCAACCTTTGTGTTGGACTAAAAGGTGTAGTGGTGCAACCTCAAATAATTTTTTTCCGCGAATTTTTTTTGACAGAAGCTGTGCAGCAGATGATGCTACCTCTACAACAAACATGCCCCCAATCAGAACTAATGCAATTGGTTTTCCCAAAATCAAGCCGGCAACAGCTAAAGTCGCACCGAATGAGAGGGCTCCGACATCACCAAGAATAATACGAGCCGGCCAGATATTAAAGTATAAAAAGGCAATGAGCGCACCTATCCAAAGACCCAAAAATACAGATAATGTTGTGTCTAAAATTGCTCCGGATATTACAAGGAATGCAGTGATACAAATTAAAAGCAGCCCTGATGCCAGCCCATCCAAGCCATCTGAAATATTTACGGCGTTTGTAAATGAGACAATCACAAATGCGGCAAATGGGATATAAAAATAACCTAAACTCATAACATCAAAAAATCTTACGTTGACAATATCAATACCAAGGGAAAAATATAGGGTAGATGCAATAATAAATGCCAGAACCCACTGTGCTATAAATTTGAATCTTGCGCGAATCCCCCAAAAATTTGCTCTTTTGAAACCGAATGTTTTACGAAGATCGTCATAGAGTCCAAGGACGCCAAATGAAAGGAATGTAAACAGTAGGATTTGTACTTCTTTGCTATAGGGATAAACAGCTGTTCTTGCCATTCCTAAATAAGGCATGGTTGAAATAATAAATAAATACAGGACGGTGACAACAAAGATAATTAATGCGCCACCACCAACAGGTGTGCCTGCTTTGTGCGCATGGAGTTTATCAAATATTACTGTTCTTCCCTCGAATATATCAGTAGTTTTTTGTTTTTGTCTTTGGAATTTTATTTTATAAAGGAAATTAATAAAAGGAACAGAAAGTATGCTTACTGTAAAAAACGAGAGAAGGATTAATCCAAGAATTTGAAACATATACTATTTGCCCAACACTATTTCTATTTTAGCTTTCCACAATGATAACATTCAATTGCTGTAGATTTATGAAGCAATCCAAGAACCACCCTTTCTAAGTGTTCGTGTCTTGACCCTTTGATAAGTACCACAGTCTTTTTTGTGACAATAGGTTTGAGAAACTTTATAGCTTCTCTAGTACTTTTAACATTTGTAATTTTGCCTTTAAAACCCTGTTTTTTGGCACTTTGAGAAATAACGTGTGCGCCTCTACCGATGGTTAGCAAATAGTTTATTCTAGTTTTGGATATTTGCAAACCAAGCTTTTTATGAGCACTTTTTGTTTGACTACCTAAATCTCTCATTGTCCCAAGAACTACTATTTTCTTTTTACTTTTGCCAAGTTGAGTTAAGGTTTTAACTGCCTCAATGGCTGCTTTAGGTGAAGAATTGTAAGTGTCATCGATAATGTTTACATGCTCAGTTATTTTAAGATTAAGTCTGTGATTGGGAGCAGTTGCCAGGGATAAACCCTTGGCAATTTGTTTTATAGTTAAACCTGACAGAATACCTATAGTTGCAGCCGCATAAGCAGACACTAGTTGATGTTTACCTACTATTTTTGTATGGACCGACGCAATGTTTCCTGCGTAATGTATTCTAAATTTCGAACCATGCAGGTTTTGTTGGTAATGAGATATTTTTACACCGCGTTTAGCACGTTGACCATACCAAACGACCGTTGCCCTGGTCAGTGTTGCCAGTTTATGAGTCATAGCGTCATCTGCATTAAGTATTGCGTAGGCATTTTTTGGTAAATTTTTGACTATTTTTGACTCTTCTTCGAAAACTCCTTCCAAATCTTTAAAATATTTTAGATGTTCTTCGGAAATTGTAGTTACTACAGCATATTTTGGAGTCACAAGACTTGTGTAATAATCCATTTCTCCAGGGTGTTCGATACCATATTCCAAAATTAAATATTTATGCCACGGTTTCGTTTGTAAAATTGTTTTTGGGATTCTAAATGTAGGATCCAGATTCTCTTCTCCCACCACCGTATGGTATTTTTGTGAGAGAACAGAGTAGATCGTGTTTTGCGTTATGGTTTTGCCAACACTACCAGCAACTCCAATAATCTCTACATTTGAAAGAAGTCTAAGGTAATTTTTTGCTAACGTTGTTTTAGATTTATGAAAAGGAACTTTCCAACCTCTTACTTCTTCATAAAGCGTTAGGTTCATAAGATCAAAGTTGTATTATATCCCATGATCATTGATTGAAGCAAACTATGGGGCTAAACGATAATTCTTTTGATGGATTTTGGGTGTAAATGAACCAATATATCGTGCGGAATTGTGTTTATTTGTATTGCTAAATTTGTAATGCTGTTTATGTCAGTTAGCTTTGACGATATAACAGTGATTTCGTCTCCCACTTTTGCTTTTTTAACTTTGGTGATATCTATTGTTGTTATATTCATACTCACCCTACCAATTATTGGACAATTTACCTTATTATATGTATGTGAAACGTAGCCGTTATTGGACAACTTTCTGTCTATCCCGTCGTTATAACCTATCGGCAAAATTCCAATTGTTGTTGGCCCTTTGACTTTATACGTACGATCATAACCAACAAGGTCTCCCTTGTTTAATTTTTTAATTTGGACTATTTGAGATTTAAGCTCAATGACAGGCCTTGTTTGGCCTTCTCCACTTGCTCCATAAAGTGCAATTCCACAGCGAGCCAGGTTTGATATCTTTTCTAAAGTTTTGGGCCTTATGTTAAAAAGTCCCCCTGATGCTGCTAAATGCTTCCATTTGGGGAAAAAGCCTGAATCCTCAAATATTCTGATCGCCTTTTTGTAATTATCAATTTGATAGTTGGTATAACTTTCGGACGACCTAGGGGATGAAAGGTGCGACATTAAGCCTTCGACTTCGAGGTTTTTTAATTTTTTAATTTGGTAGAGAAATTTGGCTAAACTTTTTAACGATACGCCTATACGATTCATACCAGTATCAACTTTAATATGTACCTTTGCACCGGGTTGATATTTATTTAAGGCTTTAGCAAAGTCCAAATCGAAAACCGCAAAAGAAAAAGGTAGTTTCCTGGCTTTAAGATTTCTTCCGTCCACGAAACCCATAATGAGTATGGGTGATTTAATCTTCGCTTTTTTAAGTTGATACGCTTCAAATAGACTATCAACACAAAAAAATGGCGGTTTTTGACTGTCTAGTATTTTTGAAACTTCTTCTATACCATGACCATATGCATTGCTTTTGACAACAGGTGCTATTTGTAAATTATTGTCAAGAGACTTAAGATAATCGTAATTTTTTAGTAACCTTTTTTTATTTAATTCTATTTTATTGAGAGGATAATAAGTCCTTCCTAGAATTTTTTTCAGTTTATCAAACATCTGACCCTGGCAATTTTGTTTTTTTTATCAAATAGGAATAAGAGCTATTTTTCTTATTGAGGTCTTCAATTATTTCATAATTAGTAAGCAGCGAGATTTTATCCTCGGCAGATTTACCACTTAGGTGAACTGCAATATAAAACATCCAGTTTAAATTTTCGTAACTTTTGCCCCTAAAGCAGAGAGGCGCTCGACAATGTTTTCGTAACCACGTTCGATAAGTTCTGCTTTATCAATTTCGCTTTTTCCAGATGCTGCCAGGGCAGCAATAACAAGTGCCATGCCAGCGCGGATGTCCGGCGTATCTAATTTTTGGCCATGAAGTTTTGTTGGACCGTATACAAATACTCTATGCGGGTCTGCTATTTCCACTTTTGCTCCCATAGAAAGAAGTTTGTCAACAAAAAACATCCGTGACTCATACATCCAGTCATGGAGAATAGTAACACCTTCCGCTTGCGTTGCTAAAACTATCATTGGTGCCATGAGGTCTGTTGGAAAACCTGGCCAGATGTCTGTTACTACCTTTTCAATTGCAGTTAATTTGGCAGGGATAATATATAGCCTATTATTCTTAATTTCGTATTTAACCCCAAATTTTTTTAGAGTTAGAAGCGTCATATCCAAATCTTCTTTAATAACAGGAACTAATTCAAGCCTACTTTTAGTAACAGCTGCCAAAATTGCAAAAGTACCAACTTCTATATGATCCGGACGGATAGAATGAGTTGTTCCATAAAAGTTTTCGCTGCCTGTTATTTTCAAAACATTACTCCCGACCCCTTCAATCTTTGCTCCTATTTTTATTAAATATTCACATAGGTCTACGACGTGAGGTTCGGAAGCAGCTCGTTTGATTACTGTTTGGCCAGTTGCAACCGATGCTGCAATTATGGCATTTTCTGTGGCTGTTACAGATGCTTCATGAAGAAATATTTCAGCTCCCGTTAATTTATCCGCGAAAACTTCAAAGTAGTCTTCTTCTTTCTTCACTTTTGCTCCCATAGCTTCTAATACTTGAAAATGAGTATCGAGAGGACGTCTGCCTATGATGTCTCCCCCTGGATATCCCATTTTTATATAGCCAATACGGGCAAGCATTGGAGCAATCAAGATGACAGATGCTCTTAATTTTTCTGTGAATTCATTAGGAAATTCCACTTTTTTTACTTTTGCCGGATTGACAGTAAGTTTTGAAGTTGAATGAAATCTCGTTTCTACACCAGTTAGCTTTAGCAGCTGAGCAAGCACAGCTACGTCGGATATGTGAGGCACATTTTCAATCGTGCTTGGGTCTTTCGCAAGAAGACTCGCTGCCATAATTGGAAGCACCGAGTTTTTGTTACCGGCTATTTTAATTGTACCGGAAAGTTTGGCCGGACCTTTAATTAACAGCTTTGCCATCAAATTTTCCTACAAGAAATATTTCCTCTTTTAAATCTAAGCCATATGTTTTTTTCACTTTAAGTTTAATTAAGTTTATCAAATTGTAAACATCGTTTGCCGTAGCATCATTTATGTTTAAAATATAATTAGCATGTTTTTCCGATATTTGAGCACCACCTATTTTTGTTCCTTTGAGTCCTAAGCTTTGTATTATATATCCCGTAGATGTTGTTATGTTGGGTGTTGCAAGTCTCATTGCATCATCGTGGCTGATGTTTTGAAAAATGCAACCTGAACAAGCAATCCCTATAGGTTGCTCATCGTTTCGTCTTTTTACATCGTTTGTAGCTTTTTGCCAAAGAGCGTTTTTATCTTTTGCTTTTGTGACCCTAAAAGTCGCATCTATTACAATTTCTCCTGTTTTTTGGATTTTAGAAGCGTCATAGGCGAACTCGAAATATTTTCTATCCACCTTTTTTGTTTCACCATTTGTTGGGTCAAAAAGTGTAGCTGCTGCCAGCGAATTGCCAATAAATTCACCTTTTTCAACCTCATAATGAGAGTTTATTTTAATGCCGCCGCCAATAGTACCGGGAACAGAAAGCAGAAATTCCAAACCTTCTAAGCCTTGATCGATAGTAAAACGAGCAAGCCTGTTCATGAGTGTTCCAGATGCGACCCAAACAAGTGCTTCTTTTATACCAGCTCCTTCCCTGCCCATTGTTCCTTTAATACCGACAAGCTTGACCCCGTCTGTTTTATTTTTAATAACGATGCCTGGATAGCCTTCGTCGGAGACCAAAACATTTGCACCACTACCTAAAACAACGAAAGGTATCTTTAGTCTAAAGGCAGTTTCCAAAGCCAGAGTAAAATCATCGGTGTTTTTGGCTTCAAAAAATAAATCTGCTAGACCACCAATTTTAAAGTATGTGTGCTTTGAGAGTGGTTCTTTTTCGTAAACTCTCAAAGGGCCGAGTATATTCTTAGCTTCTTCAATTTTTGACTTATCCATTTTTAACTAAATCATATACTTTGTAAACCTCACCTGCACCCATTGTTAAAACGACATCAAAAAGGTCCATATTATTTCTTATGTTATCTGCAATATCCTTGACAGAGCCAATGTACCATGCTTTTTTGCCTATAACGTTGGCTAATTTTCTCGATAGACTACTTTTATTACCCTTTTCTCTGGCTGCGTAAACGTCGGTGATGAGGATCTGGTCAACATTTGTATTCTTTAATTTCTGCACAAAATCATTGAAGAACATATTTACTCTTGTGAATGTGTGAGGCTCTAGCACTAGGGTAATTTTTCTTTTTTTATATTTTTGTCTTAGAGCATTTGCAGTTTTCTGTACAGTATAAGGCTGAACTGCATAATCATCATAAAACTTTACACCTCCTAGTTCGCCTTTAAACTCAAGCCTTCTCCCTAATCCACTAAAGTTATTTATTGACTTTCGGGCTTTTTCAAGATCAATTTTGAGAATTTGGGCAAGTGTGAGTGCGGCATTTGCATTTTCTATTCTAAAATCTCCAATAATCTTTAGATTGATATTTGAAAATTTAGATATTTTTGTAATTATTATATCTTTTCTGATATTTTTACATATCTTTTCAATAATTTCTTGTGTCGTTATCAGATACCCGTCGTCTTTAATATTGTTTATAAATGACATGAAAGATTTTTCGGCTTGTTGACGACTCTTGAAATAGTCCGGGTGGTCCCAATCGACGTTCAGAACTACAGCAATGCCGGGTCTATAATTTAAAAAATTATCGTTATATTCATCTGCTTCACAGACGTAATATTTTGATTTACCAACTCTGAAATTTTTACCCCAATTGAGCATTTTTGCGCCGATTTCTATTGTTGGATCGAGTCCGGTGTCTGAAAGTAGTTTGCCGATCATAGCAGTTGTTGTTGATTTTCCGTATGCTCCTGCAACTGCAATTGTTAATTTATTTTCCATAAGTATGGATCCTTGGAATTCCTGCCAAGTTAGAACTGATAAGCCTTTATCTTTTGCGCTGATAACCTCCTCGTTTTTTGGATTGAATTTCACAACAGCGGGGGAGATAACCAGGCAAGAGATAGAATCCAGATGAGCTTTGTTGTGACCTTTGACAATTTTTATCTCTGACTTGTCGATGTATGAAGAATTAGGATTGATATCGCACCCAGATACCTTATAGCCTTCGGCTTTTGAAATCCCAGCAATAGCTGAAGCTCCAGCTCCAGAAATACCCATAATATGTATTGACTTGTTGATTTTAAAGTTTGCTTTCGCAAGTTCAACTTGCGTATTAATGCCATGCCATTCAGCTTCATTATCGAGTTTATACGTTTCAACTTTTTGATGGTTTTCTAACGCGAGCGCGATAAGGTCGGTAATATAAAGCTCACCAGTGGTTCTGGATGGCTTAAGTTTGTGGATATTTGCCTTTAAATAACTTTTATCAAAGAAATACAAACCATCGTTTACCTCTCTAATTTTCTTTTGCTCTTCAGTTGCATCTTTGTCCTCAATTATTCCTAAAAGTTTTTCGCCACTTCTTATGATTCTTCCCAACCTCTCGGGATTTTCTCTTTTGATGGTGACAAACGTGATTTTAGCTTTGGATTTTTGATGGAAGTTGAACACATGTTTGATAGTTTCGGGGCTATAGAAAGCTGTATCGTCCCCATAAAGCACAGCAATGTCTCGTATGCTAGGAGGACTGACCTGTTGTAATCCAATAGCTGTGGCGTCTGCAGTTCCCAAAGGCTTATCTTGGATAACTATGGTAGTATTTGGAATAACGCTTTTGAGCTCGTCTTTATTTGCCCTATTTGCAACAACAATAATCTGATGTGGGGCTAAATTTTCTAACGTCTCTACAGTTTTTTGGATCATAGGCTTGGTGCCAATTTTATGAAGGACTTTGGATTTTTCACTGTTCATCCTTTTACCTACTCCCGCTGCCAAAATGATCGCTGAAAAATCAGTTTTTGCCATTTTTTATTTGCTTTCTAACTGCATTCTCTACTTCTTGAATTTCATTCCATGGACACTCCTTTTTCCCGATGCACAAGCTTTTTTCATGGCCTTTGCCAAAAAAGCCTAATACATCACCTTTTTTTGCTTTATTTACTGCAAATTGTATTGCACTCCTGCGATCAAGCACAATAAAAAAATCCTTATCCTCTTTTTTGCCATGTTTTTTAAGACCTGATGCGATATCTTCTGCGATATCCTTAGGATTTTCGTTTCTTGGATCCTCTGCGGTAACAACAACGATATTTGCATATTTGGCTGCTATCTCACCCATGAGTGGCCTTTTAGATGCATCCCTTTCACCAGCTGCCCCAAAGACTGCAATAATTCTTGATTTCGGATTGGTCTTTTTTAAAGCAGCTAATACTGTCTCTAATGCGTGTGGTGTATGTGCGAAATCAACAATAGTATCAAATGCTTGTCCAATGTCGATTTTTTCAAGTCTTCCTTTTACACTCGAAAATTTAGTAAGAGAGCTTATGATATCTCGCTTGGGAATTCCCAGGGTATTTGTTGCCGCACACGCCGCAAGTGCATTTGATAAATTGTATTCACCTAAAACCTGTAATTTTATAGGATATTTTTTAAGGTCATAATCCGCATCTCTATTTTGTGAGTAAGTGATCACTTTACCAAAAGTCTTGTCTTTTAAAAAATTGTATGATTTGCTGTCATCAATATTTAAAATTGAATACTTGACATTTTTAAATATTTTTGACTTAGATTTTGCATAATTTAACCAACTTTTATGATAATCAATGTGCTCGCTTGTGATATTTGTAATGATTGCTATGTGAATGTTAATAAATGCTAATCTATTTTGGTCTAAACCATGAGAGGTCGCTTCGAGTATGAAATATTCTGAACCTTTGATATGTGCTTTTTTTAAAAGTTTCTGCAGCTGCCAGGGATTGGGTGTAGTAACGTGATAACCCGTGTCAATTGATTCATCTGCAATCTGTGCACCAAGTGAAGAAACCATCGAGGTTTTTTTACCTGACGAATTGAGGATGTGATAAATCATACTGATGGTTGTGGTTTTGCCATCTGTGCCAGTCACTGCAAGGACTGTTAAATGACGTGAGGGAAACCCAAAGTAGGCGGAGGCAGCCAGAGCTTGGGTAAGATGGTAAACGTTTTTTATCTTTTGCCACATGTAGGTTAATTATATATTAATCTGCCAAAAGATTTCTATAGGCTTATGATTCACATTAATTTGTTTTTTTGTTGCAGAGATTACGTGTTTTTGGCTCTAGATAGGCATAATACCGTACTGCGTGTGGTTGTCACTTATGTATATATGAGTGCTAGTTTGCAGTTATGAGGTTAGTAGTTTTTTTATATTCTTAAAACTCAAGGTTTTTACAAAAATCTTTGCCTCTCGTAGAGCAAGCTTACTTTTTGAAAAGTAAAACAAATAAGCTATCTCTAGAATACCACCTGTATTTAATAAAATAATAGCGATAAACCATATTTTCTCCCTATTTTGCGACGCATGCCAAAGTGCAGTTCCTTTCCAAAAAATGGACCAAATAAATATTAACGCAATAATCACTGATGTGAGAGGAGTGAACTTCTGTACTGCCATAAAATTATTGATTATAAACGAATCCATTGAACTATATTAGCATTTTTTTAGTCTCTTGGCGATATTCCCCAGTAATTGAACAAGTCTTTAGCAATTGCAAAGAATGTTGGCGCTGCAGTTTCTGAGCCAAAAACTGATGATGAGGGTTCTGTAAAGCTAATGAGCATGACAAATTTAGGGTCATCTGCTGGTGCAAAGCCAATGAAACTCGCTATAGTTTTTTCAGAATCGTAATGGCCAGCTACGGGAATTTGGGCTGTACCGGTTTTGCCGGCAATTCTATAGCCTTGCGGTGCGAATGCTTTTGCCTCTCCCTGTTCAACTGCGTTGACCATCATTTCGGTTATTTGAGAAGCCGTTTTAGGGGAAATAACTTGAATGTCTTTTTCTGGTTTAACAATCTCTTTTTTGTCATCTGATACTATTTTATTCACTATTTTGGGTGAGATTAACCTACCACCATTTGCAATTGCTTGAACAGCTTGAATCATCTGTATCGGTGTTACAGCAATCCCCTGACCAAAGGAGGCTGTTGCAAGATCAATTTCTTTCCAATCGCTAACTGGCCTGATTACACCACTCGCTTCGTCTTGGAGATCAACACCAGTCTTTTGCCCGAAACCGAACCGAGTTATATAGTCCACAAACTTATTTATCCCCAATTTTTGGGACACAAATGTCATGCCTATATTGTCAGAATGTTGGATAACTTCGACCATAGTTGAGTTAGGATAATATTTTTTGTTCCATGTTGATATTTCGTAACCGCCGATTCTTCTTGGTCCAGTGCATACTGTGCACTTTGTATTTGGTTCTACTAAACCCTGATCTAGAGCTGAAGCCATTGTTATAAGTTTAAAAGTTGATCCTGGTTCATACGTATCTGCTACAGCTGGGTTTCTATACAGATCTTCTGTAAATTCTGCAAAGAGGTTTGGAATGTACGTAGGCGAAGATGCCATAGCAAGTATTTTTCCACTTTTTACGTCAGAAATTATTACCACACCTTGTTTTACTCCATACTTTTCAACTGCTTGCCTTAATCTATCTTCGACAATAAATTGGGCGCCTCTGTCTATTGATAAATAAAGAGAGTTCCCTTTTTTGGGCGGAATAGGTTCAAACTTTGCAACAAGTATCGGGAGACCAAGAGGATCTTCTATTTGACCACCACGCCCATCTTTGCCCCTCAGCTGATTATCGTAGTAACCTTCTAACCCAAAATAACCCATGTCTTCACCAAACTGGTTAGAACCAACAAAACCTAAAAGGTGTGCAGCCATGGAGGATTCTGGGTATATTCTTCTTGTATCTTGCTGAAAACCGATGCCACTAAGATTAAAACTTTCTATCTTTTCTTTAGTTTGTTTCGTAATTTTTCTTGCCAGCTGCACCCAAAAAAGTTTTTCTTCTGATATCTTTTGAATTACGCTTGTTTCTTGCTGTTCTATTTCTTTATTTTTTTTTTCTAACTCATCTTCACCAAGCTCCGCTTCCATCGTTGAATATTTTTCAGATATTAAAAGTGGGGCAACTTTTGTGGCTATATCTGACGGTTTTATATTAATTTCTTTTGGTTTAGTAAACAAGATAAAAGCTTCCTGATTGGCCACTATCGGAAAATTATCAGATGTGTAAATCTCTCCTCTTGCCGCAGGAATTCTGCCTTCTTGTTTGATTTGGCTTGGGGCGGACTGTACACCTGCTATAAATTGCCAATATACAAGCCTGATAATTATTGCAAGTGTAACAAGATAAATTATTCCCCGAACAATTTTGAGCCTGTCCACTTAATCAGTTTAACAAAATTAGTCGATAGTCGTTATAGATTTTGGTTTTATGAATCCGTCATCCTTGGCCTTTTGGGCTAATTTTGTAAGCGCTGAGACTTCAGCTATTTCTGCTTTAAGAGTTGTATTTTCACGCTCGAGCCTTCTAATTTCCTCTTGAGTGAGTGAAAGTTTTTCACCGTCGGTTGCCAAACTATTTGCAAATACTAGTTGTACAAAAACTAGCCCGACAAGTAAAAATAAAGAAATAAACACAACTTTAAGCCGAATTGAACCTGCAACTGTTGGCAAGATGCTAATCTGATTAATTTTATTAAATTGTTCCTTTTTATAGTCTCTAGGCAGTTTCATAAATATTCTCCTGTGTTAGAGTTTTTCTGCTGCCCTAAGTTTTGCGCTTCTTGACCTTGGATTTCTTTGTATTTCTAAGATACTTGGGCCGATAGGTAGTTTTGTAAGCGTTTTTAATTCTTTACAGTCCTTGAAGAATCGTTTGACTATTGCATCTTCAAGAGAATGAAAACTTACAATTACCAACCGGCCACTTTTTTTTAGTAACCGTGTCGTCTGCGGCAAGGCTTCTTCTAAATTTAAAAGTTCGCTATTTACTACTATCCGTAGTGCCTGAAAAACTTTTGTTGCAGGATGCAACTTTGTCTTTACGTTTTTTTTCCTATACACCTCATAAACTACTTTTTCTAAATCTTTTGTAGTTTCAAGCAGCTTTATTTGACGGGTGCTGCAAATAGCCTCAGCAATTGCCAAACTAAGCTTTTCTTGACCAAATACTTTAAAGATTTCATTCAACCTCCTTTTCTCAAAATGATTAACAATATTACTAGCTTGCACTTCAAGTTCAGGCTCCATGCGCATGTCTAGTGGCCCATCTTTTTGAAAGCTAAATCCCCTCTGCGCTGATTCTAGTTGATAAGAGGAAACACCAAGATCAAAAAGAATGCCGTCTACTTCTTTAAACCCGTTTTCTTGTGCAATTGTATAAATGTGCGAAAAATTTCCTTTTTCGACTGTTAAATTTTCCTCTTTTTTTTGCTTTAAGTATTCAATTGCCTCTGGATCCCTATCCAGCGCTAAAACTCTTGCTCCTCTTTTTAGCAGGTCTTGTGTGTGACCCCCGCCTCCAGCTGTCGCATCTATAAAACTCTTACCGCTTTCTGGCTTCAAAAAACCTATCGCCTCATTTAGAAGTACGCTTGTATGAAACCGAATCATGTCTCTTGCGCTGTTATCTTTTTCAGTTGTTCTTTCCAAATCTGTTGATCCCAAATTTCAAAATGATCTCCAGAACCAGTAATTACTGGTTCTTTTATTTGCGCATACTCCAATAAAGCAAGAGGTATGACAAAACGGCCTTGATCATCAAGCATGATACGGATTGCTGAAGAAAAGAAGAATCGGCGAATATTGCGTGAGCGTTTGTCGGTAAGCGGTAAATTAAGCTGTTTGTTTGCCTCTTGTTGCCAGGATTTAATATCAAAGCCAAACAGGCATTTATCGAAGCCGTAGGATAGTATGATTTCACTTGTCGCAAGATAGTCACGTATTTTTTTTGGCAAAGCAATCCTTCTCGTAGTTAAATCAAACGAAGGTACATAGCTGCCCAAAAACATTGGAATCCCTTACAACCTTTTCTCGAAGAGGCTAGTAAAACACCCGGGCAGCTAAGCTATCGGGGCTTAATTGGTGTTCTATATTATTCAGAATCACCAATATTCACCATCTATAACCATTTTTCACCATTTTTATTCGATTGTCAATGGGTGTTTTAAGCTACTATTAGAACTTTAAAAATCTGAGTACTAAATTGCTTGAACCTGTGAGTAAATTTGGAGCTTAGTTTCTGCTGGTCCTTTCACAGCGTATGGCGTATTTTTATATTCCTTATCAAACTGTCTCATGTCGAAAGGGTTATGGTAGTTAAGGCAACCTGTACAATGACTTTCTTGCATTTCTTCCTGTGTTAAACCTAGAGATTTGGCTAAACCTTGTATAGAAAGATATTTGACTGATGCAACGTTTAGCATCTTTCTTATTGCTTCATCACTAAATATTGTATATTTGCCATTTTTGTCTTTTTTAACAGCCCCTAATTCATCTCGAGAACCTATATTAACTCCTAAAAAACATGGATTTACAAACTTTGGTGCTAGGAATCTACAATGAATCTCCATAACCCCGATTTTAAGTAAATGCTCGACTAAGATTTTATATGTATTAAGTCTTACTGCAGTATCATCTATAAGATAAATAGATTTGCCTATTATGGTTGGGGAAACGAAAAACTTTTTTTCTATGTGACGCTTTCTAAGAAATGGATCATCCTCTATAAATGTTCTTTTTGCGTAATCGTATCTTTCTTTAACAAGACCTCTGAAGTACCTAAATTTTGGCATTGCAGGCAATTCGTGCTTTAATGTTTCATAGAAGGCAAATGCCCCTGGTCGCGCAGTATCCGGAACTGCAACAATATAATCTATCTTATTAAATACTTCCTTTTTAATTTCTCCTTTTTCAAGCAATCTTATTTCTTGTCTGGCAAGTTCCTGCCCTAAAGCTTCTCTATTTTCACCAATTACACCGTCCCAGGTTGAGGTTTCATTTGAGAAGTAAAGTTTTTCAAATACGCAAAAGCTTTGTTTTTGCGCCAAAGTATAATCTGTAATTGTCACGCCATCCTTGTCTGCAATCAAGAGTTTTCCTGCATCAAGTTTTTGACTATTTCTGATACTTATTCTATCGAGGGCACAAGTTTCTGATGCTACAAAGACATGTCCGTTGTCTTGGGTCCAGACAAGAGGTCTGATACCCCATGGGTCGCGAAGAGCCAACAGCTTATCGTCATTTGTGATCATTGCCAGGGAATAAGCCCCTTTGACGTCGGCTAGGGCAGTTGAAACTTTTTGCTTCCAAGTGATTCCGGGAGCTGTCACAATAAGCCATGCAAGGATTTCGCTGTCAGAATCGGAATCGGTTTTTATATTGAATTTCTTGAGTTTGTTTTTGTGCCGTTTGACATCAACTATACTCCCGTTATGACCAAGGGCAATTTCCCAACCGCCATATGAAGCAAAAAATGGCTGGGCGTCACAATTTTCGCGACTTGCACCTTCGGTTGGATATCTCAGGTGAGCTAGTGCAAGCTCACCCCTTAAGGAATTCTCTTCAATGACTTCTACAGAGCGGAATATTTCGTTGAAAGCTTGTGTTTTTTTATATATTTTGAGAAGTTTGCCCTGCGCTTTTACTCCAAGTCCTCCACCGTTTTGGCCTCTGTGCTGGAGAGCTTTGCCCATTTCTACAACTATGTTTGAAGCGTTGATACCCTCTTTGACTAAAGCTGCCGCAATCCCGCAATGGTCATATGGTTTATCGTCTAAATCAAAATTTTGGATTGTTGCCACAAGTTTTTTAGCTTTTGTGCTGGTACCAGTATGATAAGATACATTCTGTTAGTCAACCCGTCCCTTAATTAGAACCTAGAGAATTAAAGACTTTTTTCTACGCGAACTTTGATTTCAGAAATTTTTATTCTTTCTTGCCTGGCGCTGTCGCGGTCACGGATTGTGACCGAATCATCTTCTAGCGTTTCAAAATCAATGGTGATACAGAAAGGCGTTCCTGCCTCATCTTGGGCGAAGTAACGTTTACCGATATTACCGCGGTCGTCCCAGGCAACTGGTCCAATATTCGATATTTTAAGTTTCTGGTAGACACTTCTTGCTTTTTTAACCAGCTGGCTTTTGTTTGCAAGGAGCGGAAAGACTGCCGCTTTGTATGGGGCAAGCTTTGGATTAAGTTTGAGAACTATCCTATCTTTATCTTCACTGTAAGCATCTAATAAGAAAAATAAAGCTGCACGGTCTACTCCACCGGATGTTTCAATGATGTATGGCAAGTACTTTTTGCCAGATTCTTGGTCGAAATAAGTGAGATCCTGACCGGAATACTCTTGATGACGTTTGAGATCCCAATCACCACGGTGATGAATTCCCTCAAATTCTTTCCAGCCGAATGGTGAATTGTACTCTATATCCCAAGCATCCAGAGCATAATGTGCCCGTTCGCTTTCTTCGTGCTGCCGGAATCGCAGACTATTCTTGGTCATCCCAAGTGAGAGATACCATTTCATTCGTTCTTCTTTCCAGTATTTGTACCATTTTTTAGATTCCTGCTCCTCGGGTCTGATGTAATACTGCAGTTCCATTTGTTCAAATTCCCGCGAGCGGAAAGTAAAATTACCGGGTGTGATTTCGTTTCTGAAAGCTTTTCCAATTTGTGCAATACCAAAGGGTATCGAAACTCGGGTTGAGTCAAGAACGTTTTTAAAATTAACATGAACACCTTGGGTAATTTCCCCACGAAGATAAACTTTTTGTTTTGAATTCTCCACAACTCCGAGCTTTGCCTCCACAAGTAAATTAAATTTTTTTGGATTGGTCCACACAATTTCTTTTTCTTGGTGATTTTCTTCGTGACTTTGGATTTCTTCTAACTGGTCAGCCCTGAGGCGGGAGTGGCAGATTTTGCATTCTACCAACGGATCGGTAAAGGCCTGAATATGGCCTGATGCCTCCCATACTTTTGGGTTCATGATAATTGCAGCGTCAAGACCAACAACATCTTCGCGCAGGTTGATCATGGATTTCCAAAATTCGCGTTTGATGTTGTTCTTAAGCTCGACACCAAGAGGACCATAATCCCATGTACCGCCAAGGCCGCCATATATTTCCGAACCGGGGTAAATAAAACCACGCCTTTTTGCAAAGGAGACGATCTTGTCTAATGTCATTTTTGGGAGACTACCACATATGTTGAGAAAATTTCAATTTTGGCTTTGATGTTCTCTCCCGCTTGAGTTGAGTCAATATTACCCCAAGTGTTATTTTGATTGTTATAGATATAAAGTTTTGAATTTTGACCTTTTACCCTAAGTGTAAGATCTGCTTTTTGGGTGAATTTAGGAGTAGTTGAAAAGACCCCATAAATTGGTAATTCTGCTTTACCCTTATCAATGTCCCCTTCTGGAGGAAGACCAACCGTATCTGACACAATCGCAAAATAATCTTTAGTTAGTTTAGGGGTTTTTATACTTAAATTGCCATCAGGTGTTGAGATTTCGGTTGTAGTAAGGCCTATCTCGAATAAATACCACGGAGTTTCTGATTGGTATTCAGTATTACCTTTGAACATATGAAGTGTTAATTTACCCTCCTCTATCCCCCTGTCTGGATTGGATACCCCTCTTGAGGCAGTTCCCAGCAGCATCGATTTCTTATATTTGGGCGATTTTGTGTCAACATCAATTCCAGTTGAGCCTCTTTGAATCTTTTCTCCTGGAATTTGAGGATTATCTGCTAAGTATGTAAGTTCGTATTCAATATTATCAAACTCGCTCATATTTTCTATGGAGATAATGATTTCTGCACCAGGTGCTGTAGGGGTAAGTGTTACAAAAGGCCTTTTTGTAACTTCTATGTCTATTATTGATTTTACTTCAAAGGCTGATCTATCAACTTTTGATAATTTTGGAGATTTTTGAAAAACAAATAAAAAATATATTGCTGCAAAAATAAAAACAAATGCCGCTGCAGCAAGAATGTAAAGATTTCTTTTAGATTTGGGCATGTATAAAGCGACTTGTTTTAAGTTTCCGCTCTGTTATCTTTTCAATAATGCTATCAAGAAACGCTAAAAGTTTCAAATATTTATAGCCTGTTTTAAATTTTTTATGAAGTGTTTGTAAGTCTTTTGTTTCAAAGTTTTGCAGCAAATCTTTAGATTTTGAATCTTTTAAATTTTTACTGGAGAAAAAGCCAAGCATAGACAAGAGTTTGATTTTAAATGCAACAAGAAGAAGCTCGTAATTGTTGTTTTCTTTTATAACTTTTAAAAAGCTTACAAGCAAGTCAAAGACTTCTTTGTTCTTTTGATTTGTGGGTGTTAAGTTGTCAATAAGTTCCAGTAAATGATATATCTCATTCGTTTTTTGGCTGGGAAGATTTTCCAGACCAAAGGCTTTTTTAGTTTCAACTTCAGTTAATATATCCATGTTCTTGCCTTTGACCACAAAAATAGTACAGTAAGTTGCAAGCTCCAAGTGTCCAGCTTTTCTTGATTTTGGTCTTTTAACACCTTTGGCGATACAGGTAATTTTGCCGTAATCTCTAGTATAAAAGGTAACCAGTCTATCTGCCTCCTGAAAACTTTTTCTACTGAGAACAATTCCCTCTGATTTAAAATTCATAAAATGTTAAATTTTTGCAATAAATTCTTTATCAGTATTAAGGGGGAATGATATTCTTTTGCCAAAAGCATTTATTTCGTATTCATGTGCCGGAGCCCCTGGTTGTTTTTGCACGAGAAGTTTATACTCCTTTGAGAACTCAATCGGCAGTGAATATTCTATTTCAAATTTGGCAGTACCTTCGGGACGCACAGTTAAAAAACCTTCAAACACAGTTTTGCCTAGCTCGTCATAGGTTTCTAGGGGAGCTTCGCTTCCATTCGCTGCGATGATCTTTGAACCCTTGGGAACATAAAGACGAATCCAGTCTCTGTAAATTCCGGCAAGACAAAGACCACCTTTGCGCTCCAGGCTACAGTTGTCCATTTTGCGAGGATATTTATATTCGATAGTCACTTTCTTTATAGTAATATCTTTATCTCTTTTTATTTCCTGTTTAACTTTTTCCTTTATGTAAATGTTCGATTTTGCTCCACCAAGATTACTTTCGTTGATGTGTAAAAAATCACTGTCGTATTGATAAATGCGGCCAGCAAAATTAACTTTTTCAACTGCCTCTTGGGTTGAGATATTTTCAAAATAAAGTAGCAGGTCTTTTTCCTGAAGTGAAGATACAACCGCTCCTAAAATATCTGGCCAAGTAGACTGGGGTGCTTCAAAAGTTTTTGCCAGAAGCTGCTGCATAAGAACGCCAATGATACCCTTTCTGTCTTCCCTTTGGAAAGGCGTAGGCTGCCCAGTGTATTGTTCTAGCTGATAAATAATTTGCGGACAGGCGCATTCGTCTATTACCTCCGCAGTATATTTAGTGCCATCAATCTCAATTGGCCCAAGCGCTTTTATCATTTTAAGGACAAAGTTTGTATTCAAAGCGATAATACCTTCATATTGCTTTTTCGCAGTACTGTATTGGTAAAGGTCTTCAAAAAGTTTGATGGATGACAAATAATCTGGTGATATATTTGAGTCGCGCAAGTTAAGTGACTGCACCTCTAAGTATTTTTTTATATGGTCTGGTGCCGCAACTCTTTTTGTTAGGGTATCGTCGAGTTTATAAATATCTTCAGAAAGCTCTATTTTTACATCACCTTTGTTAACCTTCAGTATTGCATATGCTGTAATAAAGCCTCCTGTTGGCCGTAACTCCTTGTCGTTTTGCAACAGTACAAGATAAGTTTTCTCACTACCTTGGCCCATTATTTCAGGCAAGACCTCTATGAAAGGCTTGGCATCTACTATTAAAGTTTCAAACTGAATAATGGCGGTTTGGGCAGATTCTATTTTATCTTTTGGTCTGCCAGGTAGAAAATTCGGATATTTCCATGCTTGGATTTTACTAATTTGATCCTTTGCTTCTTTTAAATTGTCTCCAATTTCATTAAGCTGCGGTGAAACTTTGGAAAGTGTCTCAATGATACTGGCAACACGCTCCTGGGCTGTGCCACCTAAAAAAGTGCCTTGACCCCTAAGGCCTAGAATGTCCGCGTAAGGTGTAATTGCTTCTGCCATAACTTGTGCCGCATCGAGAGTGGCAACCGCGGCATATGTACCACGCTGGACATCTGCTATATACCAACCAACCAGAGGTACGAATCTGAGCGGGGTAAAGACGATAAGTGCCGTATTGGCCATCTTGAGCTCATTTCTTGCCTTTTTTATAGAATTTTTAGCAGCATCAAGGTCTTGAGAATTAAGAGCGGCAGAGACGTGTTTTGCTGATTTGTAAGCATTAAACAAACTAAATGCGGTAAATACCCCAAAAAAGAAAAATAATAAGATTAATATTAGAATTATTCTCTTATACTTTTTCATTTAAACGGCACCTGTTCCGGTTATCATGGCAATCGGCGTCCTGATGATTATCCAAAAATCGTAGAGAGTGGATCTTCTTTTAACATAAGTTGCATCCATTTGAACTCTAGTGTCAAAGTTAATAAATGATCTACCGGAAACCTGCCAGGGACCGGATGCCCCCGGGCGGGCATTCAGAATGATTTTAACGAACTTTGCGGTATTGGGATAAACTTTTTGCTGATGAAGCAGCTCATCCTGCTGATATGCTCGTGGGCCAACCAGCGACATGTCTCCTGTAAGTATATTAATAAGTTGTGGTAATTCATCTATTGAAAACCTACGTAGTATTTTCCCAATCGGCGTAACTCGCGGATCATTTGTAAGTTTGAAACTATTTTTTTGATACTCCTTTTTAAGCTTTGGGTTTGTGTCAAGATATTTCTGAGCATGGACTAAAACTCCGCCGATTTTATACATTTGCATACTTCTAAATTTCAGCATTTTAAAAGGCCTTCCGTCTTTGCCTACTCTAACTGGTGTGTAAAAAATAGGGCCAGTCGATGTGATTTTAACCAGTACTGCGAAAGTAACAAATACAGGGGAGACGATCAAAAGTGCAATTATACTTCCAACAATATCAATTATTCTTTTTGTGAAGTCGTAAAACATGCAGTGGAATTAAAGGTGACTTTCTCTTTTACTCTCTTTGAGTTTGTCAATAATTTGCTTAACATCTTGAGTCCTATCTTTTGGGCAGATCAAGAGTGCGTCCTCTGTATCTACAATTATCAGCCCCTCAAGACCAATTGCCGCGATAATTTTTTGTTTGTGTGATGAGTAAACAAGGCAGTCTTTCAGATCCAAATCTATTACATCACCCTGAATAATATTGTCGCGAGGGTTAGCCGCCATTTCATCTTTTAACTCATTCCAAGTGCCAACATCACGCCAGCCGAGATCTGTAGAAATAACAATTTGATCCTCCCCTGTTAGGTGGGAATTAACAGCAAAGTCGATAGAGTTTTTGGGTATATTGATATATTCTCTCTGTAATATTTTCTCCTGATCAGGTGTTCCCCAGGCTTTTTGTATTTTTATGAGAGGTTCCCAGCCTTCCTTGAAAAATCTTTCATAATAGCCAAGCATCTTTTTGGCTGACCAAAGAGCATAGCCAATATGCCAAAGGTATTCCCAAGATTCCACAAATTTTTTAGCATCTTTGTAAGCAGGCTTTTCTATTTGGGTGACAAATTCAAAAATGCCCATACCGTTTGATCTTTTAATCATCTTGCCGACTTTTAAATATCCTAATGCGACACTGGGGAATGTGGGGCGCACACCAATTTCTATAAACTTGTCCATCTCGTTTGCTGTTTCGTTTGCAAGCTCAATAGCCCTTATAAATTCTTCTTCGTTTCTTACAACGTGATCACTCCAAAGGCCGAGAACATTAGGGTTGTCAAATTTTTTATCAAGAACTGCGGCTGATAGTCCAACCGCTGCTGCTGTATCTCTCACCTCAGGTTCAATAATGATATTTTCCAGCGGAATTTCAGGGGCGAGTTTTACTATCCATTGAACATTATCTCTGGTTGTTACTGGGAATATGCTTGAGTGCGGATACTTTTTAGTGAGACGCGTGATCATCATTTCGAAAGTAGACGTGTTTTCAATAAGTGGTTGAAACTGTTTAGGTAAATTTTTGCGACTCATAGGCCACATACGGGTACCACTACCACCGCAAAAAAGAGCGATTTTGAGATCAGGCTGATTTGGCATATTGTCTTACGATTTCCTTAAATATTTTTTCAAAGTTAGTTTTTGTGAAACGAAGAGCATTGTGTCTTATAGCTAACTTATCATATTTTAACCTAGAAGACGTTGAAATTGCATCTTTTAGCGAAGACATGGTTTGAGAACTAAAGAATACACCCGTTTTTTTGTCTGTGATGATCTCGACTGTGCCACCTTTCCCATAAGCTATAACCGGAGTACCGCAAGCTTGAGCCTCGACAGTTGCAATACCAAAATCCTCTTCTTGTGTCACAATAAGCGCCCTGCAGTTCTGGTAACAGCTTTTTAGCTCCTCTCGTGTTATCTTGCCGATAAAAGTAACCTGATCTCTGGTTCCTGACCGCTGGTCCCTGACCGCTATTCCCTCCAGCCTCCCCTTGTCAGGCCCGTCACCGATAATTATTAAATTTGCACCTATATCATTCACCGCCTCAATTGCGATGTCTATTTTTTTCCATTTAACAAGTCTGGTAACAATAAGGTAATAATTCTTGCTTTTAAGTTTCCAATTATGGATTCTATCGGGAGTAAAGAAAGTGGTGTCGGCAAAAGGATAAATAACTTTATTTTTTCGTCTGTATATTTTGAGGATTTTTTGACTTACGTTTTGGGAATTGGCAAGAAAATAATCAACTCTTTGGGCTGATGATAAGTCCCAGCGTTTTAACCAACGAAAAAAGGGGCTTAAGAGAAACAGCAAAATTTTTGGCAAATAGACATTTTTTTTGTCCTCTTCCCACAAAAATCTAGGTGTGCTATTTAAATAAGAAATATGACAAGTTTTGGGTTTTGTGATTATCGATTTGGCAAAACGAGTTGTCGAAGAAATGACAAGGTCGTAGTTGTCAAAGTCGAAACTTTCAAAGGCTAGCGGGTAAAGCGGCAAAAGGAGTTTAAAAAAGCTTGCGGCAAATGGGATTTTTTGCATAAATGAGGGTCGGATCCTGTTTCTATCGATTGATGCGGGCAGTTTGCGCCAATTGACTAGGGAAGTGTAAATCGGCGCATTCGGATAAAGGGCAGCAATTGTGGCAAACAGACTTTCTGCCCCGCCAGCCTGAGTGAAGTCATCATGTACTAGTGCAATTTTCACTATCTGATTTTAACAATTTTTTAGCTGAGGATGATTTTAGGGTTAACTAATAGGTTCTGGTGGAGTCTTTCGTCTATTTTCTGCTAAGGTTGCGAACCATTTAACACACGAATATAGAATTTCAACTAAGTTTGGATTTTGAGCATCTCCCATACCAAATCTATAGTTCTCGTAGATTTCTGCTGATTTACCTTCATATGTTTCAACAGTTTGATGTATGCCATCAAAGCTCCTTGATCTTGGACCACCTAAAACTGCGTGACTGCCATTGCTGTCTAAAAGTATTCCCATTCTCCCTCCTACTAATTCAGTAGGCTTAAGTACAAAATCATAACCACGTGAGCCGTCTGATTGTTTCAATATTAGCTGGGCTTGAATTTGGTCTTCGGAGGTTAAACCTAAATCGTTCAGGACCATTTGTATTTCAAGAGGGGCTTCATCTATTTCCTCTGGTTTTAGTACCATTGATAAACCTGTGGTAATATCTCCAAATCGCTCCACATCTAAACCATCGTAATCTTTTCTGCTAACATCTTTTAAGGAATAAGCAGCTCGTGATGCCTCTGCTCTCTTTTGTCGAATAGATGCAATAACATCCAACCAGCCTCTAATTTCGTGCTGTTGCTCTACTGTCATAAAACAGGCTGATTCTATACCTGGGATTAGTTACGTGTCAACTTTTAGATTATTGACAGAAAAGTTGCAAGTGCTATAGTGGAAACACCTTATCTCCATAGCCCAAATAGAGAACTTCGTCTCTGATTTTTGCTTCGCTCAGAATAAAAAGACCTTCGAGATTGAATTTATAACCCTGAATGAAATTGAAGGGTCATCGTGTACTAACGCAATCCGCATGAGAAGATTATAGCAACAGATTTATTGCCAATTGAAAACGGGGACTTGGATGGTATTTTGTGGACTGATCTTTGCTTCTGATTGTTTTTTGACAAAATCATCTAGTTTTTTGGAAATTTCTGCACTGTAGTACTTTTCTCCGCATTGGATACAAACCTCTACGGGAACACTTTTAAAGACGAAAAGCTTATCCTTCCATCTGAAGTCCACGTTCACATTTCTAATTTCGGTTTTTCCTTTGCAAAAGTAACAATTAGACACGGCTTTTCAACTCCTTTGTTCTTTGTTTATAATTTTCCCAAGTAGGCAGTTTTGGTCTGTAGACTGTAACTATTAATAACCTGCTGTCTCGTTTTCCACACACTATATGCATTGGTTTATTTTCTGTTTTTGCTGCAACTAAACAGCTTTCGCCTCTCTCGTCTTTTGGATACTTTTCAATTATATCACCTGTAAGGAGAGCCTGCTCTATTTCTGCTACTGTAATTTGTTCTTCTTGTCTTTCTCGGTGAGCATGGCTTGAAAGGTCATATTCTCCGCTTTCAACTTTTCTTCTGACAAACGATGTGTCCACTCAGGCATTTTAGCACGCAATTTTTAGCTGAGGAAGATTTTAGGGTTAATTAGAAGGTGGGTTTATCCATTTTCCATCTTCTTTTATAAGTGCAATTAAAGAATCTCTTGCTTCTTCTTGCTGGACAGTCCTGATTACTTCTTTTCCTCTGTATAGAGCTATTTTGCCACCACCCAGACCAACATAGCCATAATCAGCATCTGCCATTTCCCCAGGCCCGTTTACAATGCACCCCATCACAGCAATACTTAAACCTTTTAAATGCTCAGTTGCACCAAATATGTCATCAGTGACGGTATCAAGGTCAAACTTAGTTCTTCCACAACCTGGACAAGCTATTGGTTCAGATTTGGTACGCCTAAGGCCTCCTGCTTGAAGGATGTCATAACAAACGGATAACTCTTTAACTGGGTCTTCTGCTAAGGAAACCCGAATAGTATCCCCAACACCTTCTGAGAGTAGAGTTGCAATTCCGTAAGTGCTTTTAATCCTTGCGTATTGGTCTTTGCCAGCTTCTGTAACACCTAAATGGATGGGGTAGTTCATATTCTCCTCATCCATTCGCTCAACCATTAGCCTATTGGCTGCAATCATGGTGGGAGCTCTACTAGCTTTTAACGAAACCACTACATCTTTGAAGCCATAGCCCTCGCATATTTTTAGATATTCCATTGCGGACTGAACCATTCCTTCTGGTGTGTCGCCATACATGACAGTAAGTCTTTCTGCAAGGCTGCCATGATTTACTCCAACCCTCAGGGCAACACCTCTTTCTCTACATGCACTTATAAGTGGAGATAAGGCAGAGTCAATTTCATTCCTTTGTTCATCAATCTCATTGTGTGTATATTCTTCCTGGGATGTTCTCTTATGGTAAACAAAAAGCCCAGGGTTTATGCGAACTTTCTCAACATGTTTTGAAGCCTCTACTGCAATGTTTGTGCCTTGATGATGAACATCTGCAACAAGTGGTACATCTTTATATCGTCTTTTAAGTTCAACTTTTATTTCAGCAAGCGACTCTGCGTCTTGAATTGTAGGTGTCGTTACTCTAACAATTTCAGCACCTGCGAGGTTGAGTTGTTTGATTTGTTCCGTTACTCCTTGAATATCCTGAGTTTCCCTAGTTACCATTGATTGCACAGCAATGGGGTTATCCCCACCAATAGTTATCTCTCCTACTTGAACTGGTCTTGTGACTCGTCTTTCAAATCTTTCTGGCATAGACTTCTATTTTAACTTGCATCATTTTGATTTCTTGACTTAAAACTTGCAAGTGGTACTATGGAATTGTCTTATCAACACGCCCCAAACAAAAAACCTTCGAGATTGAAGTCATCGTGTACTAGTGCAATTTTCACTATCTGATTTTAACAATTTTTTAGCTGAGGATGATTTTAAGGTTAATTGATTAGTGCCCGTGCAACACTTGGTCTGGTGTGTTGACACTTAGATCTACAGAACCCATAGGAACCTGCTCAATGGTTAGTGCAATACCTCTTGCCACTTCTGGTTTCGTGATGATAGACAAGCGAAATGGCATTAAATAAGAGCGTCTATCATCCTCTTCTCTTACTCTTCGATGTGCGTCTGCAAGCTCTTGTGGGTAAGGCTTGGAGTTATCTTCTTCATAATCTGCTACCTGCTGATGTATCTCAGGCCATCTTTCTTCTGGAATATCTAAGTGAGCATGTTTATTCAAACGATCATCCCACTGTTCTCCTTTGTAGTAGAAGCTATCGTAAAGTATGGCGTAGTGCCCATCTTTTGGGGATCTTGTTCGGTCATATCCACCTTGTGCCCTTGCCTCTACTGCGTAAAACACATTTCCAGTTTGTCCATTTTCAACTCTGATTCTAGTCGTCTTACGGAACTCACTTTCTGGATCCATAGGCCTCGGAAGGTCAAATGCAACTTTAAACATTATTCTCCTATGCGGTGAGTCAGGATATGTCTCAGTATATTGCTTTAGATCGTCTTCTGTAGAGCCTAAGGTGTAATACTTTTCGGCAAGAAAAGGGAAGTTCCACATTGCCGTGTTACCATTGCTCATCACATCTTGATACAGAAATCTACCCGTAGTGATGCCATCTTCTTCTTGAAGCTGAAACTCCTGGCTTGCAAAATCAAAATGTCCTATTGTTTCCTCAGGTAATTCAAGATTTGAAAATGGGAAAAATTTCTGGTTTCTGAGAATAACAAGAGGCTCAGTTTGCGGAATTTCTATTGGCTTGTAGTCTCTTTCTCTAACCATCGTTTCACATATTACATATCATCAGGTTTGATGTCAATTTGTAGCATTGACAGAAAAGTTGCAAGTGCTATAGTGGAAACACCTTATCTCCATAGCCCAAATAGAGAACTTCGTCTCTGATTTTTGCTTCGCTCAGAATAAAAAGACCTTCGAGATTGAGCAACTGCCCTGAGTCTATCGAAGGGTCATCATGCACTAGGGTAGTCTTCATTATTGATTACTGAGATTATATGTGTTAGTTGAAGAATTGACAAATATCAATACAATGATACAATTGTATTATGAATTATGTTACTACTAATATAAGAATTTCTGAGGAGGATTACTTGAGACTGAAAGCTGAAGCTGCCAAAAAACGTCAAAGCTTATCTGCAGTAGTTAGGGAAAAAATACGCACCGAAGATAAAACTCGCTCTCAAACCCAAGTTAATCAAATTCATGCAAATCGTCGTAAGGTCGCAAGAGTATTGAAAAGAAAGCTAAAAGATTTTGACATAGTTCAATCATTAAGAGAGATGAGATATGAAGGAAAATGGTAGTAGCCGATACTTCAATTATTTATAAATGGCTAAGGGAAGAAGATACAAGACATGTATCTTTGATACTACTGGACAAGTTTTTAGCAGGTGAACAAAAAGTTATCGCTCCCGACATCCTTTTGTATGAACTTGCAAATGTTCTTTCTTCTAAAGCTGAATTAACGCTCAAAGATATAAGTGCAGCTTGGAATCTTTTCGTGAATTTCAAGATAGAGATATTTAATCCCACTCCAGATTTTTTCCCCAAATGTTTAAAATTTGCCAAAGAGCATAAGGTTACAGTTTACGATGCTTCATATGCAATCTTAGCTCAAGAAAATAATTGTGATCTTTTTACTGCAGACTCTAAATTTGTTAAGGCTGTAAATCTTCCCTTTGTTAAGCACTTAAGCCAATACCCACTCGATACAAATTAAAAAGGCACACCGATAGTTTTGTTTTCACACTCGGCCAAAATATGCCACTGCTTGCTTTGCAATTTCGTCGTCACTTGCAAGAATTGTTTGAATGTCCTCCCTTGGTTTGAGCTGCAATCTCAATTGCCTCCTCAAAATTTTGTCTTGCTAAATAGGCGAGCGATAATCTATCTGTAGTTGATAGTGTTCTTGTTTCAGAAATTCGTGCTAGTTGCTGTTGTCTCTCTGTCATATCGGGGCTAATGAAAGATTATACAAGTTATAGATTAGTCTGCAACTTTTTGATTATTGACATTAAAATTTGGTCGGAGTAGTATGTTGATTATCCTATCTCCACAGCCTAAAGTAAAAACCTAATAGATTGAAATCAGTCGCTCTGAACGAAGTCGAAGGATCATATGTGAGGGCTGTCTTCTTGAGGTTGGGATTATACGTCCTAACATTCTTCTATTGAAAAGCTGTGTTTGTTAAATTAGACTGAGCGGTAAACCGCAAGGGTTTCTTTGGTCAT
This sequence comes from uncultured Gammaproteobacteria bacterium, assembly GCA_964492425.1. Taxonomy (GTDB): domain Bacteria; phylum Patescibacteriota; class Microgenomatia; order Curtissbacterales; family GWA2-41-24; genus LBZV01. The sequence goes on along the minus strand of CAZBKB010000005.1, from coordinate 35,665 downwards.
TTTTAGCCATGAATATTTTTTTACCTGTTTCCCACCTTCAAAGATCAAACTTTTTCTGATATCTGAACTGCCGATGACCTGGTTTATTTTTTCGGCAATGTCTTTTGGGTCGTTTGGATTAAAGTACATAGCCGCATTTTCGTAGATTTCTTTTAAGGTTGGAATATTTGATGCAATAACTGGCAGGCCTGCGGCCATAGCGTTTAGACCTGGTATACCGAAACCTTCTTCCAGAGATGGAAAAATATAAGCCTTGGATTTTGCAAAAATTCTAACTAGCTGATCTACATTTTGATAAGGAAGAATTTCAACTTCTTGGGTTAAACCCTTATCTGTAATTTCTTTTGCCAGCCTATTTGTAAAGACATCCCGGGGACAGACGATGATCAATTTTAAATTTTTAATTTCTGATTTTAAAATGTTTAGAGCTTCCAGAAGTTTCGCTATGTTTTTATGAGGATAGGTATTGCCTACATAAATTATCTGGTTTGATTTTGAAGCTTTTGATTTTGTTCCTTGTGAGTATTCTTCTTCTGCAGCTTCATAAGTTACAACAATTTTTTTAGCGTCGAGGTTAAAGTTATTGATGATTTCTTCTTTAACATAATTTGAAGGAACAAATATTTTTTTGGATTTTGTCACAGCATGGGTGATTATCCTTTTGTAGGCAAACCTTTTTATTTTGAAAATAAACGGATTTTTGGTTGTTGTTGATTCCTGCGAAAATTTATGATGTATTAAATCATGTATTGTAACTATAAACACCAGGTTGTAAAGGATAGGAACATTGAAGTGGGGGACATGCAGAAGATCTAAATGTTTTGATTTATAAATCCCTGCCATTTTTATCTGTTCTTCCAGGGAGTACCAGGGGACGTCTGCTAAAACTTTTGTAAAGTTTCCCCCTGTCAACTTTAGAAATGACCAGTTGCTTTGGCGCAGGAAGATATAAAATTGATTTCTTGTATCGATTTTTTCAAGATTTTCGATTAGCTTTTCGGTGTATTTACCTAGCCCTGTTCCTTGGGGCCCCACAAATCTTGCATCTATTCCAATCTTCATAAAAAATTATGCCTGAAAAGCCTTATATTTTTAACAATCTCAATCGCTATTATCACTGCAAACGTAATAAAGAGGGGGTATTTACCTTTGTAATGTTTTTTATAAAAAAGTTCCATTGCATGTGTTGATTCAACAATTGCCCTCTTTTTAGACTCTTCAGGTGCTTTAGATAATTCGGCTGAGTGTTTTTTGATGCCGGATGACGCACCTTTGTGGTGAATAATTTTGGTAATTGGAGTATAGAAAATTTTGTAATTATGTTGACGTATACGATAACAAAGATCCAAATCTTCACCATAGAAAAAATAGTCTTCATCAAAGTTGCCTACTTCCTTTAAGATTTTGCGCCTAATAAACATAAAAGCACCAACACAAGCGTCAACCTCAGTTTCTTGGTTAATCGAGATATAACCCATATAGTAGGAATCAAATATTTTTGTTCCCCTGAATATTTTAGAAAGTCCTGTGAAGTGTGTAAGGGCTCTTGCGGGAGTTGGGAAACTGCGTCTGCAATCACGATCGAGCAAGCCACTGGGTAGCTCTATCTTACATGTTGCTATGGCTACTTTTGCATCCTTTTGATCCATAAACTTGAGCATTTTGACAAGAGTGTCGGGCATGAGCACAGTGTCCGGATTTAAGATAAGGACATATTCCCCTTTTGCAAACTTGATTGCCTGGTTATTAGCTTTTGAAAAACCAATATTGTGAGTATTTGCAATTAACCGCACTCGCGGATGTTTATTTATAATCAGCTCTTTTGTTCCATCTTGGGAATTGTTATCTACAACGTAAATTTCATGGTCGATATTTTTAGAAGCGATATATATGGATTTTAAACATTTATCTAAAAGCTCTTGAACGTTATAGGAGACAATGACAATCGATAATTTCATTTTTTACCCCCTACTTCACGATATACTTTGTCGAGATTTGCTGATATTTTGACCCAACTATAATCTTGGGCAACAAGTTTGTATGCATTCTGGGCAAGTTTTTCGCCTTCTTTTTTATTTTTTAGAATATGTACAGTACTTGCGGCTAGATCTTCGGATTTGTCTGCTACAAAGGCATGAATTTTATTTTTTATATTAATGCCTTCTGTTGCCAAAGATGTACCTACAATTGGGGTGCGAGTCGCCATCGCTTCCAAAATTTTATACTTTGTTCCGCGGCCATTTCTAATTGGTGCCAGAAGAACATCGCTTCTGCCATAAGCGGTTCTGATGTCTTCTACCGTTTCATCAACATTTACACTTGGAGACTCGTAGGCTTTAAGATCTTTTGAGGGATTTTTACCAACAATCCAAAGTTTGGCAGATGGCAAATTTTTTTTAATTTTTGGCCAGATTTCAGTAGCTAAAAATTTTGCAGCATCCCTATTTGGCAACCATTTAAAATTACCAATAAATAGGATTGTCGGGTTTTTAGTCTTTACTTTTTTGGTACTGGTGAAATAGTCGATATCTACCCCATTGGCGACAACATCAACTTTTAGCTTGGGGCTAGTGTTTTCTATAAATTCTTTATCATCCTGGGACATCGCTGCAAGCCTTTTTGCTCTACCCCAATAATATTTCTCCCAAAATTTTATCTTTATTACGTCGAATAGCAATAATGGTTTTAAGAGTATAAGCCATAAGGGTAGTCCCTCAACAAATCTTTGATAGACCAGATATTCGATAACTTGTTCGACAAGATAAATAGGAACGTTTGTTTGTGGAATATTGGGCATAACATAAAATGTTTCTGCATGAATAAGATCAAAGTTTTTTTTAACAATTAACTCTTTAATATCCCGACGAAGGGAAAGGCTGATATAAATGGATACTAGAAACGGGTATGGAGTTATAGCCGCCAACATTATATTTATTAGGGACCAGGCTTTTCTTCTTTGGTAAATTAAGATATCTTCACAAAATGGCCGTAAATATTGCAAGTATTGTTTTTCTCGTGGTTCACGGATAAAAGAGACTAGCGTGATTTTATGTTTTTTTGATAAGTTTTTTAGAAGATTGTAAGTACGTATTTGTCCGCCGGATACCAAAGGATAGGGCAAGTATGGGGTTAGCATTAAAATTTTCATCTAGAAATTTAGGCATTCTTTGGACATTTCGACAATAACATATCTGGCATTTGATTCTATGATTTTACATTTTTCGGCCAAGTTTTTGATACCCTCGTCATCGGGTTCTACGGATACTAAATACTTGGTGCCTTGATTAACAAAATCCTCAAGTGACCTATCTGTTATAGGATAACCGTGTCTGTTAGTCTGGTATAGAAAAGCTGCATCACCATTGTAAGGAGCAATAACTGTTGCATCTTTGGGCAAAAGTCGATCTACTGCCGCACCGGCTTCTAAAATTTGAGGTTTGTTTATCCAGTAATAACCTCGTACTTGAAGGTAACCAAATGCGTACATTAGAAAAATTAAGAAAATGGTGATAATGATGCTTGTATACTTGTTGAAAATACTCGACCTCCTGCTAACGAGTATTTCTGTTCCTTTGGCCATTAAGATTGACAGCGCTGGAACAAGCGGAACTTGATAATAATCGTGTCTAACGTTCCCTGAGGCAAAAACAATAACGTAAAGCATGCCCGAGGCGAGTATGGAATAGTAAAAAAGCTTTTCTTTACCCTGCTTTAGAACCACGCCCAATATAAAGAGAGGTACACCACCGAAGGCCAGTATTAAATTTCCCAACCTTTCCGCAAATATCCATCGAAAAAAGGCACCTTTGAAACGAATGTTGTCTTCGTTTATTACAAAACGCCAATTTGGGATACCTTGTGGGAAATTTAGAATCCATATTCTCCAGGCAAAAAACGGTAGAATTGAAGATATCGTAAAGACCCAAAGTTTGAAATTTTTAAATATGTTTAGTTTGAATTTTTCGAAAGCGAGATAAATTACAGGAAGGAAGAAGAAGATTGCTATTGGCCAAGACAAGAGGGCCAAGTTGGCAAAAAGTACCGATAGAATCAGAAATATTGTGGATTCATTTTCTAAGAACTTGATGAAGAAAAAGTATAGTCCGAGAATTGAAAAAACCATAAAGGGCCCAGGCAGTATAGATGACGAATAGAATATGTTGTATGGAATTGATGCGAAGAAAAAGGCAGATAAGGCTGCTGTAAGAATAGATGAGAATTTTCTGACTATTAAATATAAGAATAATGTTGAAAAAAGGGTAAACAATACAGTTGTAAGCCTGGCATATAATGTTTGCACGCTTGTGATCTTCCATATAACGGCAATTATTGCGTTGTATATAGGGAATTCTACAAAACGATAGCGATTGGGGTTATCAAGGCCGTTTGCTTGTTTGGACATGTCATCGAATTTGGGGATTAGCAAATTGAATTCTTCCTTTACAAAATTTCGTGAAACAGCCGCCGTATCTGCCTGTCGCCATGAATGCCAATCTGCAAGAGGCCTGTCTATTTTGTAGAGGCGAAGTAAAAAGGCAAGCAAAATTATTGCTCCAATTATAATAATTTCGATTTTTTTCACTTCTGCGTTTTGCTTTGTGAGAATTTGATAGTGGCAAGAAGAATGGCAACCATTATCCAAAATGTGTAGGCAACTTTTGATGCAACAAAGACATCTATGTAAAACGCATTAACTAAAAGACCAACGATTGCAGCAAATATTGAAGCGATGATTGTAGCGTTGAAAATATCTTTTATTTTTTTATAAGAAATTACTACCTGGTAAAAGACAACAGCGATGATTCCATAAAATGTTAAAAAGCCAAGAAGCCCTGTTTCGCCAAGTGCACGCAGAAAATCGTTATCTGTCGATTCGGCTTCTGTAAAATCTTCTATATTCTTTTTGGTCAAAGTTGAGTAGCCTGAACCTAACAGTGGATTTCTGGCAAGTCCTTCGATTGCTTTTGGCCAGGTGTAATCGAGGCGTATACCTGTTGAGAGGTCATACTGAATTGCGTTTTGTGAATAAACCCGAGGACGTGCTGAAAGAGAAGAAGGCACACCATCTATTCCAAATTCCGGTACATCAACATATACATCAGAAGGTTTTTTAGATTGGATGCTATCATCTCCTGGTTTTGATGTTGAGGGTGGTGTGTCTGATTTTGAACCAATTTCTAAAAAAGCATTATTATCAGTTGGTTTCTCCGTCCATGGCTTGAGCGCTAAATTTTTAATACCATCTACTTTTAGAACGTGAGCAAAACGGTCTGATAAGTCACCAAAAAATAACATAACAGCAAGGGATAGGAAAATTACAACAAACCACCTTGGTAGTGCCCAAACCCAACCTTTTTTAGAAATCAACAGACCATATGCAACAGTTATCGAAACAAGATATGCGATAAAAGATGTCCTCGAGACTGTAAGAATCATAAGCCAAAAACCAGTAATTGATGCTGCAAAAAAAAGGAGTTTGTGAAACCATTTTTTAACAATCATTGCGAGAGGCACAAATAGCGTAAGCAAAATCATTAAGTATGCAGCTAGATCGTAATGGCCGCCGAATGTGGAAAGTACCCTCGCATTTTCTGTCAGATAAAGCTTTATCCCTTTTGAAAACTCACGATTCATTGTGGAAAAAGCCGGCCAATACAAATACTTTTGTCCAAATCCATAGATGGAAACCGCAAGAAGAGCTATTGCAGAGAGATAAACGTACTCTCTAATCTGCCGCGGGGATTTAATTGATGAGAAAAATATAAAGAATACCGAAAAGTACTCTACTCTCCTGGCCCAATGTAAAAACAATTTACTTACATGCAGAGTTTCTTGTGGAACCGTTTTTGTTATAAATATTGCGGAAAGAGATGAAGCAAAACCTATGAGGATATAGGCTAAGATTGGTAATATGAGCGGATTGCCTTTGACTGTAGCTTTCTTTCTCATCACCTGGATAGTCCAAACAAGAAATGCAAAACCAACCAGGAGATCATCAAAACGAATTCTGACAATATAGCCGGGTAGAATATCCGCAAGAGGAATTTTTGGATAAAGCGGAATAAGTATTATGAGGGCAAATGACAGAAACTCTAAGATATGATCGTCAAGCCACTTTAAAAGCTTCAACATAGAACTTGGCAAGTCTAAATCTTCCTAATGCGGAAAAGATAATAATTCTTGCCAATGCTCCTATTTTAAGGAAGACTCTTAGAATTTGCAAAGCCACATAACCTTTGTGTTTTTTATAAAAATACCTGAGGCCAATAAATTCACCCACTAATGCACCTTTTAGTATTTTACCCGACGAACCTCGACCGCTGTGGACGATTTTGGTTTCGGGTGTGAAATACATATTGTAACCGGCTTTTTTAATTCGATAGCACCATTCAACATCTTCACCATACATAAATATTTTCTCATCAAGCAGGCCAGTTTTGGGAATCATTGATTTTGGGAAAAAAAGTGCCGCCCCTGTTGCCCAATCAACAACGTGTTCCTTCTTGTAGAACGAATCATGGTCCACATGATAGGGATTTAGGAATTGTCCTAGAGGCAAATCGTCTAAAAAACTCATCCACAAAAACACCTGGGGCAAGTGCGGGAAAAAGCCTACCGATTGCTGAATTGTCCTGTTTTCGTTTAGGAGCAGGGGAGCCAAAACTGCTTTGTTATTTTTAGATTTTACTGCCTCTAGCAGCTTTTTTAGGGAATTTTCAATAAGGTATGCGTCTGAATTTAATAGGAGAATGTACTCCCCTTTTGTCACTTTGATCCCTTGGTTATTTGCTTTAGTAAAACCTCGGTTGTTGTTGTTTTTGATTAAAATAACTTTAGAAAACCTCGCCTTAACCATTTGAGGACTGCCATCCTTTGAAGCATTGTCAACGACGATAATTTCGAACTTTACACCTTTTGTTAATTTGAAAATCGATGACAAACAATCTTCAAGTAAATTTTTGGTATTCCAATTGACAATGATAACGGATAAATCCATCCTTATTGAAACAACCTGGCGCGGCCGAGTTTATAGTTCGGACTTTTGTTTTTGCGCTCCCCTATGATTTTTGCCGGAACGCCGCCTACTATTTGGAAATCGCCAACATCTGATGTGACAACTGCGCCTGCTGCGATAACAGCACCTTTACCGATTTTAACGCCGGGAAGAATTATTGCCCGCGGGCCGATAAATACATAATCGCCAATTTCAACCGGTTCTTCTATTGGATCAAATCCATCTGAGTGAACGTCGTGCTCACTGTTGTATATTAAAACTCCCGTCGCAATATCTACGTTATTGCCGATTTTAAGTGTTGCCCTACCGTCCAGGAAACAATGGTCACCAATAATTGTTTCGTTGCCTATTTCTATCCCGGACGGTTTATAGACCCTCGTCCACATATGAATAAATGAATCTTTGCCTATTTTCATTCCCGAAATGGTAAAAAAGAACCTGCGCACAAAGTGTAAAGGCATATCGTATGCCAGCCTATTCAGGACATATAGCCAAAAATCTAATAATATCCAGTAAATTCGATTATTGATCTTTTTAATAACTTGAGATTTTGTTAATTCATTCCCCATCCGGTCTCTCATATATTAATTATGATATCAGAATTGTGTTCGCTTATTCCATAAAACAAGCTTTTGATGACTTCTAATTATTTATCAGCATGGGAATTCTTGACGTATTTTGATTTCAAAATGCGTCTCTATTTTCGATCTAGTTTGAAAATAAACTCGTTCACATTATCAGCGATATTTTGATTAGAGAGCCAACTGTTAGAACAACACCCAAACGTCCCATGTGCTGACTATTATACTATGGGTCGTATATTTGATCAAAATACACTTTTTTAAGGGTTATACAATTTCAGTGGGTTGCCATTTCTATAGGTTTCTGGTGGAATAATTATAACTTAAAGTAATACTTTATGATAAAAATATTATGAAAAAACACAGCAGATCTGCTTATCTCCTTGGTGCAATAATTGTAATTGCAATTTTTTTTAGATTCTATAATTATGCAAATCTGCAGCTTTGGACAGGTGATGATGAAATAATAACTGCCACAATCAGACATATAATTTGGGATAAATCCCCAAGCTTGCTGATCCCAAATTCCACATTGGGGTTCGGTATGGGTCCTTATTATTTTTATGCAATTTCCATTTTTTATTACCTAACAAATTTCAACCTAGTTTTAGTTCAGGGTGTTGCATCAATTATAGGTGTCGCTACTACTTATATGATCTTTCGATGTGGAAAGTTTATATATGACAGTAATGTTGGCCTTGTAGCCAGTTTTTTGTATGCCTGTTCTTTTCTAATTTCTCTTCTTGATAGGAGGTTATGGCCACTTACACCTGGTCCCTTTTTAGCAATTCTTACCGTACTATCTTTAGCTAAGGTTTTAAAAGGAGATTTGAAATTTATTCCAGTTCTCGCATTACCAATCGGTTTTGCTTTTCATTCGGATTTATATCTATTGGTTTTGGTGCTGAGTATTATTGTTTGCTGGGTGATTTTTAAATTTCCGATTAAACATTGGTATTCGTTTATTTTCGTGTGCTTGTTAATCATTTTCGCACTTCCGTTTGGTGTTGCGGAAATAAGATATAACGGTGCGGTGTCGGGTCCGTTTTTACATACAATCAACAAACCATTTGAAGGACAAGGTTTGTCCCCGGGGAGATTATATAGCGTTTTTGGTATGAGTGATGCCATAAATGTACTTACCCGAATATTGTTTACAAAACCAAGCCATTTTATAGATTCTCAATGGTGCCATGGGGATTGCATTTACCCTACTCCAATGTTTTCACCATTTAGCCAAATTCTAGTGGTAACCTTGTTGGGCTTGAGTCTTTTCATTTTATGGCGAAAGCCAGACAAATCAAAGTTGATACCATGGCTAGTTATCGTTAGTTTTATTTTTGGGATGTTATTATTTAACAGACTCTTCCGGTCTAACTTCAGTCAACTATATTTTCTTGTAATCATGCCTGTTTTTCTATTGACAATTTCTCCAACACTTGTTGCTCTTGAAAAAAAATTAAAAATTTCACTACCTTTATTTTTACTAATTTATTTCTTTGCAAATTATTACACTTTACAAAATTCCTCAATTAAATATCCATTATCTAAAAAGATTGCATTAGTTAGACAAAGTATTTCTGTATTAAAGGAAGATAAGTTTGCCATTGAAGCGTCTCAGATAGGCGAAATACAGGGTGGTGGCTGGACCGAACTTTATACCCTGCAAAAGTATCCAGCTGTTAAAAGTTATTGGTACATTTTTACTGACTGGATTTACGCTTCTTATAGTCTTTATCCTACTCAAATACAGCAAACTGATCCTGGTAAGGCTGTGATATTTCAACAAGTTGGGGAAAGTTTGCAAACTAATAATAATGTTGTTTGGAAACAAATATTTAAGGATTTGGAAATTGTTATTGTTGACACATCTGGTGTAAAGTCTTTCTGACTTTTTCGTAATTTAATTCACTAGATTAAAATTTAAATAATATTTGTATTTATTATAGTTTTTCTAAGACTGAAAGTGTTTGCTGTGCACACTTTTCCCAGGAAAAACGTCGTGCGTTTTGAAAGCCATCTTGTATTAACCTTGTTTCCAAGCTGTTATCGCGAATAACTTTAATCATTCCCTGTGAAATTGATTCAACGCTTTTTGGATTTATAAGTATTGAACTTTCCCCTACTACCTCTGGAAGTGATGAAACGCTTGAAACGACAGTAGGTACTCCACACGCTTGGGCTTCAATTGTAGGAATTCCAAAACCTTCCCAGAGGGAAGGGGAAACATAAAGTTTTGCGCCGGATAATAATGCAGGCAAATCTGCATTTGAAACATACCCTGTAAAGATCACCTCTGAAGCCAATTGAAGTTCTTTAACTTTTTGGAAGATCTGCTCGAATAACCAGCCTTTTCTACCTACGATTACAAGTTTTAATTTTTGGTTTCCTAACTTAGAAAAAGCTTCCAGTAAAAATTCAATATTTTTTCGAGGTTGAATCGTACCAATAAATATAATGTATTCTTCGGGAAGTTTATATTTTTTCTTAACTACATCGATTTTCTGCTTTGCTTGAGGCTTAAACCGCGAATTATCGTAACCCATGTATGTAACCGTGACTTTTGACGGATCCACTTTGTAATTTTTTACAATGTCATCCTTAGTAGATCTTGATATTGCAAAAATGTGTTTTGCTCCTCTTATAGAATATGCCGACCAATTGGTCAGTTGATACAAATCGCTCTTTTTGAAAAGCTCCGGGAAGTGGAGGTAGGAAAGATCAAAAATTGTTATTGTGTAAGGAACTTTCGAAAATCTGGGACCGTAATGCCCCATCGAAAAGAAAACATCTGGTTTTTTACCAATTAAGAGATTGACAGGCAGAGCCAGCTGTGTCCAAAGTTTTTTCGGGCCGAAAACCCGGTATTTAAAATTTGCCGTTTGTTTGGGCAAATCGTTCAAGGGTTTTTCTTTTAAATAAACAATAAAGTTGTGATTTTTGCTTTTTGCAAATTCTTTTAGAAGCTCATAGGCATATACACCGGAGCCTACCCTACTATTAACATTTGCTTCGTTTCCGTCAAGACCAATTATCAAGCTTAACTCCTTGCAAGTTCTTCATAAATATTTAAGGTTTCTTTCGCGGTTTTTGCCCATGTATATTGACGCGCTTTGTCCAGGCTTGCGCGTACCATCTTTTGGTAATTTTCAGGATCAAGATCAAGTACCAACTCTATCGCTTTTCTTATTTGGCCATCACTTCTAGGGTTGACAAGAATGGCAGAATTCTCGGCGATTTCTGCCATTGCAGAATTATTTGATGTGACAACCGGTGCTCCACAAGCCATCGCCTCAAGAACAGGTAGCCCGAAACCCTCGTAAAGTGATGGATAAACAAATACTCTACACCCTGCATAAAGTGCAATTAATTCTTTTTCCGTGACAAAGCCAGTCTGTATGGTGCTTGGTACAACATCGAGCGCTTGACCCCAACCTTTTTTACCAGTTAAAACTAGTGTGATATCCGTTCTATCTTTTACTAAATTTTCGAAAGCATCTATTAATTTGTGAATGTTTTTACGTGGTTCTTGGGTGCTGACAGATAAAATATATGGTCTTTTTATTTTATATTTTGCTAATACTTCATTAATTGTTTCCTCTGGTTGCGGTTTAAAATCCCTTGCGGGAGCTTCTGGTGTAACTTTAATTTTTTCCGCTGGAAAATCTAAAAATTTTACAATGTCTTCTTTGCTTGCTTTGGATGGGGTGAGTATAATGTTTGATTCTTTTTTTACTATTTCCATTCTGCACAGTTGATTATTAAGAATTCTTTTCGGAATCGTTGAGGGGAAAAGGAATGGAACCATATCGTGGATTGTTGTAATCTTTTTAGTCTTCGTTGAAATAACTTTTGGTTCTATCCAGTCCGATGTATGCAGAACATCCACATCGCCAATTAATTTGTTTATGCTAAAGATATGAATTTTATTAAATAAAACCTCAAAAGAGCTGATTGGCGCCATGAATATTTTAAAATCCACTTTGCTCGTGTCATTTAATTCTTTTTTAAATTTATTAAGATTAGTGTATTGCCTTAGTGATGTCCCAAAAAGTAGATATTGGTTTTTTTTATCTATTTTCAGGAGGGCTTTTACTAAATTTTCTGTATACGTTGAGACTCCAGTCTTGTATACAATTTGAGATATGTCTATTCCTATTTTCACTGCCGACCCCACTTGAACTTAATTTTCGCCTTTTCAATACTAGTCGTATACGGCTCAAATTGCGTTCTGGCTGGACTCGCGAATTCTATCACAAAGACTCTTCTGTAAGTCTTTCCAAAGTTAATAAATTTAAGGATGGGGACAAGAAGAAGAAAACCTTTTAAATACAAATAATAAATATATTTATTTTTAGTTATCCATGTTTTCATAAGAATATTTCTTACGACAAGGTTTAGATTGGGATAAGATTTAACTTTTAATTCTTTTTTCAGCGCTCTTTTGCTCCTATCTATATAAACCAGGATTTTTTCTGATTGCGGTAGGCCATATTTTACATGCTCATCTAAAAACTGATTTTTAATTTTGAAGACATTATTCCAGCGCCTTTGAAGTTCCCTGTCTTGTTCTTCAGATGCTGTTGATGTGGGGACAACAATTAATGCTAATTTACGGGTTACTTTAATTATTTCATAAATAGATTTTTCACGTAAAGGCGGAGGAATATGTTCCAGAACGTCAACAGAAATTGTTATATCGTAAGAGTTTTTTTTGAACGGAAGGTTCCATGCTTGACCTTTTATTTTGTTTATATATGGCGATGGTGGTCCTGAAAAATCCACATCTATCGCATCGATCTTTTGTTTAAAGTATGGCGTCATGCCCAGTGATCCTGATCCAATTTCCAATATCTTTGGATTTGGAATTTTTACCTTTTTTATCTCGGATATGACAGGTGCATATCGAAGTGCAGACTCAGGGTGTTGCCGCCAAAAATGTTTTTTAAAAAGATCGTAAATTTTATTTTTATTTTGTAAATTCATAAACGAATCCAACCCCTCTAAAATCTTTAGTACCTGTGTTTTTGAATCCATTCTCTATGAGGGATTGGAATACGATACCTTGCGGATCGGAAATCGGTGACAGGTATTGGAACAGGAATAATTTGTTTTTTCCAGCGATAGCAGTTTTAACGTTATCCGACACCTTGTCCGGGTTCGGGCTAAAACTATCTAAAACTCCTATCGCCTCCACTTCGCTTCGATTGTAGTAATCGAAGGAACTAATCACATAGTTGGATTCGAAAAGAACAAGTGAGTTGTCGGTTTTATTTTCCTTGATATAGGATGTTGCCGATCTCCAATCCTCTCTTTGAAATTTTGTATTCCTAAGGTAAATTGTCGTTGAAAAAAGGTTGACTGCGAGCATAAGCGTCAGCATGAATATCGTTGGTTTTGTCCAATGAAGATTATTGATGGCTGATGCCAATATGACATAAAGAGCAGGTAAAACATATAGCAATCTAAAATAGGAAAAGGCTGGTATAAAAAGTGAAACCGAAAAGGATAAGGTCACTGGTAGAAGCAGATAAAACCATAGTGTTGATCTGGTTACACTCATACGTAAAAATGAAATGATGATTAAGAAGATGACATACAAGCCAATCGGCAGGAAAAGCAGCAAATAGGTAAGGTTATTATCAACTGAAATCTGTCCGATAATGAATTTAATAAAAACCAAACCTAAATCTTTGGGCGTGGCAGATCCAATGACGCCGTACCACTGTGGAGATGTAGTTGAAAGCGAAAGACCAATGCTCAACTGATTGTAAAATATGCCTGCCCAGGGCAACAAAGAGGCAAATATTAATATGAATGCGGGGACGAAGGATTTAATCGTGGTTTTATTGAGTTTTTTTCTAAAAAATAATAAATATGCCATGTACGCTGGGAGCAAGAAGCCTGGGATGTAATCCGTATACAACGCGAGCACGAGGGAGCTTATGAAGCCAATCCAATTGGCAAACTTGTCCTTTTGAAGAATTGAAACAAAAAAATACAGTGATGTAAGTGAGAAGAGTGTTGCCTGAGAATACATCCTTGCCTCTTGTGAGTAGAAAATATGCAGTGGAGATGTTGCCAGGAGCGCCGCCGCTGTTAAAGCAGTCCTTGTGTCATAAAGTTTTTTTGCCAATAAATATACAACCAGCACAGTAGATGAGCCAAAAAGTATGGAAGGCAACCTGGCTGATAATTCTGACAGGCCAAGAATGTCTATGAAAAGCTTAAGAATAAGATAATGCAATGGGGGGTGAAAATCACCTGGGGAAAAATCTGTTATTATGGCACTGTAGCTTAAATTGCTGGCTACGCTTACGCTTATCCCTTCATCGAGCCATAGGCTTTGATTAATTACCACAAGCCTTAATAGGATTGATGCTGATATTATTAAAATTAGTAGTTTTGCACTCATCTAAATTTCACCTTTGTGAAAAATGATTCGGCTACAGAGAACGTGATGGCCATGTCATATAAAAGTTTAAAAAAAATAAAAAGTGGATAACGCCTGAGTATTGCCTTATATATTGCAATGGGCAGTGACATTGGCAAACTGTAAATAAATATTGATTTTACCTTTCGCATTGCGCTCCCAGTTAAAAATTTGTTCTTTCCTATCCACCTTGCCTGGAGCCATACTTCGCGAGCCGTTGACGGATTAGAGTGGTAGTAAATGGCGCCTGGAGCAATTGTGGATTTTTGACCCAGTTTTTCCGATAACGACCAATCGTCTGTATAAGCGCCAGAAGTTTCAAAACCGTTAACTTTATCGAATTCACTTTTTAGAATGGCCCTGTAAACCGGCGCTTCATTTGGGTAACTTTCTGAGAGCATCCTATCCTTTGGCACATTTCTATTTATATTCCAACAAACCGACCACCTGTTGTTTTTATTTGCCACCATCTCGTTTTTTGAAAAGGTACCAATTGCTGTTTTTTCGAAGATTGGTTTGGTTAAATCACGAATAAAATGCTTGTCAAAAGTCATATCGGCATCGACAAAAACGAGTATTTCCCCTTTGGCATTTTTTGCTCCAAGGTTTCTGGCATTTCCAGGACCCTTGTGGTGCTGTTTTAGTATTGTAATATCAAATTTTTTTGCAATTGATTTTGATGAGTCTGTCGAGCCATCATCGACAACAATAATTTCTATATTTTTTACCGACTGTTTTTCTAGGGACGCCAGGCACTGTGCAATCAACTTCTCTTCGTTATACACAGGTATTATTACTGAAACAGTCATATATTTTTACCGCTAGTCAAATCCCTAATTTCCCTTTCGTAAAGTTCAGCTATTTTATTCCACGAGAATTTTAGCGACTGGTTGTAAGGTTTATTGCGATAATTGGTATTTGCGGCAATTTTTAAATCTTTTGCATAAGTGTCGATGTCCTGGGGCGAAGTTAAAATTCCTGCGTCGCCGATAATTTCTGCCCGGGATTCATCGTTGGTACAAACCACGGGTAAGTTACATGCTAAAGCTTCTATATACGAGATTCCAAAGGCTTCTGTTTTTGATACTAGGCTAAAGATATTGCCTGCCCTGAAGTAGCGAGGGATTTCTGAATGAGGCACCACGAGTCTCAAGTACCTATTTTTTAGGAGACGTTTGCCGAGTGTATCTAAAGAACCATGGTCTTGCCCATCACCCAACAAAAGTAGGCTTAGGTTGGCTTTTGCAGCGGCTTTTATTGTCAGGTCTATTCTTTTGTATGGTACCAATGCTGATGCGCATACAATGATTGGCTTTGGAAGATTGATTTTTTTGGGCATAATTTTAGGATGAAATTTAGAAAGGTCGACACCGTTGGGGATATTAGATATTTTTACTTCATTTGTTAATTTTTTAGCCCAACTGGTCTGGGCCTTTGTGAGCGCGATAAAAATGTGGGGATGAAAAAATAAATTCCAAGCATCGTCACTGCCAATTCCTGCCTGTCCTGTAACCATAATTTTAAAATTCATAAAAGCCGAGAGCAGTTTACATATTGCAACCTGCCAACCACCATTTAGTGGAATTATCAAGTCGTATTTTCCTCTCATTAGTTTTGGTATTGCTTTCGTCGTGAATAAGAGTATTTTTAACGATTGCGGATCCAGATATATTTTTGCCAAAGGGTTGATAGTGGATTTTGGTATTTTTGCGTTGGAAATTATTTGATAAGTTCTTACCGCAGGATTATTTATTGTGCTACCGGCCTGGAAAATTGTTATTTTGTGTTTTTTTGAGAGTCTATCTGCTAATTCGTGTACGAAAGTTTCAACTCCCCTGTCTACAACCCCAGAATAAAAACTTATAAACGCAATGTTGGCCATGATGTCAGCTGTTTTTGAATATATCAGAAGGTCCGATTTAATTAAAGGACTTTCTTTTATTTAGCCAGAGCCCACCGGATAACTGAATATACTTTTCGTAGTTGTTATTGGCATAGGAGGCGATTTCTTGTGGGATGTATGAACCAAGTTCGTACTGCCCATCGTATGAATATTCCTTATAAACTATGAATTTTACTTTTTCATTTTTTAGTGCTGACGTTACCCTTTGTTGGTAAGTGTTATTTTCCAGATACCAGGGAAACTCGTCTATCCAGGGTTTGGGCGGTAGGCGAAGTGCTAGCGGCAATAACTGGTCCGGTCCGTTTTGGATATAAATTTTATCTTGTTCGCTGGTGAATATGGAGATCATGCTGGCACTTGCCAATATATCATTTTCAAAAAATCTTATTTCCGTGGTCCAGTTGTTGCTTAAAAAACGTGTGTTAAAAACTAATAACATAACTGTTGCAGTAGTCACAACTATTTTTACAACTAGTGATGAGTTCAGAACCAGCTGAATATTTTTTCCAACAAGAAGCGATAGGACTGCAAGGGCCGGAATAACATGGAAGTAATCAAATCTCGGGTAAGCAAAAAGCATGAGTGGGAGTGAACTTAGAAGAATTATTTTAAATTCTCTTTTTTTGATTGTTGCCACAGGAAGAAAAAATAAAGCCAATCCAGATATAGTTAAAAGCTGCCTCAGTGTCGGAAGAGAAAGATAACCGGGCATTGACGATGCCTTAAAAAATGGAAAATAAATAACCCAAAATAAGAAATCGGGAAGTGTTTTAAATTTTAAAAATAGCAGCAAATGTACAATAACTGCCAAAACGAGAAATACGTAAGTTTTTTTAATTTTTAAAAACAATGGTAATGTTTTTCGTTTATAAATAATCCAAACAACAAAAACGTAAAAAATGATGAGCCAGATACTTTGCTGCTTTATAAAAAACGCTGCAAGCGCAAAAAGTACTGATAAATCTAGGTTTTGAAGTTTTTTTTCTTTTATAAAAAGATAAAAATTGTATGCTGAGAAAAGTATTAAAGGCGTTTGAATAAGATCGAACCATAATTGATTTATCCCAAACGGAATTGAAAAAAATGTGAAGAAAATTGAAGATGTGATTGATAAATAATATTTTTTAAAAATTTTTTGAGTCAGAAGGAAGATTATTAAATCTATAAATATTATTATTGTCCATGTTAATAATTGATAACTTGTTATCGAGTAATTAAATAGTTTAGAAAATTGTGACAAAAAAAAGATAAAAGAGGGTGGGTAAGGATTTATTAAATCTGTATAAAGATCAAACCCGTTATTTGTTAAATAGGGATAGACCATCATCTCCGGCCATAGAGTGAATTTTGTATTAATTAGAAAAATGAAGTGAGTTAGGAGTAATAAAACAAAGATAATTACAGTGTGCTTATCTAAAAATTTTTCTAGTTTCATTTTCGCACTTTGTAGAACGAGTAGGCTGACATAAGAAGCAGTGATACAATTTCCGCGATTGTAAAAGATATTGCAGCACCTTGAGCTTTTTGAGTTGGCACAAGCATCCAGAGCAGCAATGCAAATAGAGTATATTTCACCAATGTTATAAAAAAAGAAACAGAAGATTTGCCTAAATAATAAAGGATAATTGAACTAGGAACAGTTGAAAGAAAGAAAAATATAAAGCCAACGGAAAGTATTCTTAAGATTTGGACAGATTCAAGATATTCGCTTCCGAGTACTAACTGAGTTACAGGCTTCGCTAGTATTATCAAAAAAACCATCCCGCATGCAAGCAATATGGGAAAGGCGAAAGCTTTTTGGGAAAATTTAATCGCTTTTTGGTTGGAGTCAAACGATGAGAACCGAGAAGCTAGAACCCTTGTAAAGCTACTGCCGAATTCGTATACAAAATTTAAAATTTTGAACGGCGCTGCATAAAGACCTGTTTGGATAGGGCCAGTTAATTTGAGCAAAAAGTAATTATCAAAAGAAATCGCGCTTATTGTAAGTGCCAAGCCAATCCAGATATTAAATTTAAAAAAATCGCTGGCTAGTTGTTTCTCAGTTTTTTGAAGCCTTATAGGGAATAACAATTTTCCTATTACTGAGGAAGCTATAGTTACAGAAAAATAAATTATTGTTAGTTGGAGTAGGCCAATGGTGAAAAAATAGGCACCTAATAATATCAAAACTATCCTTATTAAATTATTCGAGATAAGTGGTATATATGATTTTACAAACTGGTGGTTTGCTTGAAGACCAGCGACAAACAAATTTGTTAAATGAAAAAAAACTGTTGCTCCCAGGGAAATACGAAGAAGATTCGTAATCTGAGGCTGTTTTAAAAAAATTGCTATATGTGGCGAAAGTACAAAACCAATAACTGCTACCAAAGCGCCAAGCATGAGGTAAGATTTTAAAGCCAGCGAAAGAACCGCGTTATTGCTTGCAGAGCCCTTGCTTGCAAAACGTAAGATTCCGGTGTCTATTCCTATATTAGTTAACCTGACTACAAGTAGTCCTGTTGCAACAACTGTTGCAAATAAACCATAGTTTGCCGGACCCAGAATCCTTACTGAGAGCATAAAAAAGATGCCAGCTGCCAAAACATTGATAGCTGAACTTGCAAAAACGATAATCGTGTCTTTTCCTGTGTCTGAAAAGTATAATCCTTTTAAAGTTGAAAGCATTAGATGTGGCTAGTTGAGTATACAATATGTGCCTTTAAAACCATCCGGAATTATTGTCCATAATTAGTACTTCAATGTTTCCAAATATAGCGTCTGTTACTGAGTGGGATTTATATAGGGCGTACTTTTCGTAAAACTCCCGGTTTTCTTGTTTAAAATCGTGCGTCACGAAGGCTATAACAGTTTCCGGATGTGTTGGTGAAATTGGAGTCCTGCCATATAGGTGCCCAAAATTGGGATCGACATAACTTTTTACGGGTTCGCGGCCGTATACTGCAAACAGGTAACGATAACCAGAATATTTCCAGCATGTGGAAAGCGACTCAAGTGAAAAATCTTTATCTCCTACTTGCGTCATGGCAAATTTTATTGCTTGCTTCTTATACAGCAAGCCGTGCGAATTTTGGGCAATAGACAGTTTATATAGGTTGGCAGTAATGAAAATAGCCAAAATGACATATGCCAGCTTTTTAGGGAGATAGCTTAGGAAGTAGGCGGCAATAAGTAAAAATATAGGGAATAGCCCTGTTATATAGTGTTCGAAAATGTCACCGTTGAACATAACCCCGTATGCTTGTATGCCCAAAAAGTAAATCATTATGAGCAGAGAAATGATTACTTTTTTATTTCCATTTTTATTTTTAAACGTGGTGAGCATAAAAATCGTGAGTGCCAAAAGCGAGAACAGACTAACGGCTATTGGAATATTTTGATATTTTTCGTTTATAAATGACGTGCAATATGAATATTGTTTTGCGACTTCATTATCTGAGAACGGATAAATTAATCTGGTATAAGAATTGGCAAAAATCGCTGTTCGGTCCAACATATCCTGATTTTCGAATCTGGATTCCGTCTTTTGTGCTTTTAGGTATTGCAGTAGGGGTTTTGTGTTGGCAAAGTTGTGACGAAGGTCGAAGAACATAAGCGGCAAAAGTGAAAAGATAATAATTAATATCCCCAGCAATTCCGTTTTTTTAAATTTGACCCTATATAATACATACACGGTGATTGCCAAAAATATGAGGACAAGATTAGAAGGATCGGTTGCAATAGCCCAGACAAAAGCTATAGAAAGAGGAATAACAAATTTGCTGTTTCCATTTATGATTTTTTTAAGACAAAATAGTGTTGACAGCGTAAGAATAGGTCCCCAATATAGTGCCCAAAAGTGTCGGTCGTATAGATTTGCAATATAAGAAAAACTCCAAAGTACGGCAGCGTAAAGTCCTACCCTTTTGTTAAAAAAATCTTTCCCAACTATGTAGATTAAAATTATTGTGATGCTTGACAGAAATGCTGATGCAATTCCCCATGCAATGGGGTGGAGCTTACCCAGAGATAACAATATGGAAAGGAGCCAATAAAAGTAGGGCGGCAAGTGAAAACCAAATGGTGTTACTCCCCCAATTAACGGTAATTTGTGCAACAGATAAAGATTCTTTCCGACAAAGGCCGGAATCGCTTCATCGTAGGAAAAATAGAAAAGATCATTTAGTTTAAATAGTCTTAAAGTAACTGAGATTATGGCAATAATAATTACAAACCAGAATTTTTTTATAAAGATACTCACTTTTTACAAATATACAAAGTGGTTGAGCCTGGGAATAATCTGCATGGTCTTTTTATGGTGACGCGAAAACCTGCCTTTTTTATCTGGATCATTAAATCCGAGGATTTGGAGAAATAGATTTTTTCTTTAGGATATAAAATAAGATCCCATAGACGAGATAAGATGCTTCTTATAGCTTCCTCTTTGTCAATTTCTTTTATAATTAAAATGCCATCAACTTTCATGTGATTGAATATATTTTCTATGATTGAAGGTTGTTTCCTAAAATTTATATGGTGTAAAACATCTGATATGATGGCGCCATGTATATTCTTAATATCTAAATTGCTAATATCGTCAAGTCTAAATTGAAGGTTACTTGTACTATATTTTGGAAGTCTCTTTACGTTTTTGTCTATTCCAATAATTTTTCTCATACGATTCTGGGCAAGATAATGGGCGATTACTCCCTCCCCACAACCCAGATCTACTATGGTCCCTCTTCTGGGGAGACTTTCGTCTATTAGCTGGAGTGGTAATGAGATGCTTCGTAGTTTGTTTCGAATGTAAGTAAGCGACATCTAATCCCTTCCTTTCGTAGAAAGATTTACCAGATGAGATAAAAAATAGGAGCAAAAGTAACATATGGAAATTATTACAGGGAAATAATATCGATAACTTAATTCCGGGAATAAAAAGACAAAAGAATATGACGCTAATCCCGATAATATGAAAGTTGTGTTTATTAAGGTTATTTTTTTTAACGCAATCACTGTCCCTACTATTGAAAAAGTCGAAATAAGAGACCAAATATGGTGTGATATTAAATCTCTGACAAAAACAGTATGCAGAAGGTATACTTGTTTAAATAAGTAAGATAACGTCTCAGTAACGCTATAGGTGTTATCAAAATAACCATAATTGTTCATTGTATAGTGTATAGTATCCCATAACGTTTTGTTCCCTTGAAGAATAGATATTAAAAGATAACAAAAGACTATTACTGCACTGATCATGGTAATTTTTACACTCGCATGCAAGAAGTGATTCATTTTTAGTTTGTAAAAAATAATTGATAAAGCAATTTGCATCGGAAGAAGTAGAATACTTTGCTCTCTATTTGTAAGTGAAATTGCAAGCATTATAGTGAATAAAACAATCCATTTTCTACTTCCTTTCTGTATGAATTTAAAAAGAAATCCAACTTGAAGCATCCAAAAAAAAGCACCGATTGTATCAGTTAAAAAATAGGTAGATAAATCTAAAAAGGGATAAAAACTTACAAAAAGAAATGTGCCAAACGAAGCAAAAAAGTAATTTAATCCTTGTTTAAAAAGTATGAATATTGTAATTATGAGACCAATATAAGCAACAAATATAGGTATGGTAAACGCTAAAAGTTCATTGTTAAACACAGAATTTATTAGATATGCAAAAAATGGATATAATGGCCTCTTAGAAAAATATTGTAGTGTATCCCTGTATTGGTTTTCGTTGTAAAAGATATTCCAATCAATTTGTGTAGCTCTAGATATATCTAGCTTGTGAATAACTTTTTGATAGGCATCATTAAAATTATCACCCTGAAACTGATGGTATAGATGTTTATAAAAAAGACTGTCTGATAAGTATGATGTTTTGTGTCGTAAAATTAGTATGAATTGTAATGATGAATATATTATTAAGAATGTTATGTAGATAAACAAAATTCTAGAGGAGATAAAACTTTGTCTCATGAAATTCTTCTTACTTTAACTGCTGGCACTCCAGCTACTAAGGTGTTTGATTGTACATTTTTTATTACTACACTT
This sequence comes from uncultured Gammaproteobacteria bacterium, assembly GCA_964492425.1. Taxonomy (GTDB): domain Bacteria; phylum Patescibacteriota; class Microgenomatia; order Curtissbacterales; family GWA2-41-24; genus LBZV01. The sequence continues at coordinate 13,700 of CAZBKB010000005.1, read as the reverse complement.
CCGGCGGCTACAAATGAGTTTTTCCCTATTGTCACGCCCGGTAATATTGTCGAATTGGCACCTATAAATGATCCGTCTTTAAAAATAACAGGTTTTGAATTTTTAGGGAAATATCTCTGCAAAGGATGATCTTTATAACCAACATTTGTATGCGTTAGTATCAGTACGCGTTGAGCAAGAGTCACGTTATTTCCAAGTTTTACTGAATCGTAGAGGTCTATCATAACCCCGTCGCTAACGAAGCATTTGCTCTTAATTGTTAGTCCACGAGGACCTTTTTGGTGCCAATTAATAAATCTTACATCCATAATAATTGAATCTGTCCCAATTTGAGCACCTAGAATGATTAAAAAATATTTTCTGAATGGAGAGAAATAAAGAAAATGATTTATGATTCCGTGGTAAATTACCACTAATATTGAATAAAGGATGAACCTACCTAATTTTTTTTGTCCTATTTCTTCAATAGCTTTCATTATTTTTTTTAAAGTAAATTGAAAGTTTATATAAATATATTAATTGCGACAAAATTGTAAGCGAAATAATGATTGGTATTATATAACCTTTAAAAATAAAAGGTTTATATTGGCTTATTTGGCTTATAAGCACTTCTGCATTCTCGCCATCGTAATATGTTGATGAAACATGAGCTAGGGAAACGTCATTAAATAAGACCATGGCAAACATTAATATAAAGTAAACAACATATAGATATCTTTTAATGAATAACTGGAACAAGTTTTTTAAGCCAAAAAATAAAACTGTTGTAATGGGCAAAATAAGAGGTAGAAAATATCTGCCCTGAATACCGAACGAATAACTATAAATTCTTTGAAAGTAAAAATCCCAAATTATAAAAGTTGAAATGTAAATGAATATACTGGCGATAAAAGTAATTATCATTAAATCTTGTTTATTTATTTTTTTGTTTTTGATTGTTATTACAATCCAGACAATTAAACCAACGAGTGCTAATACGATTGCCCTGTTAATTATCTTGTAGTAAACGTGAGGAACGGTCAATGACAACCATTTATATACACCCCAATACCAAGGCAGAGTCTGGTTATAGTATTGCTTTAGAGTAGAAACGAGATATCCAGCAAACTGGTTTGTAAATAACAAGGACAAATCTGGGGTTCCGATTTCTGGAATAGAAAAGAGTGATTGTTTATACGCCACTGGAATAAGAGCAAAAGCAGCGACAATTAACAAGGGGGCGATAGCACTTATGCTGAATTTTTTTTCAGGTAGACTCTTAAATAAATCGTAAGCGACTGGAAGAAGCACAATTGGTATTGCCACCTGAAATTGTTGTCTGGTTTGCATACCCAAATAGATTGCTATTATAAGTAATGCCAGCCTAGGCAAATTTATTTTGTCCTTTATTATTTTCAGACTTAGCGTAAAAATAACTGTAAAAAGAAGTATGGTGAGAGGGTCTGGCAGAACACCAGTAGTTGAAAACACAAGCATTGGGAAAAAAGCAATTAATGTGGTTAGTGCGATTTGTTCTTTTACTTTGTTTTGAAAAATTAATCTGGCGGCATTGTAGCTGATTTTTATCAAAAATGAATAGAGTAACAATGAGAAGAACCTGACAGCGTAAACTCTTGTAAATAGACCGTTTGCTGAAAAACTATTGTAAAAGTTAGATGCCAAGATATGATACAAAGGGGGATTATGGGTTGCTTCCCTCTTTTGCATTGTGTTTCGTGTGTCCCTGGGTAAATTGTTAATGAGATTTTCAAAATAACCCTGGTTGGAGTTTGTATATTCAATATGGTAATAGGGTTGATAGGTGAACTGATTATTGCCCATACTGTCCCTTGCAGTGCCTAGCAGCGCTTCGGAAAAGGCAATTTCAACGGAAGTATCCGGACCTTCTATCGGCGATCCACCCATTTCAGCGATATTTTGAACTTGAGCAAAATGTGCTTGTTCGTCGGGATATTGCCAGACTGGAATTAGTATTATCCAAGAAAGTCCATTTAAAAATGCAGCGACGATCAGTAATTTAAATAACATTGGGTTCGGTTATATTAACAGGAGAAGATTTCGTATTTCAATGTTAGAATATTCGAGTGATTAAGAACTTGCTTATATTATCCTCTTTTTTCCTGATTTCCTTTTTTTTATTTGGAAACAATATAGAAATATTTTTTTCCCAAGATGATTTTATACTTATAGATAAGTTCTCACAAAATACACTTTTTGTGGATCTCGAAAATATTTTCAGCTATTCCGAAACTCATTTCAGGCCGATACATAATTTTTATTTTTTTATTCTTGGAAATATATTTGGGAAAAATTATATTTTTTATCATCTGGCCAGCCTTGTGATACACACACTTTCCGGGTTTATGGTTTTTGTTCTGGCCAAAAAATTTTTCAAAAGCCAATTTGCACCGTATGTTGCTACTTTTTTTTATTTAGTTAATTCGTCCCATTTTGTGTCACTCTATTGGATTTCGGGAAACGCGGTGGAAATTGGATTTTTGTTGTTTTGCATATCCCTGTTTTTTTGGATTTCCAGAAGATTTGGCCGTGCTGTATTATTTTTATTTATTGCAATTCTTGCTTCTGAAGCCTATCTTGTCGGGCCTATTGTTTATTTTGCATATGAGCTTACAAACGACAAAAGAATTCAAAATAAACTGTGGCTTATTCGGATATCTCTTTTGGTATTGTTGGTGGGCGTCATCCGGTTAATTTACTTGACACCTAAGGATATTTACGATACTTACAAATTAGAATTTTCCCTGAAAGTTTTTTCTGCCACTAAATATTATTTATTGAGAATTGGAGGTTTTTCGGAATTATCCGGTGATATTTTGGTTTCGTTGGTCTTGTTAATTTTTTGGGCCATTATTATAAAAAGATTTATCGATTTGGAGCTAGACATTAGAAAGATCGGTTTTTTTCTAGCTCTGGTAGTTTTGGGTTTATTTCCATTTATTTTACTCCCCCACCACCTTTCGCCCCATTATATGAATCTTTCTATATTCGGTCTTTCCTTAATTGTTACGCTTACAATGATTGAAGCCCGAAAAAACAATTATTTGTTATTGGCAGTATTTCTTATAATATCTGCTATAAATGTTAGTCAGCTTGGGAATAATCATTGGGTAGTTATAAAAAGCCGTATAGCCGAAGCGTACATTAGGCAAATTGAAGAATCCGGCTCCTCAACGCCCAGTGGATCAAGACTTGTTTTTAATAATAATCGTATTTCTTCATCCTTGGACGCATATCTTGCACTAGGTGGCGGGAAGGCTATTGACTTTTGGTTCACGGATAAAGATTATACATACTGCTTTAGTGAATTTGAGTCTTGCGACGCTTTACCTTAAAATGTCAACGCTCGATGAAAAAGCCGGACTTTACATTAATTCTTCCTTGCTATAACGAAGGCCCAACATTTGAAAAAAGTGTTACGAAAATCATTTCTTCGCTTCGTGGTAGAAGTTATCGGATTTTATTTGTAGAGGATGGAAGTGATGACGAAACAAAAATAAAAGTTGAGAATTTAACTAAAAAAATCAGGCATGCTGATGCCATATATCATGGAGTAAACATGGGAAGAGGCCGGTCCGTAGCAGACGGAATAAGGGCATCTAAGACTGATATTTGTGGATTTATGGATGTGGATTGCGAAGTTTCTCCTACTTACATTCCGTTATTTGTGAAAGAGATTAATAGCGGAGCTGATATTGCTGTTGGAAAAAGGTTTTATGAAAAAAAATGGAAATCGTTTGGCCGAGTGCTATCCTCTGAACTGTACAGGGCTATTGTTAAGACATTAATAAAGTTACCCGTTGACGATACCGAAGCGGGATATAAGTTTTTTAACCGCTCCAAAATTCTTAAGGTATTGAAAAAGGTTTATGATGAAGGCTGGTTTTGGGATACGGAGATTTGCGCAAGATCACACGCAGCTGGTTTGAAACTTAGTCAAATTCCTGTTCTTTTTATAAAAAGATACGAGAAAAAATCGACAGTCAAACTTATTCCAGACAGTATTGAGTATTTAATCAAACTTATGAATTTTAAGTCGCAACTGAAGCATTTATAAAATAATGTCTGCAAAATACAAAGTTCCGTTGCACAAGACTTTTTGGGGAAAAGAGGAAGAAAGAGCAGCCATTTCGGCAATGAGAAGCGGCACAGGTGTGGGTGATCTCGCATTTAGCGAAAAACTTTCTCGCGAGCTGTCAAAATTGCTCGATGTAAAATATGTTTTGCCCACATCATCAGGTACGGCAGCCCTTGAAATCGCCTGCTCGATACTTTTGAAGCGCGGTAATGAGGTGATATTGCCAAGCTATACTTTTTCTTCATGCGCCAATTCAATAATGCTAGTTGGTGCCAGACCAGTTTTTGCGGATATAGATTTAATCACATATAACATTACACCAGAAGAAATTGAGAAAAGAATCACAGAAAAAACCCGTGCAATTATGGTCGTTCACTATGCAGGAATGGCCTGTGATATGGATAGAATAGGCAGGATTGCAAGAGATCATAATCTCTTTATAATAGAAGATGCCGCACATTCTTTGGGTGCAAAATATAGGGGGCAGTTTCTCGGTACTATTGGCAAGGTTGGGTGCTACTCTTTTCATGGTACAAAAAATGCAGCAAGTGGGGAAGGTGGTGCGCTTGTCACCAATGACCGTGATGTTTTTAAGATAGCCGAAATAATAAGAGAAAAGGGGACCAATAGGTCTTCTTTTATGCGAGGGGAAAGAAAAAAGTACTCTTGGGTGAGAGTGGGAAGAAGCTTAATACTTTCTGATATTTTGGCTGCTATCGCTCTTGAGCAAGTAAAAAAACTTGATGAAATAACTGCGCGACGCGTAACGAATGCCGAATATTTGTTAAGGAAGTTGAGTAAGTTGTCGTCGAAATTGATAGCGCCGGTGACATCATCCGGCACTTCTGCAAACTGGCATATTTTTGCAATCCGTGTCCCGAAGGCTATTCGAAATTCTGTCGTTCGGGAGCTTAGAGGGTATGGAATAGAAGCATCATTTCACTATTTACCTCTTCATTCATCGGCAATGGGCAAAAAGCTCGGATTTAAAAGATCAAGTCTGCCAATTACCGAGGAAGTGGCAAATACGTTAATTAGAATTCCTATGTATCCTGGCCTTAAAAAATCTGAGATTGATTATGTTGCCGCAGCGCTAGAAAAAATAATATAGTTGAGCATTGTCTATAATTTATAAGTGTTAACGTAAACCATTCTAAAATGACTAATACGGATCATTATTTAACATGAAAACGGTAATCGTTACGGGGGGGGGCGGGGTTTAAATCAGCAGTTCGCCTTGGCACCTTTCAGTCATGCCAATGGCGCTCCTCTGATATAAGATTTTTAGAGATACCTACATTGAATAATAATTTACTATCATGAAAACGATTGTAGTCACGGGAGGAGCGGGGTTTATTGGCTCACATCTTTGTGAATATTTGGTCGATTGTGGACACAGTGTGATTTGCATTGATAACCTACTCACCGGTTCAGAAAAAAATATTTCTCAACTTCTCACCAAAAAAAACTTCCACTTTTTCAATCAGGATGTTTGCGATGGTTTTACCAGTAAAAAGTTCATGCGTATTGACGAAATTTATCATATGGCTTCGCCTGCAGATCCAAACGTTCATTCACACCTGTCGTATATGTCGCACCCCTTTGAAACCATGATAGTGAATACAAAGGGTACCTGGAAAATGTGTGAGTTAGCAGTTAAACATCGTGCCAAGCTGAGTTTCTCGTCTACTTCGGAGGTATATGGCGACCCAAAAGAATCCCCCCAAAGTGAAGATTATCGGGGAAATGTTTCAACGGTTGGCCCCAGGTCCGTGTATGATGAGTCGAAAAGATTTGGTGAGACAATCGTTTCAACATTCGTGCGAGAAAAAAGTTTAGACGGGAGAATTACGCGAATTTTCAATACGTATGGACCCAAGATGAATGTTAACGAAGGGAGAGCCGTTGTTAACTTTATTAGGCAGGCAATACGTGGTGAGAATATCACCATTTACGGTGATGGCGAACAAACCAGATCGTTTTGTTATATCGATGATCAGATAAGAGGTCAAACACTCGCGATGGAAAAAGGGAGTGTCGGTGAAGTATATAATATCGGTAATCCAGAGGAGCACACAATATTAGAATTTGCAAATATCATCAAAGGGCTTGTGAAATCTAAAAGCGAGATAGCTTTTAGTCAACCATTACCGCGAGACGACCCGATGCAAAGAAAACCAGACGTTTCCAAAGCTAAAACAGAGTTACATTGGTCACCCAAGGTGCAGCTTGAGGAAGGCCTTACAAAAACAATCGATTATTTCAAAAAAGAGCTATTATGAAAGTTCTTGTAACGGGTTGCGCAGGGTTTATAGGCTCGCACTTAGTTGACAAACTTCTTCTTGACGGTCACTTAGTCATAGGTTTGGATAACTTTAATGATTATTATGATCCAAAGATTAAGGAAAGCAATTTAAAAAAAGCCTTAGAAAACAAAAATTTTAAACTTTACCGCCAAGATATATTAAATTTCGAAGAACTTAAAAAAATTTTTCAACAGCAGAGGCCGGGCAAAGTTGTGCATCTGGCGGCAAGGGCAGGGGTTAGGCCTTCCATTCAAAATCCACTCCTCTACTCTAGGGTGAATGTTGGAGGAACGGTTAATCTTCTAAAACTTTCGGTAGATTTCAAAGTAGAGCAATTTGTTTTTGGTTCTTCTTCCTCGGTTTACGGTAATTCCAAACGGCTTCCTTTTTCTGAAGACGATCCGTGTGATTCAATTATTTCACCATATGGTTCCTCCAAGAGAGCAGCGGAGTTTTGGGTTGAAAGTTTTTATAGAACTTACGGACTAAAATCTGTAATTTTGCGTTTTTTTACCGTTTACGGACCTCGGGGCAGACCGGATATGGCTCCGGCACTTTTTACGAAAGCAATCATAGGGGGAGAACCGATAATTCAATTCGGAGACGGATCGGCAAGCAGGGATTACACTTACATCGATGATATTATTGACGGAATATTAAAAGCAACTGGTAAATATTTTGATTTTGAAGTAATAAACCTTGGAAATAATCACCCTGTTTCGCTCAATGAACTTATTGGAACTCTAGAAAAGACTGTAAACAAGAAAGCGATTATAGAACAAGCACCTAACCAAAAAGGGGATGTTGAAAAAACCTGGGCAAATATAGAAAAAGCAAAAAAACTTTTAAATTGGGCACCAAAAACCAGTATTTCTTTAGGTTTAAAAAAATATCACAATTTTTTAGTAAACTGAATGCATTTCTATGATTAACTACATTAAAGAACTAATTTCATATCGTGAGCTTCTTATTGCCCTGACCAAGAGAGAGATCAAAATTAGATACAAACAAACGACGCTCGGCTCGGCATGGGCCATCTTGCAACCTTTTTCCTTGATGCTGATTTTTTCACTTGTATTTGGTGTATTTTTGGGGCTTGAATCGCAAGGGTTACCCTACCCGGTTTTCTACTACTCAGCACTTTTAACCTGGTTGTTTTTTTCGACAAGCATGTCTTTTGGTTCACATGCGGTAATCAATAACAGTAACCTAGTTTCAAAAGTTTATTTTCCAAGAGAAACTTTACCTTTGGCCTCAATTGGAGCCGCGGCACTCGACCTTATGGTGGCGAGCATTATTTTTGTTCTTATGATGGTTTATTATAATATTCCGCTAAGCCTTAATTTGGTTTATCTTATTCCTATAATTATAATTTTAGTTTTATTCACCTTAAGTGTCGTACTTTTTACATCTGCATTAGTAGTTATATGGAGAGATTTAAAATTTGTTGTACCGCTCGTTGTACAAATATGGATGTTTGCATCCCCAATAATTTACCCCGTAAACAAGGTTCCGGAAAATTTGCAATTTTTTTATATGCTGAATCCTATGGCAGTAGTTATTGAAAATTTTAGGAGAGTAACGCTATTTGCAAAAGAACCTGTTTTTTCGCAAATTTTAACTGCTGCCGTTATTTCTGTAATTCTTTTTTTTATAAGTTACTATTTTTTCAAAATTAAAGAGAAATCTTTTGCAGATATCATTTGATAATCGATACCAATATACTAATGTTTACTAATTATACGAATGACACAAAATTAGTATCATTAGTATGAATTCGTATATTAGAATCGAAATCATTCGTATCATTAGTTTTATTCGTATATTCGCATCGTTATGATTAGTATAGAGTTTAATAATGTATATAAATCCTATTCAATAAGGAGGCTTAAATATAAAAGGCTTGCAGAAGACGTTGGGCAGATTTTTCAAAGGCTTCTTACGCGCAAAAAAAGGACTTTACAGAGTGAAAAGTTTTTTGCATTAAATGGCATTAGCTTTAAAGTTAGAAAAGGTGAGAGTCTTGGAATAATCGGCAAAAATGGTGCCGGCAAAACAACAATTTTAAAATTAATTTCCAAAGTTACATATCCGAATTCGGGTAAAATAACTGTTAACGGTAAAATAGGAGCCTTTATTGAACTTGGGGCAGGGCTTCACCCTGAACTTTCTGGACGCGAAAATATATTTCTGTACGGAGCAATCCTTGGAATGACAAAGAGGGAAATTGACGAGAAATTTGAAAGTATCGTGAAGTTTTCGGGCCTAAGAAAATTTCTAGATACACCAATAAAGCGTTATTCTTCAGGGATGTATGCAAGGCTTGGATTCTCGGTAGTTTCATTTATGGACCCTGACATACTTTTAATCGACGAGGTTTTGGCGGTTGGCGATAAAAATTTCCAACAAAAATGTCTTGCTAAAATGCACAATTTTTCAAAAAGCGATAAAACGCTAATATTCATATCCCACAACCTGGATGCCATAAAGGAAATATGCGATAAGGTTTTAGTAATTGAAAAAGGTAAAATTGTATTTGAAGGAAAAACCGAGCAAGCAATTAATACTTACCTTGAACTTTTGCCCAAATCACGTTAAGATAATTTCGCTTCTTTAAGTTGTGAAACTGTCCGGAAATGTAAGGTTCATGAACTGGCAAAATCAAACGATTCTTTTAACAGGCGGCACCGGCTCATTTGGACAAGCTTTTACAAACTCCATTCTTAAAAAAAAGCCGAAAAGCTTGAGAATTTTTGATTCTGATGAATATGCTCAATTCGAAACAAGCAGAAAGCATAAGGAAAAAAACTTAAGTTATCTTCTTGGAAGGGTGGAAGACAAAGATCGGCTTTATAGGGCAATGCAAGATGTTGATGTGGTGGTACATGCAGCTGCCCTAAAACAGGTACCGATTCTGGAATATAATCCTTTCGAAGCGGTAAAAACTAACATACTTGGAAGCCAAAATGTTATAGATTGTGCAATCGATCTTGGAGTTAATAAAGTCGTATTAATTTCATCCGACAAAGCTGTTTCTCCTACAAACCTCTATGGCGCAACTAAAATGGTGGCCGAAAAAATATTTGTCCAGGCCAATTCATACACTGGCGGTAAAAATACATTTCTAAGCGTTGTGAGATACGGGAATGTAATGGCATCCAGAGGGAGTGTAGTACCTACTTTTATCGAACAGGCTAAAAATAATTCGTTAACGGTTACCGATGAAAGAATGACACGATTTTGGATTACGCTTGAAGAAGGAGTTAAATTTGTAATCCAAAGCATTGAACAGATGAAGGGCGGGGAAATTTTTATTCCTAAGCTTCCAAGTGTAAAAATCATGGATTTGGCACGGGCAATCGCGCCGAAAGCACAAATTAAAATTGTAGGAATAAGAAACGGTGAAAAACTGCATGAATCTTTGATAAGCAGGGATGAGGCGAGATTTACAAAAGATCTTGGCAAACACTTTATAATTGAGCCCGAATTTGTCAGCTGGGGAAATAGAGAGTATGCAAACCCTCATAAGGGCAACCCCGTCGATGATGATTTTTTATACGCAAGCGACACAAACGACAACTGGCTAACTATTCCACAAATTAAACAGCTTCTTAAGCAATCAGGAATCCAATAATCTATGTCTGATAAGGATCTGAAAATACCCTACGGGCATCAATCAATTGACCAACAAGATATAGATGCCGTTGAAAAAGTACTGCGTACTGACTGGATAACTCAAGGTCCCGTTGTTGAAAAATTTGAGAAAAGTTTGGCATCTTTTGTAAATGCAAAATACTGCGCTTCCGTCTCTAGCGGCACAGCTGCCCTGCATCTTGCTTGCCTTGCTGCAGATATTGGGCCCGGCGATGAGGTAATTATCCCTACTCTTTCTTTTGTCGCCAGCGCAAATTGTGTCCTTTACTGCGGCGCAAAGCCGGTTTTTGTAGATGTTTATGACGATACTCTAACCATAAACATAGAGGAAACACAGAAAAAAATCTCGAAGAAAACAAAAGCGATAATTGCCGTCGATTTTGCCGGCCATCCGGCCGATTGGGATAAATTAAAAAAGCTTGCCAAAAAACACAAGCTGATCTTAATAGATGACGCTTCTCATGCTCTCGGGAGCAGCTATCGAAGTAAGCAAATCGGGTCGATTGCAGACCTGACTACGTTTTCTTTTCATCCGGTTAAGACCATTACGACAGGCGAAGTCGGAGCAATTACTACGAATAACAAAAATTTTTATGAAAGACTCAAAAGACTAAGGCACCACGGCATTTATAAAAGTGATAGTTTGAGCAAAAAATACGGAGGTTGGTTTTACGATATAAAAGACTTGGGTTATAACTTTCGGCTTACAGATATACAGGCAGCTCTGGGGATTAGTCAGCTTGCCCAAATTGAAAAATTTATCAAGAAAAGAAGACAAATTTGGCAAAGATACAACAAAGCATTTGATAAAACTCACGGTCTTATTTTACCAGTGGAAAAAGACAATTATTTTTGTGCATGGCATATTTATCCGATACGAATAATTTCCAATAAGATAGCCAGAAAAGAATTCTTTGATAAATTAAGAAGGGCAGGAATAGGTGTACAGGTTCACTATATCCCCATTCATCTTTTTAATTTTTACAAGCGGAAGTTTAACTATCAAAATAATAATTTCCCTGTTGCGGAAAAATATTATCAACAAGCTTTGACACTCCCTTTGTTCGTAGGGCTAAGGGGAAAAGACCAAGAATATATAATAAGGGAAGTAAAAGAAGCTCTAAGGTGAAAAGGCAAAAATTTATCAAAATCGGACAGCGTAAGGTTTGCCCTGGTTACCCAACTTATATTATTTTCGAGGTAGCATCGACCCACGAAAATAATTGGAAAATTGCAAAAAAATATGTTGAGCAGGCAAAAGATGCCGGTGCAGACGCCGTTAAATTCCAGCTATTTGAAGCAGATAAACTATTAAACCCTTTAACTGCTGGACTTAAAGGCACTTACGATTATTTCAGAACCGCAGAAACTCCCAAAAAATGGTTTCCTAAACTAAAAAAGCTGTGCGGTAAAGCGAAAATCGACCTGCTTTGCACCCCATTTGATGAGGACTCTGCCAGTTTTTTGGATAATATCGGGGTACCGGCCGTAAAAATTGCTTCCGGAGAACTAACAAATCATCAATTACTTTCTCATGTTGCCAAATTTAACAAACCGGTAATTCTTTCAACCGGTATGGCAACAATGGATGAGGTTAAACAAGCTGTCAACGTACTTAAAAGTAATGGCTGCCGTGAACTTTCTTTGCTACAGTGCGTATCGGTCTACCCGACAAGCTAT
>CAZBKB010000005.1:0-1954 GCA_964492425.1 uncultured Gammaproteobacteria bacterium | reverse complement strand
GGTTCAAAAAGCCGGTAATTATGTCAACAGGTATGGCCACGATTGACGAAATCCACGCGGCAGTAAAAGTACTTAGGGACAACGAATGTCGGGAGCTGGCCCTACTTCAATGTGTCTCCGTTTATCCTACAAGCTATGAAGATGCAAATGTTCGCGCGATGCAAACTATGCAAAAAGAGTTTAACACTGTCGTCGGTTATTCGGATAACGGATCAAAAGGTCATCTTGTTCCCCTGCTTGCAGCTGCTCTTGGCGCTTCCATAATAGAAAAACACGTAACTTCCCAGAAACAAAGAGGTAGTCTGGATGACAAATTCTCTATGACAGTTTCCGAATTTGGGGAAATGGTTAAAAGAATTAGAAAATTGGAAAAAGAGTACGGAAAGTATTCTGAGAATGCAATTGGCGATTTGAGGAAAAAATTTGGGCAGGATGTTAAAAAAGCACTGGGCGACGGCGTTAAAAGACCGGCTCCGCATGGAACCAAAATCACTCATCCGGGTGTGAAGGGTTCGTTTATCCAAAAAGAGGCAGACGAAAGGCATTGGGCAAGACGCGGGCTTTACCCAAAAGTGAATATCCGCAAAGGCACAATAATTACAGAAGGCATGATAATTTCCCTAAGGCCCGATGTTGGCATATCGGCTTTGTCGCTTAATGAAGTAATGGGCAAAACTGCAGGAGAAAATTTGCCTGCAAAATTGCCCATTAAAATAGAACACAATAAAATAAAAGTCTTTAAAAAAGTAGACATAGATAAGGCTTATCCCGAAGAATCAGACCGCAATTTCACAAAAACACTCAAAGAAACCGCATTTTTTGATTAATTTCAATAATGAAAAATCAGAAAATTGTTGCAATAATACAGGCCCGAATGGGTTCATCCAGGCTTCGGGGAAAAGTCTTTATGCCGATTATAGGAAAACCAATGCTTTGGCACATAGTAAATCGTGTCAAAAAAGCAAAATTTATAGACCAAGTTGTAGTTGCGACTTCTGTTGAAAAAAATGACGATGAGATTGCCGAATTTTGCCGCAAAAATAACATTGACGCCTTTCGTGGTTCTGAAAAGAATGTACTTGATAGATATTATCAATGTGCGAAAAAATATAAAGCTGATATTGTCGTTCGAATAACTGCGGATTGCCCTCTTATCGATCAGGAAATCATAGACAAAACAATCAAGTTTTATAATCAGGGAAAATATGATCTCGCCGGGATTGCAACCGGCGCCGGAGTAAGTGGGAAAAAAATAAATAAATTTCCTGACGGTCTTGACTGCACGGTATTTTCAATGGAATCGCTGGAAACCTCAAATAAAAAGGCTACAGACAAAGATGATCGGGAGCACGTCACACTCTATATCGCAAAAAGGCCTAAAGAATTTAAGCTTGGAACATTAAAAAGCAGTAAGGATTATTCAAATGTCAGGCTAACAGTGGATTACAAAGAGGATCTGGAACTGGTAAGAAAAATATATAAAGAGCTTTACAGCAAAGATAAAATTTTCGGACTTTCTGATATAATCAGCCTCATCAAAAGGCAGCCCGGGCTTTTAAAAATCAACCAAAAATATATTGGTCGTGAAGGTTATGAAAAATTATGGCAAAAGAAAATTAACTAAATCTTTTAAACTCTGGCAAAAAGCGCAAAAACTTATACCTTCGGGAACACAAACACTTTCAAAGGCTCCAAATCAATTTGTCTTTGGTGTCTCCCCTATTTTTTTGCAAAAAGGAAAAGGCGCTTATGTTTGGGATGTTGACGGGAATAAGTATTTAGATTTTGTCATGGCCTTAGGGCCGATCACTTTAGGATATGATTATCCTGCTGTAACATCCGCCGTAACTACCCAACTCCATGAAGGAACTATATTTACTCTCCCACACCCCAAAGAAACAGAACTGGCAGAATTGCTGGTGGATATAATTCCGTGTGCGGAGATGGTGCGATT
>CAZBKB010000004.1:24259-82825 GCA_964492425.1 uncultured Gammaproteobacteria bacterium | reverse complement strand
TAAAAAGATTTTAACGAGTTAAGTTCCACACCAGCTCGTTTGCTGCGGGACTAGGTATCCTTCGCACAGTCGACTTCGAAATAACACGAAGGCTACTTCCATAATGACTCTTTCTTTTCTCTTCGCCAACCTTTGATCTCCTTTTCTCTACGACGAGCTTCCAGTAGCGTTTCAAATTGTGCGGAGTATTTTAGAATGACTGGTCTTCTGATCTTTGTGTAATGAGCACCCCACTTTGACTGGTTATGTTGTTTTAACCTTTTATCAATGTTGTTAGTACAACCAACATAATAAGTTTTATCAGCGCACTCAACAATGTAAACAAAGTAGGGCATATGGAAAGGGTATCATTTCGTCGCTGCGCTCCTCAATGTCTTCCTCGCTTAATTTGTGTCAAAATGGTCGAAGACTCTGACGAGCGAAGCGAGGAAGAGCTGCGGGACTAGGATTCGAACCTAGATAGACGGATCCAGAATCCGTCGTCCTACCGTTAGACGATCCCGCAATGTTAAACCCTTTTCTTTAAGTAAGCTCGACCAAAACCTGTCTTCAATTGTTTTTCTCTTAGTATAGCTTTTTCCTTAGATAAACATGCTTCATAGTAAATCAAAATTAATGGAATTCTATTTTTGGTTGCGATGACCAGTTTCTGATTGTGAGCCTTGACCCTCTTTTCTAGATTATCAGTCCAACCCGTATATAAATTTCCATCTTTTTTACTTTTTAACACATACGTAAAGTACATACCGTTAGACCTGCCCGCAATGCTACGCATAGCGTTGCAGGCGGGCGACTCCGCAAAGAACATTATTTTAACAATTTTTCGCTGTTAAATCGAATATAATGTTATCATAAATTAAATATCACATGCGTGGATTTGCTGCCATCCTCGTCCTTTTGCCACTTTTGTTCTTAAGCTATTTACTGCTTTCTTTAGCAACGAAAAACAAAGGTGCAGAAATTGTTGATCCTAGCAAATTGCAAACTGTCCCCAGATCAGCAAGTCTTGAAGATAAACAAACAAGTTTAGAAGCTATAAACCAGGATGCTCAACTCCCAACCCCACAGCCCTCACCCACCAAAGAATCATCACCTGATCCTCTTATTGAATCTGAAATCTCGTTTCTGGCCGCACCTTCCCCATCACCCTCGCCAAAACCTGTCTCAAACCCTAATGTTTCCTCGGGGGGCAATTATACAGTTGTGACTTATGACCTGGGTTCAGTGACGGTAGTTACAGACAGTGCAAACGATGACGATTGCGGCAACAATTGTCCTACAAAACCCCTTGCCCAATATGTAAGCGAAAATGGGGGCAAAGCAGGCATAAATGGCACTTATTTTTGCCCACCGGATTATTCATGGTGTTCAGGAAAAGTTGGCAGTTACGATTTCCCCATCTGGAACAACCGCAAAAACAAATGGATGAGATCAGACACTCTTTTCTGGGGTGGTCGGGGTATGATGGTCTTTAGACCCGGATCTGCACAATTTTTCTCTTGTGCAAACTGTGTTGGAGCTCCTACAAATATAACAGGCGGCATTGTAAATTACCCGTCACTCTTGGCAGGAGGAAACATAGTTTTGGATGAAGGGGCAATATCCGACAACTTAAAAGTGACAAAAGGGACACGTTCAGGTATCGGCTTCGGCGGTGGAAAGCTGTTTCTGGTAGTTGCCCGGAGTGCTAACATGCGTGATCTTGCCAATATTTTTAAATCACTGGGGGCAACGGATGCTCTAAATCTGGATGGAGGCGGGTCGAGTGCACTTTACTCAGGTGGATATAAAGCAGGCCCCGGAAGACTCCTCCCAAACGCAGTAATCGTCAAGTAACTTTATATTCGCTTCAAGAAAAGTGGCCCTCAACTCTCATACATCTATAAACCCCACCTCACTCACTACAAAGTCCATCTTCACATCCATGGGACTAATATCAACATCATCAACTAGCTGAAAATCATAACAAAGCCCTATCTTTATGGCAGAGGTCCTAGCAAGCAGTTTGTCGTACACTCCAAAACCAAAGCCTAACCTTGCGCCACTTGTTGAAAAAGCGATACCTGGCACAATTGCTATATCAATGTTTCTCCCATCTACACTAACTATTGTTTGCGGTTGATATACTTCACCGAATACTTTTTCAACTTCTCCGTTGGGGTCAAACTTACTTACAATCCAATGTTTCATCGATAAAGCTGGCAAAAATAATTCTTTTCCCTCACTTGTCAACTTTTCAATCAACAAACTAGTGTCAACCTCATTTTTTATTGGTAAATAAACAAGTATTTTAGATTGATTTTTAAAAGAAATGTTGGAAAATAAATTAACGATTACCTTTTTGCTTGTATTCTGAATGTAGGTATCATCAAGACCCAGTCTCTTCCTAAGCAGCTCTAGTCTCAGATTCTGCTTTAACATTGGGTAAAATAATAACTTGTGAACAATTATTGTAACTTTTTCAGATAGTGTTCTGAATATTTAAAACTGTAAAAAGTAACTATTGACGCAACGATTGCGACAACTAGCACGAAAAAATTATTCGATATTCCTACTCCGGTAAAAACTGCAAGCCTTTTTAGAAGCCAAATAACAGGAATTAGGAGAATAGTAGTCACAACCATAGCGTATCTTTCATCTTTAACCTTTAATTCCAAACGTGAAAGCACTTGGGGCGCAATTTTTCCAAGATAAGTTAAAACAAAAGACCAAACAACCGCCGACATCGTACCTGCAATATCCATATTGCCAAAAACAACCTGTGACTTAAAAACAATGGATAGGATCAACAGGGCAATACTGACCAAGGCCCAAGTTGCCAAAAAAACAATTATTTTATCTATATTCACGCAGTCGAATATTAGATTACGCAATTTATACATCTAAGTCAAGGACGTTGTGAATATGAATTAACTTCAACATAAATTGACTTCAAAGCTGAACGTGTAGTACGCTATACACAGTAAATGGTTTCCCAAGAAGAAGTGGTGGACAAGCTCAAGCAATGTATTGATCCCGAACTTGGCATAAACATTGTTGATTTAGGTCTAATTTATAGCATTTCAATAGACCAGTCACGAGTAAGTGTACAAATGACTTTAACAACCCCGGGTTGTCCACTGGACTCATATTTTGTTCGCGATATTACCTCAAGGTTGAAAAGCCATAAAGAAATATCCGACGTACTAGTTGAGTTTACATTCGACCCGCCATGGAACCCTGCCAAAATGTCTCAAGAATCTAAAGATGTTCTCGGGTTTGTAAACTAAGGCATTGACTTCGGGTTTTCTTCGGTTTAAAATAGATTAAAATCAACAAAAATTAGGGTATTGACAAGTGTCAACATGTGGTGTCATTCTAGAGTTAGACCACAATATATTGTGCTTTCGCGGAATCCGTGAAACATTCAGTCTGCAGGTGAAGGCACATGTTTTTCAAGAAAAGGGCAGCTAAAGAAGTAAGGGAATCAATGTGATTTGTCCGTTCTGTGCTCATGATACGACAAAGGTACTGGATAAACGTGAGGCGACCAGTGGCAAAGAGACACGAAGACGCCGGGAATGTACAAAATGTGGTCGAAGGTTTACAACTTTCGAAAGGGTTGAAACGTTAGATCTTTTAATTATTAAAAAGGACGGAAAAAGGGAAATTTTTGACCGTGGGAAGCTAAGAGGTGGAATCATTAAGTCTTGTGAAAAAAGACCGATATCAGCAGAGAGTATTGAAAAAGTAGTAGATGAAATAGAAGCGGAACTGAGAAAAGGTACGTCAAGCGAGGTTTCTAGCAAAGAGGTAGGTGAACTCGTGACAAAAAAACTTAAAAAGCTGGACAAAATTGCATATATCAGGTTCGCGTCGGTATACAGGCAATTTGCAGATATTAAAGACTTCGAGAAGGAGTTAAAAAACCTATCAAAAAGATTTAAATGAAAAAGACAACAAGCACAACCAAAGTTAACCTCAGGCACAAAGAAAGGAATATGGCCAGAGTAGCTGGCAGAAATATTCCACAACCTCCTGCTGACCTCATTGAACCGGCCTTATCCGAAAATGCAGCTTACATTGCCAAGACCCGCTATTCATTTCGCGACGAGACTGGCGAACCAATAGAAACTCCAAAAGAATTATTTTGGAGAGTAGCTTATTATATCGGTGCGGCGGACAGAATCTACGGTAGTGCCAAAGACCACAACACAAGCGCTCGTGAGTTTTACAAGCTCATGGCTTCTCAAAAATTTATTCCAAACACTCCAACACTGGTTAATTCCGGCAAAACAGGACAGTCACTCTCCGCATGCTTCGTTCTTCCTGTCGACGACGATTTAGAGTCGATCCTTAAAACTATGCGCGATATGGCCATGATACACAAAATGGGCGGAGGGACGGGCTTTTCATTCTCAAGACTTAGGCCAAAAGACGACGTGATAGGAACCAGCAAAGGCAAAACTACTGGCCCGGTTGCCTTTCTGCAAGCATACAACGATGTAACCTCTCAAATCCGCCAAGGTGGGGTCCGACGTGGAGCCAACATGGGGATCCTACACTATAACCACCCAGACATTTTACGTTTTGCTGTTCACAAAGTGGATGAATTTTCACTTACTAATTTCAACATTTCAATGACAGTAACAGAAGAATTTATGGAAAAAGTAAAAGATGATGAAAAATATATCGAAGGCGAGCTTTATGTTGATGATATTATCAACGAATTAAAAGAAGCATACACAATTCGCGACCTTGATCTGAAAAATGTCAGAGTAGAAGAAGCAGTTGGCAAACTCTATAAAGTGTGTCGTGCAACTCATGCAGGGGAAGGATATGACTTGGTTAACCCAAGGACAAAAGAGATTACAGGTCGCCTTAACGCCAAGAAAATATTTGACCTAATCACCAAACTCGCTTGGCAATATGGAGATCCAGGCATGATTTTAATAGATCGTGTTAACAGCTCACGTGCAAACCCAACTCCGAATATAGGCCTTATAGAAGCAACAAATCCTTGTGCCGAGCAACCGCTTCTACCATACGATGCCTGCACATTGGGCTCAATCAACCTCGCCAAGTTCGTTTACCCTGAGGATGATCGAAGGGTCAAAGATAAATTGCCAGATCAAAAGATCAATTGGGATGACATGCGTCGGGCAATACGTATAGCAATCCACTTTTTGGATAACGTCCTTGACATGAACGAATATCCTGTTGAGGAAATCGACAAAATGACCAGCCAAATTCGCCGTGTTGGTCTTGGTGTCATGGGCTGGGCTGACATGTTGGTTAAACTTGATATAGGCTACGACACACAAGAGGGTTTTGAACTGGCAGAAGAAATAATGAGGTTTGTGCAACATGAATCGGATATTGCAAGTGTAAATCTGGCTAAAATCCGTGGAGTTTTCCCTGCATTCAAAGGGTCAAACTATGATAAGCCGGGCGAAATCAAACCCAGAAATGGTGCCAGAACAACAATTGCACCAACTGGCACGATTTCTCTTCTTGCTGACTGTTCTAGTGGAATAGAACCACACTTCGCCTTAACTTATGCTAAAAACACAATAGAAGGAAAGAGACTATTCACAACGAACCCATATTTCCTAGAGACCCTAAAGCAAAGGGGCTTGGAAAATGAACATCTTTTAAATAAAGTTGAAGAAAACCGAGGATCTATCCAAAACTTGGATGATATTCCCCAAGAACTTAAAAAAACTTATGTGGTTGCAGCTGATATTGCGCCAAAAGACCACGTCAGAATGGCTGCCGCGTTCCAAAAGTTTACAGATAATGGCATCAGTAAAACCATCAATTTCCCCAATGAAGCGACTGTCGAAGATGTTCGTGAAGCTTACTGGCTAAGCTACGAACTTGGCTGCAACATGATTACAATCTATCGTGACGGTTCCCGCCAGAAACAGGTTTTGGAAGTTAAAAAAGAAAAGTCTTACTACGACCAGATGACCAGAAAACATCAGCCCGCCTCTGGAGGAGGAATCAATGAGGAGACCCGGGAAGAAATTTCAAATGTACCTACCAAACGCCCAACACCACAAGAAGCTTGGGGAATGAGAGTACGCAAAAAAGCAGATGTAGGCCAGGTCTACACATCAGTTTTCCGCGATGGTGACGGCACACCTGTTGAAGTCTTTGTAAACATTGGCAAAACTGGCGGATACATTGCAGGAGCAGCAGAAGTTACCGGCCGTCTTGCTTCGCGCGCCCTCAAATATGGCGCCTCAATAGAAGAAATTGCAACAGATTTAGTTGGAATTTCTTGCGGAACTCCATATGGTTTGGGGCCGGACTCGGTGCTTAGTGCATTCGATGCTGTCGGTAAATCGCTTCTCGAAATTGCCAAAGCAAAACAGCTGCAACTGCCGGTTACGGAAGAATCGGAGATGACACAGGAAGAAATTATTAAATCACCCACGTCTGCTGATGGGAACAGACACTCTCTTGCGTCAAACGGAAATGGTCATACTAACGGGCACACTAATGGATATTCCAACGGCAATGTAAAATCATACATAGATATACCGGAAAAACAAATGTCACTTTCACAAATAACCTTTACACCAGGGGGAGAAGGACTAATGACAGTAATTCACGAAGAAAAAATGATCGAAACCAAGTTCAACTCCTGCCCTGATTGTTCCTCACCGCTTATATATCAAGAAGGCTGCCGCAAATGCGTTAACCCCACCTGCGGCTGGTCCAAGTGCAGCTAAAACTCCGAAGCTGTATAATTCCCTCATGAAAAAGCCATCGGTAAAGGATGCAAAAAGATATGTTATCGAACTCCTGTCAGAAAAAGTTCAGGCCGTTAAAGAGGATTCAAAAGTAACTCGAGAACAAACCCAAGAGTTGGAATTTTTCATAAACAATGGTCATTGGGAAGTTTTGTTAACCAACACAGTTTTTAGATCTCTTGCACCGCAGGGACAAATCCATACACTCAAAAATACCCTAGACAACCGTATTCAAGAACTCAGGGCAACCCTGACACCCCTAGGTCGCTCCGACAAAACCCGCGATGCTTATATCCAAATTCTAAACCACGTCCATGACCTCGAACACTTGAAAGAAGAAGTCCTTTCAGAATTTTATTCAAAAGCCGGTAAGCGCCAAATTGCCAAAGAATCTAAAGGAAAGAAAATCGACTTCTGAATGTCATCAATCCGCATCAATAAATACTTAGCATCAATTGACATGGCATCTTGCCGCTCGATAGATGAAATGGTTGATGAGGGAAGAGTAAAAATCAACGAAGAGGTTGTAACAGTAGGCCAACAAGTAGACCCGGAAAAAGATAAGATATCAGTAGACGGTAAAGAAGTCACAGGCAGGGAGAGGAAAAAGTATATATTATCCTCAACAAACCTCAGGGTTACACATCAACCGCCGCCAAAATAAAATGGGAGAAAAATGTTTTAGAACTGGTCCCGTCAAATGTCCAAATAAAAACGCAATCTCTCCCCCACCACAGCATTGTAGAAATCACGCTTTTTGATGTTAAAAAGCGCCAAATCCGCCGAATGCTTTCGACACTGCATCTGCACATACTAGAACTTAAACGAATTTCAATCGGGTCGCTAAAACTGGGAAGCTTACCGCTTCGGAAGTTTAGAAATTTAACTCAAGAAGAAATATCAAAACTTCTTAATACTTGATAGACTATAATTTATAGATAAATAAAAACCAGCCGACATGATTGATGAATCCGCTGAAACAGAAACTATTCGCTCCCAAGATTCTTTGGTAAAAGAAAAAGACATACATACAGCCGAAGGGATAACTTTTCATGAAACTTATCCCTCAAATCTTTACTGGGTTGTTAATAATCTGGCAAATAGTGACAGAGAAAGTGCAGATCCAAGATATAAGGAATGGTGGGAAGCAGAAATTGGCCTAGACGACCAAGACGTTTTCAAACTACAGCAGTTCAGAGATGCCCAAGACCAAGTTATCAAATCACCCGAAGATTGGGAAAAGTTTCATCAACTTGTTTTTAACGAAAACAACCAAACTGTTGACGAGCAAGAACAAGCATTAATACAGCAATACGGGGATAATGGACAGAAACTGGCGGATGCCATAAAACATTTTGATCCCAGATTTGCAAGCCATTACAAAACTTCAAAAGAAATGTTTACACAAGTTCAAGAAGAGATTGGTAAAAAGGGATTAACCAAAGTAGTTAGCAAGTTTAAAAATTTTTTAGGTTTATACACTTCGTTTGCGCAAGACCAGCAGGTATATTCTCTTTGGGCACCTCTAGGCAACGAATTAGGTTTTTCTCAAGCGATAAAACCCAACCTGGTTTTGAGTACTTCAAGGGAGAGAGTAGACCCTACTCATGAAGCCGGAGCAGTTGTTCACGAAATCTTGCATAATCAATTCGATCCTTATTCTCCACCGATAAGCGATGAACTTTCCAAAAGAGGGATACCTCCGCAAGATTTTTCAGAAGGAGTTGTTTATGCTATCCATTATGGAATTATAGAAGAGGATATTTTAGGGAATAAAGGCAAGTTAGACGCTTCGCTAGAAGATGAAGGTAGAAAAAACAAAAGACAAATTCAGTTTGCTATAAAACTTCTCCCACAAATTAAAGATTATTTTGAAAAAGGCAAAATACTTGACGATGGATTTTTTGATTCGGCATCAGACAGCTACAAAGAAATTAGTGGGAATCAATAATATTTGAATAAATTATTTTCTTCTTCCCTTCCAAATAGCCTCTTTAGCATTTTCCTCCCAATTAATATATCGCGCCAAAACAAACAACCAATCGCTAAGCCGGTTAATATATATAAGACTGTTTTGATTAATTTTTTCCTCATTTACCAATTCAACAATTTTTCGTTCAGCCCGTCTTGCCACAGTCCTTGCCAAGTGAAGCTTTGACCCAACTTTTCCGCCTCCCGGTAAAATGAAATTTTTAAGTACCGGTAATGTCTTATCGAATGCATCAATTTCCCTCTCAAGTTGCCTGATAAAAGTTTTTGTAACTCTGGGCATTTTCGCCTTGACGTCAGCAGGTGTTGCTAGGTCTGTACCCAGAACAAAAAGTTCACTCTGAATACGTATTAACTTTTTTAAAACATTAGCAGGTGGAGTATCTGCAACAACTGTCCCAATCAGAGAATTCAGCTCGTCAACAGAGCCGTAGGCTTCAATCCGCGCCGAGTTTTTATCAACCCGTTTTCCCCCAAATAGAGATGTGGTGCCACTATCTCCGGTTTTCGTGTAAATCTTCACCACAAAATTAAATCACTATTGTCTATTTGCAACAACTGTTAATATGTACGTATGAAACCTCAACTATTAATAGCTTTGGCTCTACCTGTCACAATCATTCTCACAAATCTGCTTGCTCTGACCTTTACAGACAATACCTACAAGACTTATTTTAAAGACGGTGAAAAAATTCACTATGCCCTCAACATTGTCTCATTCCTTAGGATAGGAACTCCGCTCGACAAAACTTATTTTTCTCCTCAGGCGAATACACATATGCAAGATGTAAAGAAATTAGTAGACTGGGCGAAAATCATAAACGTGCTTGCACTGTTTGTCTTAATCGCAACTTCACTTTATCTTGGTCGCAAAAAAAAGTTTACACAGTTGAAAAGAGGAATTATCTTGGGTCTCATTTTCATAACTCTCATAATCCTGTTAATATTTATTTCCGCACTCTTAAATTTTAACAATGCATTTACCGTCTTTCACAAAATATTCTTTAGAAATAACGATTGGCTTTTTACACCAAGCGATACGTTAGTTACCATTTTCTCACTCGACTTTTTTATATTTTTCACCCAAAAAGTAATAACGAACATACTTTTAACAATACTTGTATTATTAATTGTAGTAAAATTCATATCGAAAAATGATTCCTAAAACAATAGAAATAGGCCCTGCCACCATACATACATACGGCTTGGTTATTGCCCTAGCAGTTCTTGTCGGATGGTATGTTGCAAAGAAAAGGGCTCACCTTTACAAAATTGATATAAAAATTTTCGACAGTTGGATTTTAGCAATCCCTCTCTTGGTGGGGATAATTGGCGCACGCCTTTACCACGTCCTGGATTATTGGTCAACTTATAGTAAAGAACCAATGATGATTATCCAGATCCAAAACGGCGGCTTGGGAATCTGGGGGGCATTAATCGGTGTCTTTATAGGCTTTTTGTATGTTAGCCGTGTCAAGAAAATTAAGTTTTCGAACGTTCTCGATCTTGCTGCCCCTTCAATGGCCGTTGGCCAAGCAATTGGCCGGATTGGCAACTGGGTAAATCAAGAAGGTTTTGGTCAGCCGACTAATATGCCTTGGAAGGTTTATATAGATCCACAAAATCGTCCAAGTCAGTATTTACTGGCGCCTTATTTCCACCCCACATTTTTTTATGAAGCAGCGTTAAACCTTTTCATTTTTATCACTCTTATGTACTTCTCTAAACGACTAAAAAAGCCGGGACAAATCTTTGCTCTATATCTAATTCTTTACGGAACTGTGAGATTTTCACTGGAATTCTACAGAATGGATACCTGGCAGTTTGCTAATATAAAAGTCGCGCAGTTACTATCAATTATTGCAGTATCACTAGGATTATTCCAACTTAAAGGCAAAAAAAAGGTTGACATATGTTAGCACTCATGGTATGCTCTCTGCTAACTAGAGGATGCTAAAATAAGTAATCATGGCAACGTTTATTGATCAACAAAGACCAAGACTCAAAAATGAGCTGCCAATAGTTCCGCTCAGAGATACTGTAGTTTTTCCATCATCTATGGTTCCGATAACAGTTGGAAGGCCAAAAGTTAAGCTTGGTCTGGATAGCGCATGGGCCGGTGATCGATTGGCTGTATTTGTTGCTCAAAGGAATCCGAGAATAGAAAACCCGGCACCCAATGACATGTACTCGGTGGGTACTGTTGGTTTAATTCGACGCCTATGGAAAGTTGATAATGAATATAATTTAGCCGTTGAGGGTCTCACACGTGTATACCTTAAAGAATTCAGTCAAATAGACCCATACCTTGCTGTCAAAGTCGAAGAAATTCCAGAATTATCCCAAAAGACAGAAGAAACAGAAGCCCTTTTTAGAAACACCCTTTCAAAAATTAAAAAATACGGCGAACTGGGAGGTGTACTTACACTTGAATCGTCAATACATATCTTCTCAACAGATGATCCAAACCAGCTGGTTAACATAATTGCCGCATCAATAGATCTTAAAACTTCTGATAAACAACAAATCTTGGAAATGGTCGACACAAAAGCTCGCCTCAATAGACTTTCTGAACTCCTGACACGGGAAATTAGGATTTTAGAAATTTCTTCAAAAATCGACACTGAAACCCAAGAACGGGTAGGTAAGGTCACAAAAGAGGCGATTCTCCGCGAGAAAATGAAATCGATAGAAAAAGAACTTGGGGAAGACGACGACTCCAGAGAAATTACAGAGTTTAAAAAGAAAATAAAAGCGTCTGGTATGTCAGAGGAAGTAATGGTCAAGGCAGAAAGAGAATTGGCAAGACTCGCCAAGATGTCTTCCTACAATCCAGAATCTTCTTATATTCGTACTTATCTAGAATGGTTGGTTGATCTTCCATGGAAAGTAACTGACAGAAAAAGTGCGGATGTAAACTTGGCTGCAAAAGTTTTAGATGAGGACCATTATGGCTTACCTAAAGTTAAAGAAAGAATCTTGGAATACCTAGCAGTCCACAAATTAGTAGGGAAAATTAAGGGGCCTATACTTTGCTTTTACGGTCCGCCAGGTGTTGGAAAGACTTCTATAGGCAAATCGATTGCAAGATCACTAGATCGCAAATTCATCAGAGTGTCTCTGGGTGGCATCCACGATGAAGCGGAAATTCGAGGTCACAGGAGAACCTATGTTGGAGCTCTTCCTGGCAGAATAATTCAAGGGATTAAGAATTCTGGAGCAAAAAACCCAGTATTCATGCTGGACGAAATAGATAAAATCGGTACCGACTTTAGAGGTGATCCTTCGTCAGCACTTCTGGAGGCATTAGATCCGGAGCAAAATAATCAATTTTCGGACCACTACTTGGAAGTCCCCTACGATCTATCGGATGTAATGTTTATTACAACAGCAAACATTTTGGATACAATACCACCTGCCCTGCGTGATAGACTTGAAGTAATCAACTTTCCCGGTTACACTGAGGAAGAAAAATTCAGAATCGCAAAAGACTTCCTTATACCCAAGCAAGTAGAATCTCACGGACTTAAAATAGACAAAGTAAAAATAACAGACACAGCTCTTCGCGAAATAATTTCCAAATATACCAGAGAAGCAGGAGTACGAGAGTTAGAACGCGAAATTGCCGCAGTTCTCAGAAAAATTGCAAAAAAAATTGCCTCCAATAAATATATAACAAATAAAAAGTTAAAAATTAGTCCAAAACAAGTTAAATCTTATCTTGGACCTTATAAGTTCACTAAAGCAATTGCAGAAAAACAAGATGAAATTGGCATGTCCACCGGACTTAGTGTAACGGCTAGTGGCGGAGAAATCTTATTTGTGGAAGTTACCTTAATGCCAGGCAAGGGTCAACTTATATTAACTGGTCAACTAGGAGATGTTATGAAAGAGTCTGCGCAAGCCGCTCTATCTTATGTCAAATCACGCGCAAAAGTTTTGGGACTTAATGAAGATAAGGTTCAAAAAATTGATGTACACATACATGTTCCCGAAGGTGCTGTTCCAAAAGAAGGGCCTTCGGCAGGTATTGCTATAACGACAGCACTAGTTTCAGCTCTTACAAAAATTTCTGTACGACGTGAAGTTGGAATGACTGGAGAGGTGACTTTGCGAGGAAGAGTCTTGGAAATAGGAGGAGTCAAAGAAAAAGTATTAGCAGCTCACAGGGCAGGTCTTGGAACCATTATTCTCCCAAAACCAAATGCTAAAGACTTGGAAGATATACCAAAGAACGTGAGACGAGACTTGCAGTTTATTCTTGCAGAACACATGGATGAGGTACTCAAAGTTGCCCTTACAAAAGCGCTGCCTCAAGAAAGAGGCATGAAGAGTGCCAAAAGAGAAAATTCAAAAGACCAGGAATCTTTCCAGGCACCAACCACCACAGCCTAATATTTACTTCAATAGTATTGCAAAATTACTCGAGAATCGGTATGATTTCTCACGTTTACTGTGAACTTTATCGATATTAACCCACAACTCGCTCTGCCTTTTGCGCTTGCAGCGGCAACTGCAGCTATTTTATATGGGGTAATCACTTCGTTCAGAATCATTTCTATGGATAGCGGTAGCGCAAGAATGCGTCAAATAGCCGACGCTATTGCAGAAGGTGCTGCTGCTTATCTAACACGACAATACTCCGCAGTTGCAGTAGTAGCAATCGTGATATTTTTAGCAATCTGGTCACTATTAACCCTCGAGACTGCAGTCGGTTTTTTAATAGGAGCAGTTGCTTCTGCAGCATCGGGATTTATAGGAATGAATATTTCCGTCAGGGCAAATGTTAGAACGGCCCAAGCGGCAAAAAAAGGTCTCGCAAGGGCACTCTCAGTCGCTTTTTCTGGTGGAGCTGTAACCGGTTTCCTGGTTGTAGGATTGGCACTTTTGTCAACTGCTGGTTTTTATGGCGCAACGCAGAATATTGAAGGGCTCATTGGCTTAGGATTTGGCGGATCACTAATATCAATTTTTGCAAGGCTCGGTGGCGGTATTTACACAAAAGGTGCCGATGTGGGTGCAGATCTTGTCGGAAAAACAGAAATGGGAATTCCGGAAGACGACCCCAGAAACCCTGCAGTTATTGCAGATAACGTTGGTGATAATGTAGGTGATTGTGCAGGCATGGCTGCTGATCTTTTTGAAACATATGCAGTAACACTTATTGCTACAATGTTGCTTGGATCACTCATCTTCCCGGGAGCATTAAACGCAATTCTCTACCCGCTTGCACTCGGCGGGGTAGCGATTATCTCATCAATCATTGCCACCTTTTTTGTCAGGTTGCCAAAAAATAAAAGTATCATGGGAGCACTCTATTCCGGTCTTATCGTTGCATCCTCACTGTCAATCTTAAGTTTTTATCCAGTTACAGTCATTATGATGAATGCCAATGGGGTTATCGACACTGTCAATATTTACTTTTCTGCAGTTGTAGGAATAATAGTCACACTCCTTATAGTATTTATAACAGAATATTACACATCGACGAATTTTAATCCTGTAAAATCTATCGCCAATGCATCAACAACTGGTCATGCAACCAATATTATCGCTGGGCTTGCAATTTCACTAAGGTCAACATTTTTGCCGATTATAGTAATATCCGCAGGGATACTTATTGCATTTTCGCTTGCTGGCCTTTATGGAGTAGCAATAGCTGCAATGGCACTTTTGTCGTTAACCGGGATAATAGTGGCCATAGATGCATATGGACCAATTACAGATAATGCTGGAGGGATAGCAGAAATGGCCCAACTTCCCAAAGAGGTAAGGAACATTACAGATCCGCTGGATGCAGTTGGCAATACAACAAAAGCTGTCACCAAAGGGTACGCGATTGCATCGGCTGCACTAGCTTCACTCGTCCTGTTTGCATCTTACTCGCAAGAATTAGCTAAAGCAGGCGGACATGTAGACTTTTCACTTTCGGACCCAAACGTTGTCGTAGGGTTATTTATTGGTGCTGCTTTGCCTTTCCTGTTTGCATCTTTTGCTATGGAGGCTGTTCAAAAAGCCGGTGGAGCAGTCGTTGAAGAAGTTCGCAGACAATTTAGGGAAATTCCAGGTATTTTAAAAGGAAGGGCCAAACCACAATACGACAAAGCAGTTGATATCGTAACCAAAAAAGCCATCAAACTCATGATAATTCCGGCATTAATTCCCCTAAGTGCGCCAATTGTAATAGGTCTTACACTTGGACCCAAAGCTCTGGGCGGATTATTAATGGGTGCAATAGTATCGGGAATTTTTGTCGCAATTTCTATGACGACTGGAGGAGCAGCTTGGGACAATGCTAAAAAATATATTGAATCTGGTCACCTTGGAGGTAAAGGTTCAAATGCTCACAAAGCGGCAGTAACAGGTGATACTGTAGGTGATCCCTACAAAGACACTGCTGGGCCAGCTATTAACCCTATGATTAAAATAATCAACATTGTTGCACTTCTTCTAATTCCCTTCCTCATATAATCATAATCAAGTTTAATAAATAACTTTTTTAGAGACAGCTGAGGCTGTTGGCTCAACTGTTTCATACAATGACGGATTTAAATTGGCAGAAGAAGAACTTTCGCCCTCTTTCTCTTCTTTCAAAATCTTAAACCTGTCACGATTTCCTGGCTTAAAGTTATTTAACTCCTCAACATATACTTCGAATGAAATTAAAACATTTTGAATGTTTAAGTTATCATTACCGTTTTTAATTAGATAAATCAACAAAATTTCATGGTAATTCAATTTATCTGTAATCTCCTCAACAACCGGTATAATTTCTTGGTTTTGCGATCGGGCCTTTTTTAACTGCTCAACACTTTTATTTGTAGCAATACTATAGTCAGCTAAAGCATTATTTGCAGAACTGTATTTACTTTGCTCAAACAGAAGGTATGTCTCTTTGAGTCTTTTCGACGAGATCATAAAATCAAATCTTGCTCTTTCAACAGCAGACGCTGTAAAAAACCGGCTAAATAATTCCTTAACCCGAGATAAGTAGTAAAGAGGATTTGGAGGTAAAAACCTAACATGAGCAGTATTGGCAAGCGCTTCATTTACTTGCCCGCCGGTAACTTCGCCATAATGAGTGTCACCAAAAACCGGCAGCGGGGTGACAATAGTCGACAGCAAAATAATAAAGCAGACTAAAAGATTCAACATTTCAAATACTAAATAACTGGCAGACTACAACCAGAATCAAACTCCACAATTATTTAATTATAAACAATTGCAAACTATCGATATCTACATAATGTCATCTTTGTGCCGCTTACCGGAGTCGAACCGGTGTTCCAGCGTTGAGAACGCTGCGTCCTGGGCCACTAGACGAAAGCGGCAAGTGACGCTATATGAGATTGAGAATCGGATGTACTACATCCAAAACAGTGCTAATTATAACTGAAGCTATTCAGCTGATCAACAGAAAGACTCTCAAGTGGCACTGGAAATTTATACATTTTTATGCTAACATCTATACTCCATTTTTATTAAAGCCTATGCTAAAAGTCCACACACCTAAAAATATGAACGGAACAATAGAAGAAGTTCTACTGGAAGCTGGTAGACCCATTGTTTATGTAAGCGAAGACGAAATGGCTCGCGTAAGAAAAGCAGAAGATAGCAACGAGGATATTAATCTAGTTTTGCAATTGAGATCAGGAGACATACCAACCAAAGTTAGACAATATGGCCATATAGGCATTGTCGGTAGCGACTGGATGCGGGAAATAAAAACTCATTATCCTGCGACAAGAATTACAGTACTGGATCGTTATGAATATTTTGGCAGAGAAGAAAAATTTGCTAAACCCACACTTGACCTAATAGTTAGAAATAATCTTCAGGCGGAGACAACAGCAACACTTCCGCCAGGTATTGTTTCCGGAGAGTACAAATACTTGATGATAAAGCATTTCGAAGAAAATGGTTGGGATGGGAGAATTGTCGAAATGGGAATGAATGGTGCGCCTGAAGACGCTAAAGATTATATACAGTTTTGTGAGAGAAATGGTTTCATGGGGATTGATATAAATCATGGCGCAATTGGGGAAATTGTTGCCGCATTTGGGCATTATGGATTCATGGTTGATGAAACAGGCAAAACGGCGAAAAAATTCGGTGTTAAATCTATTGCTGTGATAGAAAACATAGAAGGGTTACTCATTGCAGATCCAGACGCATTAGAGGACAAAGAGCTTGCAGCCGAAATTTATCGATATAGGGATGATTTAAGGCGTGCCTATGACGAATTGCATTTTGATCCCGAAGTGCATAGGGGTGTATATGAAGCTGAAGCTCCCGCATTTTCCCAGAGGGAAAGATAAATTTTTCTTGACTATTTACCCCTTTTGCAATAAAATAATTGCTCCATGAACGCTCAGATTGGTAGTAAAAAATTCATTCTCACTCAAGAAGGTTTAGAACACATCAAAACTGAATACGAAAGACTCACCCAAATAATAAGGCCGCAAATTGCCCAGAGGATCCAGACAGCCCGTGAGTTTGGTGACCTCGCTGAAAACTCCGAATACGATGCGGCAAAAGAAGAGCAATCTTTAATCGAAGCCAGGATTGCCCAAATTGAAGAAGTTTTACCCAAAGCCCAACTGATCCAGCAGGCGCAAGGTGCGGATATAGTAGTTATCGGTTCGACAGTAGTCGTGCAAATGAATGACGAAATCCACGAATTTTCAATTGTCGGTTCAATAGAAGCTGACCCTGCTAAGAATAAAATCTCCAACGAGTCACCGGTTGGTAAAGCTCTTTTAGGTTTAAAGGCAGGCGAAACCATCGAAGTAGGAATCGGTCCGGTCAAGAGCAAACTCAAAGTCCTTGAGATAAAATGACCCCAAGAAAAAGTCCAATTGTCAAATTTCCTGCAAAAGGGATAAAATTATCACCTTCAGAAAAAAAGGTTGTCCAAAAACTCATAAAGGCCGCAGAATCTATTGCCCCAATTTACCTAAAGCAAGAAAACAACACAAATAACGGTGCAAATTTTTACCCTAGGGACGCAACCAGAAATCAAATTTTAGAAGCTGCAAAAAAGAATGGGGATATCCTTTCACCTTTTACTGTTGTCGAAAGGGACAAAAAGGGAAAACTAATTGCTATCCCTTATCACGTTAAATTTAAAACACAACTAAAAAAAACTGCAAAGCTAATTAGAGAAGCGGCAAAATTAACGGATAATAAGGACTTTGCCAAAAGGCTGGAAGTGCAGGCAAACGCACTTTTGGATGGTAACTACGAAGCCAGTGATATTTATTGGCTTTCTATGAAACCCTACAAAATCAATTTTGTAATAGGTCCTGT
The DNA here is from genome assembly GCA_964492425.1 of uncultured Gammaproteobacteria bacterium. GTDB lineage: Bacteria > Patescibacteriota > Microgenomatia > Curtissbacterales > GWA2-41-24 > LBZV01. The sequence goes on along the minus strand of CAZBKB010000004.1, from coordinate 64,787 downwards.
TGAAAGATACCTTGACAAGCTATTTTTCATAAAATGCGCATGCCAATCTTGGGTAGGCATAATGGACGTAAAGCTAACGGAAGACGCTGTAAGGTTTAAGAATTACATTGTTGGCTCAAGAAGACGTGTATTGGCACCTTCCGAAAAAGTCGATTTCCTCGACAAAATCCAGATTAGAGTAGATGACACAATTATCTTTTCGGGTCTAATTGCCCGCTTCATGTTCACAAGCTCAAATCTTCCCAATGATGTCAACATAATGGAAAAAAACGGTTCAGAAATCACCATATTTAAACCGGCATTTAAGCTTAAGTTCGACAGAGAAAGGCATCCTATATTCCATGCGGTCTTTGAAGAAAAATTTCAAGAAGATTACCCAGTAGATGTTCTGAGATTAGGTTCACTCAGAAATTCATATCTCCATGAAATTTCTCACCCGCTACTCCGATATCGCGACGCTGAAAGAAGACTTAAAGAATACTTTCCTGTCTTTGATGAAATATCGGCATCGGTCTTCGGAGTTAAAGCTTGCGGGTCACTTCTTCTAAAAAACGCAATTACCGAAAAAGAATTGGAAGCAATTATGGTCATGTTTATAACCCTTGCCTTTTCTTGGTGGCTCTCATATCTAAAAGAACCAAGCGTTATTCACTATGCACAGGGCTTTGCAATTGCCCTAAACTTTTTTTTAGAAAACGGGGCAATCCGTGAATCAGGCGGCTTTTCTTGGCCTAACTTCACTAAACTGTTTGTGTCAATAAATGAACTCTCAGATACACTTGAAAGGATTCTTGCAGTTGGCACTTACGAAGATGCCAAAAAGTTCACCGAACGTTATGCTTCCTTGAATATTTTTGAAAGATTCTCCGAAAACTTGAAAGAACTAATATAAAAAGTTACAATACTCACTCTTTGAAGTTAAACAAAGGACCATTATAAATGGCAATGCCTGATAGACAACTGGGTAGATTATTTGATAGATCTTCCTTGGGGAGAGATAACTCCACGCGCAGAATTTTTGAGCTTTCTGACACTTTAACAATAAGCTTGAGAGCGGCCTCGAATGTTTCTGGCCCCAAAGAAGGTATCTTGGATTTTGATTTACTGCCTGAAGATGAGACCGACCAAGCCTACGCAAGCATACTTCACAGTAGAGCAGATAGAGTAGAAAGAGAAGTTATTCTAAGCAGAATACTAGAAGGAAGAAAATCTCTTGAAGAAGTTGGCACTCCATTTTCTAGAAACGCGAAGACACAATACGCATTTCTTAAAAGTAAGCTGATCGCACATGATACCTTCCAACAAGCAAGAATGGGTGCAGTATTTGACAATCACGATTTTGTGGAATTAACAATGGGTTTGACTCCTGAGATGATTAGCAGTGCTGATCTTGATGCTCAAAGAGAGATAGTTAGAATCTTATATAGTGATAAAGGGATTTCTTATACCAGGCAAGAGATCGAAAGATATCGAGATGAGACAAAAGTTGACGAAGATCAAGTTGGAGATTTAATTCGAGTTGAGTCTAAGCAATATTTACAAGATTTAGCTGATACTGTGGGTTTAAAATTTGATCATCCGGTTAAAATTTCGGTTGTAAAAGTTGATGACTACTGGATTCAATGGGCGTCCGGTAATGTCAATAGTTTTGAACTAAAGTATAACGCTCACAAAAACCATGACTACAAAAGAACTCAAGGTAAAATCAAGGCAATGGTTAGGCATGAATTTTGGCATTTCTATCAAATGTTTGGTTGGCTTCAAGGAATAAGGAAGGGCGAGTTGTTTCCGGCAATTGGTTTAACATCTGTTCATGACCCCGGCCAGGTTACATCGGAAGGCATGGCAAATTCCATCCACCATTTCTCTGAAGCGGTGCGAGGGCACTTGGATTTAGAAACTGAAATAGAGATAGAGCAAGAAGGATTAAGACAAATGGTATACAACAATATCCACATTTTAGTTAATGAAAACGGTGCCACAGACGAACAAATGGTCGAATACATGCATCAATACTGCCCAGCAGAACCAGAAGATGAAATTCGAAGGCAAATTGCCAGCAGGACAAAAGATGTTACAAAATCTACATATTTAATGGCTTACGGAGCAGGATTTTTTCATCAACGACAGTACGCACAAGCACTAAATTCAGAAGGCAGAAAAAAGTATTTAAGGCATCTTGTAAGTTCCCCCACAAATCCTAAACAGCAATGGGACTTTGTTATGTCGTTAAGGTCAGAACAAGGTGGTAAAAAATTCGCAGGCCCATTGGAACCCTTTAATGGAAATATATCATTTCCAGACTTAGACGAAAAAATTAACAGAACAGGTCCTCGTCATAGGACTTATTTGGAAAGCACAACTGCCCAACAATAAATTGCCAAACTGCATTCTCTTTCGTATACTGTAGGCCATGGAGCCTATAGACAACCTGAGGAAAATTCGCCTCGAAAAACTGGCAAAAATCCAAAAGCTAAAAATTGATCCGTTCCCTGCAAAAGTAACGAAAAAACAAACGGTAGGGGAATGTCTAAAATCCCACGGCAAAAATGTGCAAACGGCCGGTCGGCTTGTTGGTCTTCGAGGTCACGGCGGTTCAACTTTTGCAGACCTTGCTGACGAATCTGGCAAGATCCAGCTTTTCTTCTCCAAAGATAAACTTTCGGATATCAACAACGAACTATTAACCCTTCTTGACATAGGCGACTTCATCCAAGTTTCTGGTGAGGTCAAAAAGACCCAGGCCGGCCAAATCACAATCTTTGTAGATGGTTTCAAACTGCTTACGAAATCCATCCGTCCAATCCCCTCCTCTTTCTATGGGCTAAAAGATGTCGAAACCCGCCTAAGAAAAAGATATCTCGATTTAATAACAAATCCCCAAGCTATAGATTTGTTTGTCAAAAAAACTAAATTTTGGAATGCTGCCAGAAATTTTTTAATTGATAATAATTTTTTGGAAGTGGAGACACCAGCACTTGAGGCAATTCCCGGAGGTGCCGATGCCAAACCTTTTATTACCCATCACAATGCCCAAAACCGCGATTTTTATCTTCGAATATCACTCGAGCTTTACCAAAAAAGGCTTCTCGTAGGAGGTTTTGAAAAAATTTTCGAGATTGGCAAAATCTTTAGGAATGAAGGTATCGATGCCGAACATTTGCAGGATTATCTGCAAATGGAATTTTACTGGGCCTATGCAGATTATCAGGAGCTGATAAGCTTTATCGAAAAGTATTACCGCTTTATTGTAAAAGAAACTTTAGGCTCCGAAAAATCTAGACACGGAAAAAAAGATATAGATTGGAGCAGAAAGTGGCAACAAGTAGACTATTTTCATGCTTTTAAAGATGAGACTGGTATTGATCTTTCCAAAAATCCTAAAAAAGAAGAGTTGTATATTATTGCAGAAAAAATTGGCGCAAAACCAGGCAAAAATCTAGGCGAAGGAAGGTTAATCGATCTTATTTATAAAAAAACAATTCGCCCAAAAATTATTCAACCTTCTCTTCTTTTAAATCATCCAGTTGCGGTGTCCCCGCTTGCCAAAAGAGATGACAAAAACCCCCAGAAAGTACAACGAGTTCAAGTTCTGGCTGCTGGAACCGAAGTCGGAAATGGTTGGTCCGAGCTGAATAATCCCCAGGATCAACAAGAGAGGTTCAAAGAACAGCAAGAACTAAGAAAAGCAGGTGACCAGGAAGCCCAAATGTATGATAAAGATTTTATTGAGGCATTGGAATATGGAATGCCCCCTGCTGTCGGCTTTGGCATGTCCCAAAGATTTTTTGCAGTTTTAGTTGATAAACCCATCCGTGAAACAGTATTTTTCCCGACGGTCAAACCGCAAGATAAATGACCAAAGGTAATGCGCTAAGAATCCTCGAAGAGTTGAAAAACTCCCCACAGATGGTAAAACATGGCAAGGCATGTGGTTTTGCAATGGCAGCGCTATATGATTACTTCAAATCAAAAAACAAATCTACGGAATTAACCAAAGAAGATTGGGAAATTGTAGGTTTGCTGCATGATGCCGATTACGAAAAAACCAATAAATCACTCGAGCTTCACACCGAAGAGACGACTAAATTATTAAAAGAGCTAAACGCGGATCAAATCATCATTAACGCTATCTGTGGCCATTGCGATAAAGCGCCAAGAAATACTTTAATTGCCAAATCCATTTATGCAGTAGACGAGCTGACTGGACTGATAGTTGCCTGCGCTCTTGTTCAACCAGAAAAAAAATTAAAGTCAGTAACCACTGAATCAGTCCTTCGTAAATTCAAAGATAAATCCTTTGCTGCCGGAGCCAACCGTGATCAAATCAAAACCTGCGAGGAGGAACTTTCGATTCCACTGGAAGAATTTATGGCCCTGACTTTGTCAGCTATGCAAAATCACGCTGAAGAACTTGGTCTTTAAGATAAGAAGATAACAGGATAAGAATGATGAATCAAAGTAAAATTAATTCTTATAAAGACCTTAAGTTTTGGCAAACTGCAAAGCAGGCAACCTTACTTATTGTCCATTTAACAAGAAGTATTCCAAATGAAAAAATCGCATGGGTAATAATAGATCAAATTCTGAGGTCTTGCATGTCAGTCGGAGCCAATATAGCAGAAGGGTTTGGGAAGTATAAGGGTAAAGAATATGCAAGGTTTATACAAATGGCTCTTGGTTCTGCCAGGGAAACTGAATACTGGTTGGAATTAATAAAAGAAATTTACCCAAAGTATTCAAAAGAGGTAGATGTTATTATAAATCTGAATTCACAAACAATAAGTATGCTGATTGCCACATTAAATTCTTTAAGGAGGCAAAAATAATCGAAGAAAAGACTCATCACTCTTATCTTCTTATCATTTAATCCTAATATGAACAAACTTACCCTAAAAAAAATACTCAAGGTCTTTTTAACACTCCAATGGGCTAAAGAACTTCCTCGTCAGGGTTTCATTGCCATGGGATTCAAAAGGCAGGAAGCAGATTCTGTTGCTGCTCATTCCTGGACCACTGCTATACTGGTTTACTTTCTGGCATCCGAAATGAAAAAAAACGGTGTCAAAATTAATGTAAACCGCGCGGTAAAAATGGCCATATTCCACGACATGGCAGAAACGATAGTCGGCGATGTCGGCACCTTTGTCAAAGGTATGGCCAAAGGAGCTTTTGCTCCGATAGAAGAAGAGGGCCTCAAATGGCTGGTTAAGGACCTACCGTCAAATAAAGAAATCATCGAGTTAGTTGGAGAATACATGCAGCGAAAAACACTGGAAGCACGTCTTTGCAAGGTTGCCGATAATTTAGATGCCCTGGCCCAAGCCAAAGGTGTACCTGGCGCCCAAAGCGCGCTAAAATATTTTAAGGAGGTTTATCACATCACCAAAATTCCCTGGCACAAGATGGCAGTCGAAATGATCTTAAAAGACGAAGTTGAGCCGGAACGTTCTTGGCAATTGTCACACAAATAACTAAGAACCATAAACTATCAACTATGAACTAATTATGCTAGACATCAAATTCATTCGCGAAAATCCAAAATTAGTTGCCGAAAAGTCCAAACAAAAGGGATATGAAATTGATGTTGAGAAACTCTTAAAAGTTGACACAGACCGCCGCAAATTAATTGAAGAAGTAGATCAACTAAGGTCCAACCGCAAACAAGCGGCAGATGCCCGCGACGAAAAAAAAGGCGCACAAATTAAATCAGACCTTAAGCAAAAGGAAAACCAACTCGAAAATCTCCAAGAAGAATTTTACAAACTAATCCGCCAGATCCCAAACCCGGCAAAAGATGATGTGCCAATAGGCGATGAAGCTAAAAAGAAAGTTATAAAAAAAGTTGGGAAACTTCCAAAATTTGATTTCAAACCATTGGACCATCTTCAACTTGGGATAAAATTGGATCTCATCGATACAGATCGAGCCTCCAAAATCTCAGGTAGCCGTTTTGTGTTTTTAAAAAATGAATTAGTAGATTTGGAATTTGCCCTGACTTCTTATGTATTTGACAAGTTGAAGCAGGTCGAATTTATTCCGATCATACCCCCGGTTTTAATTAACAAAAAAGCGATGCAAGGTTTAGGCTATCCTGAGTATGAAAGTGGTGAAGGTTACAGGGTCGATGACCACTTTTTGGTCGGAACGGCCGAACACTCTGTTGTCCCAATGCATATGGACGAAACATTTAACCAGTCCGATCTTCCCAAAAGATATGCGGCATTTTCAACAGCTTTCCGCAGGGAAGCGGGATCTTACGGTAAAGACACAAAGGGGATTTTCCGAGTCCACCAGTTCGACAAAGTAGAAATGGTTTCATTTACGACGCCCGAAAAAGAAGATGAAGAACATCAATTTCTACTTTCACTAGAGGAAAAGTTTGTTAGCGACTTGGGTCTTGCCTATCAGGTTATTGATATCGCATCAGGTGATTTAGGCTTTCCGGCATCAAGAAAATACGATATCGAAACCTGGCTACCTTCACAAAACCAGTACCGCGAAACCCATTCCGTTTCCACAACCGGCGATTTCCAAGCCAGAAGATTAAATATTAATTTTAATTGGAAAATGCCTAGCTCAACAGTTGTTCAAGCAGGCCGAGGAGCTCGAATATCCGGCGGACAAATTGTAAAACAATATGTTCATATTTTAAACGGAACCGCATTTGCAATCGGCAGGACATTAATTGCCATCATGGAAAATTACCAGCAAAAAGACGGCTCTATTTTAATCCCGAAGGTTCTCCAAAAATACACCGGCTTTAATAAAATTCCAGCCTGAGGTAAAATTGTCTGTTATGAATTTCCTGCCTGAAACGAAAACTTTACGTGTTAAAAAGCGCAACCGCATCAAAAAACTGACACCTAAAAAACATTCAATCACCCATGAATATGGAAGGTCGACAAAAGTTTTGTGGAATCGAATAATAGAAAGATCAAAAAGTAAATAACCATGTTTAATATTTTAAATAAATTTTTAGATTCAAACGAAAAACAGGTAAATAAGCTTCAGCCTCTTGTTGATGATATTAATGCTCTTGAAAAAAAGTTTTCAAAACTCACAGATATTCAGCTTAAGGCATTAACGGCACAATTCAAACTTCGTCATGGAAGGGGCGACTCGTTGGATGATCTCCTACCGGAAACTTTTGCAGCAGTTAGAGAAGCAGGAAAAAGAACTTTAAACCAGCGTCACTACGATGTTCAGCTAATTGGAGGCATAGTTCTCCACCAAGGCAAGGTTGCTGAACAAAAAACCGGTGAAGGAAAAACTTTAACAGCCTCCCTCCCACTTTACCTTAATTCTCTAACTGGCAAGGGTGTTCACTTAGCAACAGTTAACGACTACTTGGCACGTGTTGGTCTTGGTTGGATGGGACCTATCTACGAAGCTCTTGGTGTAACAGCCGGCTGCATTATGCAGGAAAAAGCATTTGTTTATGACCCAAAATATGAAGATAAGACCCAAACGGATTGGCGTCTCAGACATCTTAAGCCAGTAGACAAAAAAGAAGCATACTCTGCTGATATAACTTACGGAACAAACAACGAATTCGGATTCGACTTCTTGCGCGACAATATGGTCTGGGACCTGAAAGATAAAGCACAGCGCACTCATCACTATGCTATTGTTGACGAAGCGGATTCAATTCTTATTGATGAAGCAAGGACACCGCTTATAATTTCCGCGCCTTCTGCCGAAGCAACCGATAAGTATTTCCAGTTTGCAAAGTTAGTCCAAGAACTGTCACCGGACACCGATTATGTCATAGACGAAAAATTAAAAACCGCAAACCTTACAGAGCACGGTATCACCAAAGTAGAAAAGAGACTGGGGGTAGAGAACCTTTACGAAAAAGATTTCGGGACAATCCACCATATCCAGCAATCTCTAAGGGCCAGAACCCTCTACCATAAAGACAAAGACTATGTTGTAAAAGACGGAGAAATAATAATTGTCGATGAGTTTACAGGGAGATTAATGCAAGGTAGACGTTGGTCAGAAGGTTTGCATCAGGCGATAGAAGCAAAAGAGGGAGTCGCAGTTCAAAAAGAATCTCAAACATTAGCTACAATTTCTTTCCAAAATTACTTTAGGCTTTACGAAAAATTAGGAGGTATGACTGGAACTGCAGCAACAGAAGCAGAAGAATTCTTCAAAATCTACAAACTGGAAGTGGTTACAATCCCAACAAATAAGCCAACTATTAGAAAAGATATGTCCGATGTTGTTTATAAAACAACTAAGACAAAGTTTACGGCAGTTGCAAATGACGTTGCTGAGAAACATTCCAAAGGTCAACCTGTTTTGATAGGTACAACATCAATTGAAAAAAACGAGTTTTTATCAAGCCTTCTGAAGAGAAAAGGAATTCCACATCAAGTGCTCAATGCTAAAAACCATCAGAAAGAAGCAGAAATAATAGCATCCTCCGGTGTCCGTGACAATGTCACCTTGGCAACAAATATAGCCGGGCGTGGTGTCGACATAATTTTAGGTGGTTCACCACCAACGGATAGATTGGGAAGACCAACTGTAAAAGGCAAGGAATACGAAAAATGGCAGAAAGACCATAATGAAGTTGTTAAAATTGGAGGCTTGCATGTTATAGGAACAGAAAGACATGAGGCAAGACGAATTGACAATCAACTTCGCGGTCGCTCCGGACGTCAAGGAGATCCAGGCTCAAGTCGCTTTTATGTTTCCCTAGAAGACGAAATCATGCGCTTATTTGGTGGAGAACAAATAGCCAAAATTATGACGGCATTTAAATTACCAGAGGATACTCCCATAGAACATGGAATGGTCAGTAAAGCAATTGAGAACGCTCAGGTTAAAGTTGAAACCCACAATTTTGATATCCGCAAACACTTAGTTGAATACGATGATGTGGCAAACCGCCAACGGGAAATAATCTACGGTGCCAGAAACAAGATTTTAGAGTCGGTAAATGATCCAAAGGCTCAAGACACGCTAAAGAATGAAACTTTAGACAGGGTCGAGCGGGAGCTTAACAATTTGATCCTGGCAAATATAAAGGAAGGATCAACCCCAAATGTAGAAGCAATAATTAAAGAATTTATAACTATCGTCCCTTTTGATCAGTCTTCTGCCAATAGTCTAGCAAAAGACGCACAAAAACATGCGAGTGATGAAAAGCTAACTGAGTTTCTAATGGGGGTTATCGAAAATGTTTATAAAGAGAGGGAAAAATCACTTGGCGAAAAATCACTACGTGATATTGAAAAATTTACAACACTGTCTGTAATAGACACCTTGTGGATACAACACCTCGACTCATTAGATGATCTAAGAGAAGGGATAGGTCTGCGTGCAGCCGGACAAAGAGATCCCCTGGTCGAATATAAACAGGAGGCTTTCAGTTTATTTGAAAAACTAATGGCAACAATAGACTCAGAGATTGTCCACCGTATTTTCAGAATCCAAGTTAGCAGGCAGCCTGAGATTGAAAAGGTGGAAGAACGTGGTGTAGAAGTTCATCCACAAATAAACCAAATACGTAATAAAACAGATCAGGAAAATCAAAGCAATGTTCAGGAATTATCACGGAGCCAAAAATCAGTTGATAAAGATCCGATGGAATTGACAGACGAGGAACTTAATGCGGAAATTGCCCGCCTCGAGAAAGAGCAGTCACAAAATGATCAACAAGACCACAGCAGGACTACCAGTGATCCAAATGAAATGACAGATGAACAGTTGAATGCCGAAATAGCTCGACTGGAAGCTCTAGAAAAATCTGGCAGTCAGCAAGTGTTATCTCCCGATAATCCGTTCTCATCAAAAACCACTCCACTAAAAGTCGAAAAAATCGGCAGGAATGACCCATGCCCGTGTGGTTCTGGTTTAAAATGGAAAAGATGCGGCCTGATCGGCGCACTCGAGCATAAAGGTTAAATTAGCGAAAATAATTTCTCATTTAAATATTTATCAAGTTGAAAGGTAGACTTCAGTTGGTGTTTGCTCAGCCACCCAATTGTTGAATCGTAAATTTCCCTCTGGCTAACTCCCTGCCAGGCAGTATTTAATTTATCATCATCAATCTTAAAATAAGAAGTCCCAAATAGTTCCCCTAATTTATTTATACTTTCTGGACACCCGTTACAAAAACCAACTTTCAAAGAATTATCGAATGCATAAAATCTTTTATGTTGTAAGTAAACGGTTACTGCGTAACTTGCGTCAGGATTAGTACTTGCCAGATTTAAAACCCTAAACTTTTCTCCAGGATATTCTGCGATGAGCTTCGCAGTTGCATTTTTAATTTCAGAATAACTGGGATTTTCTTGCAACTTTCCTCTAAGCTGGGTAAAACTGGAAAATATTATCGATAGTGATAAAATCACGATTAAGGAATATTTTAAATTATTTCCCCACGTTACATCTGGAATAAAATCCAATATTTTACTTATCGTCCAAGTAGAAAATATAATCATGAATGGGAGCATATACATTGTGTATCCAGGAAATCTCTCTCCACGGTAGTATCTACCCAAAAACAACATAAAAAGAAAAACAGTATTGATAAGGAAAATGAAGGATAATTTTCTTGTACGTATAAAATCAAAGAACCAGACCAAGCTTCCCCCAAAAAGCAGTATGAGGCCGAAAAAAGATGGCAAACCGGTTACATACGCCCAGTTATTCGGTAGATATTCAAAAAGATATAGTTTCCAGCTGTTGGGAACATAAACTCTACCCTGCCCAATCAAAAGATAGTCCAGTAGATTTCTAAAATTTGCAAAAGACTGTCCAAAATCCCATATAGAAAGAGGCAAAATTGCGATCGCTATACCGCAGGCAACCACAAGCAGAGATACAATTCTCTTTTTGAAATTTGCTGCTTTAAAGAACAACACTATCACAGGAAGGGCCAAAAGATTAAGGGCCTGGTAATGCATATTGATTGCAAGACCTATTGATATACCTCCTAAAAAAGCCCAAAACAACTTTCTAGTACTGTAAAAGTTATATAACAAAATGAGTGAAAATAGCGTAAAAATCAATACATATGTATGCTGTGTCGGAGATGATGCAATCTGTACCAGTTGTGGCGATATAGCAGTAATCAGTGCAGTGAATCCAAATAATATTCTACTTTCTGACTTATTTGCTAAATAATAGAAGCAACCAATTACCAAAATACTGACAACAAAAGCAGTGTACCATGGTGTAAGCAAACTGAAAGGAAAAAGTAAGAACGTAAACATGTACAGCCAATATAGCGTTGGACCAAAAACAAATGGCCCTGCACTACTAAATGAGCCCGTTAAAGGAACTTCTCCTCGTTCGAGAGCTTCTAGGCTAATGGATATATCGCGGGTGATATCGCTTCCAAGCCACACGTGGCTCTTGAAAAAAACAAGTCTTAAAATAATACCTATGATAAAAAAGGAAACGATCAATCTATTATTGGGGAAAAACCTGTTAAAAGATTTAAATTGAGTCTTTTTAACCATGGCTTGCATGAGGCACTATCGTTGACATATTAACATTAATACTGTTACTTTACTAACTAAATTCAATGAAGTGCTCAATTATTATTCCGGTATACAACGAAGAAAAAACTGTCGCCCGGGTTATTAAAAGTGTTAAAGAAGTAAAGCATCCATTCGAGAAAGAAATAATTGTTGTCAATGACGGGTCAAAAGATAATTCTGCAAAAATTATAAAGTCAACTAGAGACATTATTTATATAGAAAATTCTGTAAATCACGGAAAAGGGTATTCCATAAGAAAAGCTATTGCAAAGGCCAAGGGAGACATTATCTTGATTCATGACGCTGATCTAGAATATGACCCGAGGGAACATATTAAAATCTTAAAGCTATTTAGTGATAGTAAAATCAAAGTAGTTTATGGTTCTCGTTTTCTCAATAAATCTCACCACCCACGCTATCATCTTTTTTATTTTGGCAATATTGGGTTGTCATTTCTTACTAAGATTTTGTTTCGGCACTACATATCCGATATGGAAACTTGTTATAAGGCATTTAGGCGTGAAACCTTAAAAGACATTAAATTGCATGAAGATCGTTTTGGGTTTGAACCAGAAATAACCTGCAAATTTATAAAAAGCGGCTTCAAAATAATAGAAATACCAATTAGTTATAAAAGTAGAAGCTACAAAGAGGGTAAAAAAATTGGTATTAAAGATGGATTGCGTGCAGTTTTAGTTCTTCTTAAATATCGTTTTGTAAATTAAAGTTAATGTATGGATTACTTAATTGCAATACTTGCCGGCGCCCTGCAGGGACTTACAGAATTTTTGCCTGTTTCATCAACTGCCCACCTTGTCATATTTCAAAAAGTTTTTAACTTGCCTCAAGACCAATTCGGGTTAGGTTTTGATGCCTCAATTCACCTGGGAACACTACTGGCTGTTCTTATATTTTTTGCAAAAGATTACATAAGCATCCTAATATTAAAAAATCAGCTTTATAAGAAAATAATAATTGGAACGGTCCCAGCAATAGTTTTTGGCTTTCTGCTTGAAGGTTTTATCGAAAACGAACTTAGAAACCTGACCATTATCGGCGCTGCTCTTATCATTTTCTCAGCGGTTATATTTTATGCCGAACAAATTGGCCAAAAGAAGAAAGATAGTGCCAAAATTACACTTTTTGACTCAATGGTTATTGGGTTTGCACAAGCTCTTGCTCTGATTCCTGGCATTTCCCGTTCTGGGGCAACAATATCCGCTGGCTTATTCATTGGTTTAACCAGGGAAAGTGCAGCACAATTTGCATTTCTACTTTCTGGCCCAATAATTGCAGGAGCAGGCTTAAAAAAGTTTACTGAGGCTTTATCAGATGGTCAAGCGTCAGATATCAGCTTACTGATTGTAGGTATTACTACCTCTTTCATATTTGGTTACTTAACCATTAAATATTTTTTAAAATATTTATCAACCCGCAGCCTTAATGTATTTATTGTTTACAGAGTAGCGTTAGGGTTGCTATTGTTACTTATTCCATTTTTGGTACGCTAAAGCCTCAAATTATATATAATCTGAATAACATGGATATCGAGCAGAAACTCTCTGAGCTTATAAATAGGTTAGAAATAGTCGAGAAAAATATTAACCTGCACAAAAAGCAACAAGAGCTCAGAGAGTTAGAAGCACAGAGCCTGAAAGGGGACTTTTGGAGCGATACACAAAACGCAAAAAAAATAATGAAAAAAATTGCGTCTGTTCAAAAAGACCTCTCGGATTTTAAAAGCCTAAAAGAAGATTTGAGAGATATACGCGAAATGACAAAACTTTCAAAAGCAGACGAAGACTTGGATGCAGAGATTGAAACAGAGCTAAAAAGGATAGAAAAAATGATGTCCAGACTCGAAATAAGAATGTTTCTTTCTAGTCAGTATGATAAGAATCCGGCTATACTCTCAATTCATGCTGGCCAGGGAGGAACTGAGGCTATGGACTGGGTAGAAATGTTATCACGTATGTATCAAAAATATTTTTCAAAAAATGACTGGAATTTTGAAGTTGTAGATGAAATACCGGGAGAAGAAGCTGGATTTAAAACCGTAACTATTTCAGTCGACGAGATCTATGCCTATGGCCTCCTTAAAGGTGAAGCAGGTGTACACCGTTTGGTCAGACAATCACCATTTAATGCAGATCAACTCAGGCAAACGTCTTTTGCTCTGGTTGAAATTATGCCTCAACTAGACGAAGTAGATGACGCAATAGAATTAAAGGATGAAGACATTGAATTTGAAGCCTACAGGTCAGGAGGACACGGAGGACAAAACGTAAATAAGGTGTCTACTGCAGTAAGGCTCAGGCATAAACCAACAGGAATCATAGTAACCTGTCAAACGCAAAGGTACCAAGCTCAAAACAGGGAAAACGCTATGAAACTTCTTAAAGCAAAACTATGGGTCATAAAACAAGAAGAAGAGAAAAAGGAAAAGGAAAAAATAAAAGGTGGGCATGTAATGCCAGGCTGGGGTAATCAAATCAGGTCTTATGTGCTTCATCCGTACAAATTAGTCAAAGACTTAAGGACAAACTATGAATCTACGGATGCTCAAGCGGTGCTAGATGGAGAATTAGATGAGTTTATAAAACACGAAGTCTCCCTCAATTCTTAACTGTTGATGGTACCCAAACTATACTGCTATAATTGACTCTAAGTAAAAAGACAAAATTGCCAGGCTAAAGCATATGGAAGAATCTGCCGCAGAAACACCAGTAAAGCATACAATTCCTTTAAGGGCTGTACCATCGTCAAAACCCCTAACTCCAATATCGAAGGTCGTTCCGATAATAATTATCATTGCAATCATAGGATTGGGTGTATTTAGTGGGCTTGTCCTCACATCGAGGCAAAAAAGCCAAAACCAAGCGACATCTATTGCCAATGAAGAGAATTTGGATCCGAAAATTCAGGAATCTTTCGCACAAACGTTTAAGGATCAAGCAGAGGGTACAATAGAAAAAAATGATGATATTGATAAATACGCCCAAGGTACCCACAAGCTAATTCGCCCTGGTGGTGAATCTCAGACTGCATTTCTCACATCATCTGTTTTGGATCTTGACGAATTTGCCGGTAAACATGTCAAGGTTTATGGTGAAACCTTTGGTTCAAAGCAAGTCGGTTGGCTTATGGATGTAGGTAAAGTAGAAGAAATTAAATAATTCGCTCAAGCCCCATGATCAAATTTGAATCTGTCAGTAAAAAGTATCCCTCAGGTCAGGTTGCAATAGATGATATCAATTTAACAATTGAAGACCAAGATTTTGTTTTTATTGTCGGCGCATCTGGAGCTGGCAAATCGACCCTACTGAAACTAATTACTAGAGAAATTCTACCATCTACAGGAAAAATTCTTATTAACAATCAGGATATTCTTAAAATTCCCGCTGGTAAAATACCCTTTATTAGGCGTCAAATAGGTACCGTATTCCAGGATTTTAAACTTCTTCTAACGAAAACTGTTTTTGAAAATGTCGCTGTTCCTCTTGAAGTCATGTCGCAAAAAGAGTCGCTCGTAGAAAGAGAAGTATCTACGACACTGGAAAAAGTAGGCCTTCTTGAGAAAGCTGACAATTTTCCGCTTCAACTCTCTGGTGGAGAAGTCCAAAGGACAGCAATTGCCAGGGCCATAGTTGCAAAACCGCAGTTTCTTTTAGCGGACGAGCCTACTGGCGACTTAGACCCAAGAACCGCAAAGGAAATAGTCGAACTCTTGGAAAAAATAAATCATGATGATAAGACTACAATAATTATGGCAACTCATAACGCCCAGATAGTTAATCACTTCAAAAAGAGAGTAATTGTTCTCGATAAGGGTAAAATAGTAAAAGACGAGAAAGAAGGGAAATATGAGGCAAGTTAAACAATCTCTAAAAGTAATAAGAAGAAGTCCTTATCAAGCTCTCGCTGCCACGATGGCAATGTCATTAACCTTCTTCATTTCCTCCTTATTTGTAATACTGATTGTTGGAGGTCAGATAGTGCTTAATTACATTGAGCAAAGGCCTCAAGTAATTGCCTTTTTTAAAGACGAGATAACAGAAACACAAATAAATGATGTAATAAGAAAAGTTGAATCAACGGGTCTGTCAAAGAACATAAAATATGTTTCCAAAGAAGAAGCACTGGCGATTTATAGAGAGAGAAAAAAAGACGAGCCATTACTTTTAGAGTCTGTAACCGCTGACTTTTTACCTGCAAGTATAGATATATCGGTAAACCGTGCCCAGGATATCAACCAGGTTACAAATTTAGTTCGCGACCAGTCTCAAGTTGAACGGGTCATTACCCCCGAAAATCTGGTTGAACAATTAGTCAAATGGACGAAAACTATTAGAACAGGCGGAATAATATTTGTATCAACACTACTTGGTGTCTCCTTCCTTATAATAATAATGGTTATTGGTATGCGTATTGCTTTGCGTCGTGAAGAAATAGGCATTATGAACTTGGTGGGTGCGACAAAATGGTACATTGCAAAACCATTTTTTCTGGAAGGCGCGCTTTACGGAATCATTGGTTCAAGCATTGCAGTTTTTCTCGTTTATGGTCTCATCTTATTTTATTCACCAAATATCCAGGATTTTTTGGGGCCAATTCGGGTTTTTCCAATAGACCCTCTTTTCTTCATTTATCTCTGGCTGGGGGAAATGCTAGCCGCTGCCTCCATTGGTATAATCGGAGCAGCGATTGCCCTCTATAGATATTTGAAGATTAAATGAAAAAAACAATCGTTTTTTTGCTCTTCATCTCACTCACCCTCCTCTTTGGATTAAGATCTTCACTTGCTGTCACACTTGAGGATTGTGAGAAAAACCCTTCAAGTAATGTCAGTGACTGTATAAACATCTTCTCAGGTAAAATTTCAGATCTGAGCAACCAAAAAAAAACACTCTCTTCGCAAATTGCCCAGTTTGATACACAAATAAAAGTAACCCAACTAAAAATAAACGATGCAGAAAGTACAATCCAGCAACTTGAGAAAGAAATCGGAATCTTGGGATTCAGAATAGGATATGTAACAGAGTCTATTGATAAGCTTGAAGAATTAGTAAAAAAGAGAGTTGTAGCAACTTATCAGCAAAGTTTTGTATCAGATCTAGAACTTGTAATATCCTCAAACGGTTTTTCAGATATCCTCCTAAAGCTTCAGTATCTCAGACAAGTTCAGGAAAATGATAAGAAAATTCTGGCAAGCCTTCAGCAAACACGCTCCAACTATGCAAACCAAAAGGATGAAAGAGAGTTAAAACAGGCCGCGATTGAAGAGCAAAAAACCAAACTTGAAGCACTAAAAGTAGATTTGGACAGGCAAAAGGTAGACAAACAATCATTTCTGCTAATTACTAAAAATGACGAAGCAAGATATCAGAGACTACTCGCGCAAGCCCAAGCTGAAATAGCGATCGCCTTTGGCGGGGGAAAAGAAACCTTTATGCGAGATGTTAAGCAGGGGGATACAATCGGGTCAATAATCATGGGTCAATCAGGTTGCTCTACTGGTACACATCTACATTTTGAAACTCATAAAAATGGTTCAATTGAGGACCCAAATAACTACTTAAATTCCTCTACCAGTTTTACTTATTGGAATAACGACGAGACGGCAGTGGGGTCGATTAATCCACATGGTGATTTACCATGGCCACTTAGTGCACCGGTCCAAATCAACCAGGGGTTTGGTTATACGTCATATGCGAATTCAGGAGCATATAGTGGCAAACCTCATTATGGGATAGACATGTCTAAAGGACCTTCCACAGCTGCCACCGTTACAGCGGTAAAAGACGGAAAGCTCTACGGTGGTTCATATGGGGGATGCAGCTATGGACCGCTCATATACGCAAGAATTAAACATAACGACGGTTTGGACACCCTCTACCTTCACATGATTCCTAACTAGTTGACAAAAGTTAGCTAAAAACTTAATTTCTAATCACATGTTAAAAATCACCACCATTTTTCTGGTGTTTGCAGCAATCAGCGTATTGGTGCCGAAACCAATTTTTGCTGCAATTGAATTTTCTCTTGCAAACCCCCAATCAGATAATGATACAGTAACAATAGATGTTTCGATTTCCGGCTTGACTGCAAACAGCTGTTTAGATGGTACATGCTATCTTCAAGCAGCTTTTACCAGCCAAGACCAACAGAGATACTTCGGTTTTACCAAAAATGACAATGGTAATTGGTATCAGTACGATGGTTCTCCTGGCAAGGAAAATATTAAATCAAACTTATTCTCATTTAAACCCCAAAGCGGGAATTGGTCTGGCACTCTAACAATTAAAGTTGATACAAGTGATTCGGATTATAAAGGTCCAGGAATATACGATATAAAGGCATGGAGATATTCAGGCAATAGTAACAGTAGTTCTGGTTCCTCAGATAATACAGTAGCCATTGAACTCACAACCCAAACGTCATCTAAGCCAGAACCCGACTCTAGTGAATCGAATAGCTCAGATATACCTAAAACTTCTACAGAAATTTTAACACAAACACCAACATCAAAGAGTTCTCCCAAAAATTCTTCAAAAAAAACACCAACTCCGTCACCAAAAATTTTAGGAACAGCAGCAAAAGTCTCACCGCAGCCAGAAGCTCTTAATTCTCCCAAAATAGAAAACTCGATAGCCCAACTAGACCCTAATCAACTTGCTGCTCCAAGTCCATCATCTGCAGCCCTACATGCTTCTAGGCAAGTTGCAGGTATTCTTGTCGGATCTGGTGCAGTCTTAATAGGCCTTTCGGCTGCTGGCTTTTTGTGGCAAAGAAGACATCAACAACATTTACAAATTCAAAAGGGAAGGGAACAATTTGAACAAAAAGAGCAATAAGAACAAATCGGATTTTTTAAACCTTTGGCTGCCTGTTTTTTTATGGGCAGTAGTTATATTTTTATTCTCGTCTATAAAACAAGTAAAGGTCAGCGAATTTTTCTTTTGGGATTTTGTCATAAAGAAAATCGCCCATGTAAGTGAATATGCAGTTCTTTATGCACTAATCTTTCGGTCAACAAACAGGAATTTTTCAAGTGCTTACATTCTCACGTTGATTTATGCTGTCACAGACGAGTACCATCAACATTTTGTGCTAGGAAGAAGTGCAAGCTTTCTAGACTTGGGATTTGACGCCTCTGGTGCTAATATATCTGCATATTTAATATGGAAATTAAAACAAATTCACCAAAGGAAACTCAAAAAGTAGCGCAAAGACTTACACAAGATCTTGTACCTGGTGACGTAATAGCCTTGTATGGTGATTTAGGCGCTGGAAAGACTGTTTTCGTACAAGGTTTGGCAAAAGGATTAAAAATAAAAAGGAACATTACTTCCCCCACCTTTGTGTTTATGAGAAGTTATCCTTTCACTTTCAAAAAGAAACTATTAACTTTCTACCATCTAGATCTTTACCGTGGTGAAGAAAAATCAGACTTCGAATCACTTGGTTTGCAAGAGGTGTTTTCACAGGATGCAATTATCGTTTTGGAATGGGCAGAAAAAATCAAGAATTCTCTCCCCAAAAAGAGAGTCGATATTTCTATAGAAAAAATAGATGAGAAAAAAAGAAGGATCAAAATCGAAAGACATAGATAAAGCTATAACTATCCTAAAAAGAGGTGGGGTTGTAATATTCCCGACAGATACTGTTTATGGGATAGGTTGTATTTGGAACAATTTGTTGGCAAAAACGAGAATAAAAAAAATAAAAGCTAGTCGTCAAAATTTTCCGATTCTAATCAGTGACCTAAGCCCACTTCATCAAATCGCAAAAGTTACAGGCCCGGCACAGCAGCTGATAAATAAACACTGGCCAGGTGCACTAACAGTATTGCTTAAAAGCAAACATGACCTGAAAAAAATAGGAATTCGAATGCCGAAATCTGCTATTGCAAAAGCTCTAATTGTAGGTGCAGGTGCCCCCTTAATCGGAACATCTGCAAACTTTCACACGAAAGAAGCCCCAAGAACCTATGAAGATCTAGATGAAAACTTTAAAAGGTTAGCAGATTTTACCGTCAAAGGAGATTGCGAACTTAAAGAAGAGTCTACGGTTATCGATGCTACAACAATCCCATTCAAAATAGTAAGATATGGTGCCCTAAACGTTAAATGAAAGTCACTCTTAAAATTGACACCACTGATACAAAGAACGTAAAAGTTGAACTGGTTGCTGATAAAAATTTAATTTCCACTCTTGTGGAAACCCAAAAAGTTGGATCACAGGTCCTACTGCCAATGATAGATAAAATTCTTAAAAAAAATAAACTTGAAATTACCGACATAAAATCGATCGATGTTAATCCCGGTCCAGGGTCATTTACAGGCACACGTGTTGGGGTAACTGTTGCAAACGCATTATGTTTTGCCCTAAACATTCCAGTCAACGGTAAAAAAGGTAAAATAGTCTTACCAGTTTACGATAAAAGTAAGTTTGATTACTGATGAAAATACTTGTAACTGGCGGCGTCGGTTTCTAGTCTTTTGCAGCCCTTATGGGTTTTTTGTAAAATGCCTACAAGAGCGAAATAAACGCAAAACAGAGTGACCAGAGGATGGTTTTTAAATCATATTACATGCAAAATCTATGAAGGTACTTGTAACAGGTGGAGCCGGCTTTATTGGTTCGCACGTTGTTCAGCTGCTTCTTAAATTGAACCACAGAGTGGTAGTCCTTGATAATTTAGTCAAAGGCCACAAAGAATCAGTTGACCCAAGAGCCAAATTAATAGTTGGTGATATTGCAAACAGTGAGAAAGCAGAGGAAGCGCTAAGAGATGTAGATGCGGTAATTCATATGGCAGGCCTCATAGTTGTGCCCGATTCTGTAAAAGATCCTATCCTATATAGTAGAAATAATTTCCTGGGAACAATAAAATTCATGGAGTCAATGAGAAAAGTTGGCGTAAAAAAAATGATTTTCTCATCGTCCGCTACTGTTTACGGCACACCAAAAAATTTGCCAATAAAAGAAGATGCGCCTGTTCATCCGGACAACCCTTATGGTGCATCCAAAGCCGCCATAGAATCTTATATGCAAACTTATAACGCGGTTTACGGTTTTGATTCAATAATTCTTCGCTATTTTAACCCTTATGGCCCAGGGGAGCAGCATGATCCGGAAACACATGCGATCCCAAACTTTATAAAATCGACACTTAAAAAGACTGCTCTCCCGCTTTATTGGAAAGGTGAGCAAATCCGCGATTTTATTTACATAGACGACCTTGTTCAGGCACATATAGATGTGTTAAACCTCACAGGATATCAAATTTTTAATATCGGTACAGAAAAAGGTATTAAGGTAAAAGATTTGATAGATGAAATATTCAAAATTGTCGGTTATAAGGTACCTATAAACGATCTTGGCAAAAGACAAGGGGACGTAAAAGCAAACTGCGCATCTAGCCAGAAGTTACATAGAATAGTTGGTTGGAACGCAAAGGTAAATCTAACTGAAGGCCTCAAAAAAACTATAGATTACTACAAGTCCCATAATTGATAAATAAACTAGTATCTATTTATAATTACAGAAAATAACTGCGCCAAGTGGGGCAGTTTTTAATTGGTATGCATATGTGGCGAACTAGTGCATACTTTTTTAAAGGTTTTAATGGTTGAACAAAGAATATTTTGTTTCGGAGAATCACAAAAAGCAATTCACATAGAAACGCTTGAAATACCCGAGGCCGGCTCAGGGAGGTTTTTCCTAAACGAAGACCTTGCTGTCATTGTCTTATGTAATGCTGCAGACTCCGCTGGTCGGGTCGAAATCGAAGGTGATGTTTCACATGTTCTTGATATTGGTATTTGCGGTGAAGATCCAAGTACTGGTGATTTAGTCGCAAGGCCTGCCCTTATAGACCCTACGAAACCAATCCCATTTATGGACGATGACGTTCTTCGTATTAGATACAAGTTCGAGGAGAAAATAGAAGAAGCCCGCTTTATTCACAAAAAACCTGACTCAAATTTACACTCTTGTAAAAAAGTTGTCACTACCCCTAGAATGAGAAAGATTATCCAACGTTAGCGCTGATTTCATTAAACCTTTCTGATCTCTTTTCTACCCACTTTGTCCTAATTGACTTAATGTTCATAAATATTTTTAATAAGCTTGCATAGATTTTTGGCCTGCTTAAAAAACACTTCGCCAGATAATCAATGCCGAAAAAAACTGCCTGGTCGTCCGAAGCTTTTGCGAAGGAGACCTTAAACGAATTAGGACAAATACAATCTTGTCTACATCTTTTCCCAAAGAAATCTGACAGTGCGCAAAATTTATATAGAAAGGAGGCAGTTATATGGGTTTTCCATTAAATTCTCGCATCGCACTTTCAATTGCGTCAATTGCTGCGGCAGCCGCTCTGATAGTTGGTGCAACTTTTGCTTTTTTCAGCGATACGTCAACAAGTGAAGAAAATACTTTCTCGACTGGAAGCGCTGATCTGCAAATAGCACCTGATGAAGAATCTCCAGGGACTTATGCAAATGATATTTCAGCACCAGCAATAAACGAAACAGGTTTATTCCCAGGATTTGAAAAAGATTATGTTTTCTGGCTGAAAAACAACAGCTCAGCATTAATCGGTTTAGATCTTACTGCGGAATTTGATAATGTTGTGACAATTGAAAATGCGGACATAGCTAATCAAATGACGGTAGCTTTTACATGCAGAACCGACTCTGATGATGACGGTACTTTAGATACGACCTTTCCAACAAGTGGTCCATCTTCTATAAATGCTTGGGATGCCGGATCAGGTGTTCTTGGCTCATTAGCGCCAGATGATGGTGATGAAGATGGTTCGGGTCCTGACGAAGCAGAATGCACCGCGCATGTTGCGTTACCGAGTTCTTTGGATAATACGTACGCAAACTCAAGCGTCAAGTTTGACGGCGTATTCACTGGCACGCAAACCCCATAAGAGGGGTGATCATAGAGAAGGACAGGCTCTTTAAATCGTAAATAGATGCAGACTGGGCGGGTTGCTCCTGTCCTAATTCGCTTCCCGCCCAACTGCAATCAAGATTTATATCAGATATTTGTGAAAATGAAAACTTTTTTTAAGTTTGTAAATTATACGCTGGTTACTTTATTAGTTATCATCGCGGCAATATTAACTTACGTCGCCATACCTATTTTTGGCAACAAAGCACTAATTGTTCGCTCAGGTTCTATGGAACCAACAGTTAAAGCTGGAGACTTAATCGTTGTCAATCTTGCAAAAGGGATAAATAGCCCCCTCCCAAAAGATATTGGCAAATATAAGGAAGGGGATATAATTGCGTTTAAAGGTGACAAAAATGCAAATGTTGTTACAACCCACAGGGTTGTTTCAAAGCGAGTCACAAATAGCAAAATCTTATATCAAACCCAAGGAGACGCTAATAATTCACCAGATACTCAACTTGTTAGTGAAGATTTAATCATTGGAAAATCCGTATTAACGATACCCAAAGCTGGCGAACTTTTTGCGTTTGCAAAAACCAAACAAGGTTTTGCACTTTTGGTTTTAATCCCGGCACTTTTAGTAATTGGCATAGAATCTATCAACCTCGTTAAAGAAATAATTAAAATTATGAGGGCCAGAAGAATGCTTTTGGAAGATCCCCAATTCGAAGTAGAAAAAGGAGCTTTGCTAGGCCCCATTAGCCTTCGAGTCCTGTTCCCATTTGTTTTAGGAATAATGTTTTTCCATAATTCCTACGCATTTTTTTCGGACTCTGCATCTTCTCTCACTAACACTTTTATAACGGCACAAATTTTCTCTTCCCCAACACCAACGCCTACCCCAAGCCCTTCTCCAAGCCCCTCACCGGTTGTCCAGGTAAGGTCTGTTGTCATAAATGAAATTATGTGGGCCGGCTCTCAAGGAAACAGTGCAGACGAGTGGATTGAATTAAGAAATATGACTGGCAATGCAATCGATCTTTCGAGTTGGGTTGTAGAAAACCTAGGTGAAGGCAGTGGACCGGCAAGGATTATAACTATCCCTTTAGGTCATATTATTTCTGCAAATGGTTTATTTCTGATTAGTAATGATATTGAATCCACATCTATTATAAGCGTAACACCAGACTTTCAAACAAGCGGTGTTAGCCTCCAAAATAATGGAGAGCAATTAACCCTAAAGAATAATTTAGGAAATACAATTGATATTGCAAATATCAACGGTGCTTGGTTTTTTGGTGACGATCCCCCTGGCCAGACACCCAAAAAATCTATGGAGAGAAATTCTGTTCCGGGTGACGGTACAGTTTCAACAAATTGGCACACAGCTACCACGCAAACGAATATTGATGTAGGCGCTGGAGAATCAGCGACCCCGAAGGCGGTAAACAGTGCACCATAACATGAAAAAACTTAAATCAAGATTAATAAAAATAGCAATTTCAGTTTTGGCAATCGTGTTTGCGGTCAATTTATTCACGTCTCAATTACTTGACAGCTCTACAGTATACGCAGTTGGTGATTTATCAGTAGATTGGGGTGTACCGGAAGGCAACCCGATTTTTACCGTTACCGGTATGGTACCTGGGCAATCGGTAAGCCACGATGTTAACGTTACAAACAACGGTTCAGGAATCCGTCCGGTTGGTGTTAGGTCATCGTCAGTTAATGACAGTGCTAATTTGTCGCAAGCGTTTGATTTTGTAATCACCGAAAGTGGAACTGATATTTATGGTGGCACAAGTTCGTCAGGTCCTAAAACTCTTGCGGATTTCTTTACGGAAGGTAATCCGATAAACGGGATTTTTCTCTCAGACATTAACCCGGCGACTTCTATAACTTACACATTTAAAGCAATTTTTAAAGAAGAAGCAGGAAATGATTTTCAAAATACCCAGGTGATTTTTGATATCATTATCGGAATCTCTATCGACCTTCCAGACGAATGTGAACAAATCGGGTTCTCAAATAGCCCAATTTTTGGAACCTCAATAGGAGACCGGTTAAAAGGAACATCTGGCAATGATCTAATTCTGGGTTTTGAGGGTGGTGATTCGATTGACGGTAAAGGTGGGGACGACTGTATCCTGGGTGGCCCCGGAGGCGATTCTATAAAAGGCGGGGAAGGCAGCGACGTAATCCTAGGACAAGAGAGTGGGGATAATATCAGAGGCGACAGTGGTCAAGACACTATCTTTGGCGGAGCCGGCGGTGATCACATTGAGGGTGGCGGTCACAATGACAAAATCCACGGAAATGAAAGTCATGATTTTCTAAAAGGTGATGGAGGAGAAGACGAAATTTTTGGAGACGACGGTAACGATAGTCTTAAGGGTGGGGGACAAAACGATATTTTGATTGGTGGAACAGGTTTTGGGGATTCAGCCAATGGTGATGGTGGAACTGATCAATGCGAGGCAGAATCCGAAAACAATTGTGAGCTTGACCCTTAAACCTTTCTCAACACAAGCATCATATATTATAATTGTTGTAAATCATGAAAGGCGTAATTCTAGCAGGCGGTTTAGGTACCCGCCTTTACCCCTTAACCTACGCAACAAACAAACATCTCCTGCCCGTATATGACAAACCAATGATATATTACCCAATCCAAACCTTGACGAAGGCTGGGATTTACGAAATCTTAATAGTAGTCGGAGGTCCACACGCTGGCGACTTTATAAGAGTTCTTCAAAATGGTACAGACTTTGGTATAAAACACATTGAGTATGCTTACCAAAACTTAGGTGATGGGGGAATTGCAGATGCGCTGAAACTTGCCAAAAGCTTTGCAGACGAAAAACCCATAACTGTCATATTGGGGGATAATTGTACTGATACCGATATATCTCAAGAAGTGAAAAATTTCAAAGACGGAGCGGTAATTTTTTTGAAAGAGGTAGATGATCCTCAAAGGTTTGGGATTGCCGAACTTGATCATGTAGATAATACAAAAGTTGTGGGTATTGAAGAAAAACCGAGTAAGCCTAAAAGTAATTTAGCAGTAACCGGTGTATATATTTATGACAATAAAGTATTTTCTTATTGTTCAAAAATTGAACCTTCAACCAGAGGACAACTAGAGATAACCGATGTCAATAATCTATACATAAATGAAGGTAAACTAAGATGGGCAAACCTTTCAGGGTTCTGGTCTGATGCGGGAACTTTCGAAAGCCTATACCGTTCAAATGTGTTTTGGGCTCGCAAACTTTTGGGGGACAGAGAAAAAGAACTCACTACATTTTAATGAAACTACTAATAACTGGAGGAGCAGGTTTTATTGGCTCCAATTTTATTCGCTACTGGTTAAAAAAATACCCCAGTGATGAAATTATCAATTTTGATAAATTAACTTATGCTGGCAATCTCGATAGTTTAAAAGATGTAGAAAATTTACCCGGTTACAAATTTAAAGAAGGGGATATTGCCAATATACATGACGTAAGTGAGGTGATTCGTGGTGTTGATGTTCTTGTAAATTTTGCCGCAGAATCGCATGTTGATCGGTCGATTCTAGATCCGGCACCATTTGTATTAACCAACGTTTTGGGAACACAAATTCTTCTAGATGCGGCGCGTAAAGAGAAAATAAGAAGGTTTCACCATGTCTCTACAGACGAAGTATTCGGTGCATTAGCGCTCACTTCAAAGGAAAAATTCGACGAAACAACAAAATACCAGCCAAATAGCCCTTATTCTGCAACAAAAGCTGCATCAGATCATTTAGTCAGAGCTTATTTTGAAACATATGGACTGCCGATCACCATAAGCAATTGTTCTAACAACTTTGGCCCATATCAGTATCCGGAAAAATTAATCTCCCTTACCATTACGAACTTGATTGAAGGCAAAAATGTTCCAGTTTACGGAGATGGTCTTTATGTACGCGACTGGTTGTATGTCGAGGATCACGCATCCTCAATTGATGCAATAATCCAAAAAGGCAAGGTCGGTGAAACTTATTGTGTGGGAGTAAATAATGATATTCCCAATATTAGCGTTATTAAAAGAATTTTGAAAATTATGAAACTGCCCGAAACAAAGATTGAATACGTACGCGACAGGCCAGGCCACGATAGGAGATATGCAATAAATGCTGCTAAAATTAAGAAAGAGTTAAATTGGGAATCAAACTTTTCCTTTGACGAGGCTCTTAAATTAACAATCAGCTGGTATCAGAATAATAAATCTTGGTGGAAAGAACTTAAAAACAAAGCCTTTAATGATTATTACGACAAACAATATATAAGAAAATAATGAATTACAGCTATTTTAATCTAAAAAGCACTGAACAGTTAATAGAAGGTGTCATTTTAAGAAAACTTACTCTTCATAAAGATCCGACAGGCACATTGGTTGAAACCTTGCGAGAAGATTGGAAAGACGTTTTAACTTCCGAAATGCCCTTCAAGATGCAATATATTTCGCAAACACCTCCATCTGTAGCACGAGATGAAAACAAGTGGCATGTGCACAGGTATCAAAAAGACAGATTTATCTGTGTGTCTGGCAGAATTGTAACTGCTGTTTTTGACCCTCGAGAAGGCTCTGTTACTAAAAGCAAATTAAATTTGTTCACAATGGGTCCGGAAAATGAAGACGAAATGTACATGGTTATTATTCCCGAAGAGACATATCATGGCTTTGTGGTAATTTCAAAAACACCCGCGATGCTTGCGAATTTTCCAACAAAGCTTTACAACCCACACGATGAAGGCCGAGTAAATCATGATAATGAGCTTAACTGGAATAAGGTAAGGGAAGACTTTGGCAACTAATCAACAAAAAGTAGCTGTAATTGGTGCAAGCTCCATGGTGGGTTCCCGTTTTTGTGAACTTCAAAACGATTTCAAGTTAATAAAAGCAGACTTAGACGGGAAAATTTCAGTAGATATAACAAATAACAATTCGGTAAAAACTTTTTTTCAACAACATCAATTTTCAACTGTAATACTTTTTTCTGCTTACACAGACGTTGATGAGGCAGAAAAACAAAGAGGCGATAAACATGGAATTGTATGGGAAATAAATGTAAAAGGTACGAAAAACGTAGTCGATGCTTGCAGACATAGTAAGCGAAAACTACTCCTGATCTCAACAGACTTTGTATTTGATGGGCAAAACGGGCCATATCCTGAAACTGAGGCATTCAATCAAGATGAAAAAAAAATTAGCTGGTATGGTTTAACGAAAAAAATTTCTGAAGACGAAGCTACAACAATAGATGATTACATAATTTTAAGAATAACCTACCCGTATCGATCAAAATTTAAATATAAAAAAGATTTTGTACGAAGCATATTAGAAAAATATGAGCAAAATAACTTATACCCACTATTTTTTGATCAATTGACAACTCCAACAT
Source organism: uncultured Gammaproteobacteria bacterium (assembly GCA_964492425.1). Classification (GTDB taxonomy): domain Bacteria; phylum Patescibacteriota; class Microgenomatia; order Curtissbacterales; family GWA2-41-24; genus LBZV01. The sequence continues at coordinate 36,944 of CAZBKB010000004.1, read as the reverse complement.
TTATAGATGATCTTGCTCCAGCTATTCAAACTTTATTGAAAACAGATAACAAAGGGATATACCATTTAGCCAGTTTAAAAAGTTGTTCCCCATATGTTTTTGCTAAGCAATTATTAAAGAAATTTGGTAAAAATCCCAAAAAATTGACGAATGCTTCTCTTGCAGAAATCCTTAAAAGAGAAAATTCCACACCCCGACCCTTAATAGGAGGCTTAAAAGTTGAAAAATTACCGAAGTTAGGATTTATGCCAACATCTTGGGAGAATGGTATTGAAATAATACTTGCCCAAAAAAAAGGAGAATTGATTTAAATTCTTTTATTTGACTAAAATATCAGGATAGCCAGTAAATAATGACAATATCAGTAATCGGTGCAGGATATGTAGGGTTAGTTACAGCAGCTCTCTTTGCAGAGCTAGGAAACGATGTTTACTGTATAGACACTTCAAAGGAAAGGATAGAATCACTCAAACGAGGTAAGATACCATTCTTCGAAACTGGGTTATATGAATACTTATCAAAAAACGCAAAAGAAAAAAGGTTAATCTTCACAACCTCGTATTCACAGTCAGTTCCTAAATCTCAAGCAGTTTTTATTTGTGTTGGAACTCCTCCCTCCAAAAATGGCGAGGCAGATTTAACTTACCTGTTTAGTGCTGTCGAAGAAACTGCAAAAAATTTAAAAGATTACACAGTTGTTGTTATAAAAAGTACTTTCCCTATCGGTTTTGAAGACGATTTGGAAAGAATCGTAAAAAAACATGCCCGAGTAGATTTCGAATTTGCTGCTTCACCGGAATTCCTAAGAGAGGGAACTGCACTTACTGATGCTTTTCACCCTGACCGTATTGTAATTGGAACTACAAGTAAAAGAGCGCAAAAAATTTTATTAGAATTGCATGCAGTATTACCGGGAGAAAGAATCATTTGTGACATGCGTTCTGCTCAGCTTATCAAATATGCCTCCAACGCGTTCTTGGCAACAAAAATTTCCTATGCAAATGCTCTTGCAACTATTTGTGAAAAAACAGGTGCTGATGTTCAGAAAGTACTACTAGGGATAGGTACAGATAAAAGGATCGGCTCTTCATTTCTGCAACCTGGGATTGGTTATGGGGGATCTTGTCTTCCTAAGGATGTGTTGGCATTTATAGCACAAGCCAATAGTTTCGACTATAATTTTGATCTTTTAAGAAGTGTAGATGCAATCAACAATAGTCAGATTGATAAGTTTATAACAAAAATTAGGACAGCCGTTGGGGCAACCGACAATATAACACCCAATTTAGAAAAGATAAAAATAGCAATATTAGGTCTCGCATTTAAGCCCAATACAGATGACATGAGAGATGCACCATCTATAAAAATAATCCAGTCACTTCTTAATTTAGGTGCAGATTTGACTCTTTATGATCCGAAGGCGATAGATACAGCAAGAAAGATATTTCCAAAGCAAAAGTATGCAAAAGATGTTTATGACGCAGCGAAAGGCCAAGACGCACTTGTTATTGTAACTGAGTGGCCAGAATTTCTTGGAATGGACTTACAAAAGATTAAAAATAGCTTAAAAAGAGCAATTATTATCGATGGACGGAATATATATGACACTATAAAGATGAAAGAAATCGGTTTTAGTTATTTTACCGTCGGTCGATGAAAAAAGCGCTTATTACAGGAGCGGCTGGTTTCGTCGGTAGCCATCTTACAGAGTATCTTAATAAAAATAATATTCAAGTTACAACTCTTATTCATCCCAAACACTCAATTGAGAATCTAAAACAATTTACAAAAAAGATTAGTAAAATTGAAATTGACCTTCTGAAAAAACGTAGCTTAAAGAAGATAGATTTCAAAGATTATAATTATCTGTTTCACTTAGCTGCGTTTTCATCACCGGCCCAAAGTTTTCACTATCCTCAGCTTACTCTTAAAAACAATATATTTGGACAAATAAATTTACTTGAGGAAGTTGCAAGACAAAAATCAAAAGTAAAAATTCTAATAGTTGGTTCTGCTGATGAATATGGAGATGTTGAAAAAAAATATTTACCGGTAAATGAAGACACACCACTCGCACCAACCTCGCCTTACGCAGTATCGAAAGTTGCACAAGACATGCTGGGGTATCAGTTCTTTTTAAACAATGGGCTTAATATTGTCCGAGTAAGACCTTTTAACCACATAGGCCCTCGTCAATCAACAAAATTTGTAGTTCCGGCGTTTGCTTCCCAAATAGCAAAAATTGAAACAATAGGAAAAGGAATAATCAAAGTTGGAAACTTAAACACATGGCGGGACATCACAGATGTGAGGGACATTGTAAAAGCTTATTTACTTGCACTGGATAAAGGTAGAGTTGGTGATGTTTACAACTTGGGTTCAGCAAAAGCTGTTAGAATAGCTGATATACTTACTAAACTAATTTCACTATCAAGTGTTGAGGTTAAAATAGTTCAAGATAGGAGTTTATTCAGGAAGGTCGAGATACAACGAATTTACTGTGATTATTCCAAATTTAAAAAAGATACTGGTTGGGAACCAACAATACCTCTAGAAAAAACATTATTTGATACAATTGAATACGAAAGGGATAAAATAAAAAACTGATGGCACAAAAAAAAGCACTCATAACAGGTATAACTGGCCAAGATGGTTCATATTTAGCTGAGTTTTTACTTGCAAAAAATTACAAAGTGTTCGGGCTCACCAGACGTACATCAACTCCAAATTACGAGAGGATAAAACATATGCAAGACAAGATAGAACTTATTCCTGGTGATCTCCTGGATCAACAATCATTAACCTCTGCAGTTGAATATTCAAACCCTGACGAAATTTACAATTTGGCTGCCCAGAGTTTTGTGGCAACTTCTTGGTCCCAGCCTGTTTTAACAGGTGAATTTACTGCACTCGGCGCAACCAGGATGCTTGAAGCAATAAGACAGGTAAAACCAAAAACGAGATTTTATCAAGCGTCATCATCAGAAATGTTTGGACAAGTAGCAGAGAGTCCACAAACAGAAAGAACGACTTTTCATCCTAGAAGTCCTTATGGTGTGGCAAAAGTATATGCTCATTGGATCACCATAAATTACAGAGAGTCTTATAATTTATTCGCCGTACCCGGCATATTATTCAATCACGAATCCCCAAGACGAGGTTTGGAATTTGTAACAAGAAAAATTTCTCACGGCGTAGCAAGAATTAAATTAGGCTTGCAGGAATATTTAACTCTAGGCAATCTCGATGCCAAACGTGATTGGGGTTTTGCAGGAGATTATGTAGAAGCTATGTGGCTCATGTTGCAACAAGAAATAGCCGATGATTATGTTATAGCAACAGGTGAAAATCACTCCGTAGAAGAATTTATAAAAGTCGCATTTGAAGTTATTGGTGAAAAGAATTGGAAAAAACACGTAAAAATTTCTAAAGAATTTATGCGGCCGGCTGAAGTAGATTTTTTAATTGGTGATGCATCGAAAGCAAAAAAAGTTTTAGGCTGGACCCCAAAAGTTTCTTTTAAAGAGTTGGTAAAAGTGATGGTGGAAGCAGACGTCAAACTTCTAAAGAAAAATTCCAAATGAGGCTGGTAGTCAATATCCCCACCTATAATGAGGAAGAAAATGTCGAAGAGATAATCAAACTTGTTCTTGAGCAAGCAAAAAAGATTTCCAGTATTGACTTGCATGTGTTAGTCTCAGATAGCCATTCACCTGATAAAACAGGGGAAATTGTAAAAAAGATTACTAAAACTAATCCAAAAGTGCACTATCTGGATGTAAAAGAGAGGGGTTTAGGAATAGGCATAGTAAAAGGTCATCGTTATGCAATAAGTAGGCTAAAAGCGGATATGCTGGCACAAATGGATAGTGACCTTTCTCATGATCCATCGACACTCCCCCAAATGATAAAAAAGATTATAGAAGGTAATGATCTAGTCATAGGCTCGCGACTTACAAAAGGAGGTAAAAACCTTCTCGGCTGGCACAGGAGATTGTTTACCCGAGGGTCAGCCCTATTTTCAAAAATAGCCTGGGGCACATTCAATATTTCAGAATATACTAACTCGTATCGTGTATTCACAAAAAAACTGTTTGAAAAAATAGATTTCTCAAAGGTTCCTTGGAAATCCAAGACCTATATAATTCAACCGGCGTTTTTATATGCGGCAATAAAAGCGGGAGCAAAAATTGAAGAAATCCCCATCACTTTTAAGGATCGAAAAAAAGGGTATTCAAAAGCTAAAATTGTCGCCTATACACTGGATGTAATAAAATTTGGCTTTAAAGTTCGCCTTGAACGATCAAGAACTTTCATAAAATTTGCGCTGGTAGGATGCATTAGCTACCTAATTAATGCAGTTGTCCTTGGTCTTTTGTATAGGGGGGCTATTTATTCGTATCCCGTATTAACCCGGCCAGTATTAAACTTTATTTCCACAATAGAAAATGCTCCAAAGATTTTATTTTTTAGTTTGGATAGATTATTTATTGCATCTGTCATCTCTATCGAGCTATCCATAATTTTTAATTTTTTAATGCATGATAACTGGACATTTAAGGATAGGTCTCACATGGGTTCGCCATTTCTCAGGTTTGCAAAGTTTAATCTTACTTCTATTGGCAGCCCAATAATCCAATTATTTTCAATCTTGTTTTTTGCCCATATTTTAAATCTTCATGAACAAATAGGTCTTGCAGTAGGTGTTGCTACTGGTCTGTTCTTCAACTATTTTGTAAATCTAATTTGGATCTGGAAAGAAAAGCAATAATAATAACTGTCCAAATAAGATAATTCTCCATGTAATATAAAATTTGAAACATGATTTTGACAGATAAGAAGTTGCAGACAGTATTAGTTATCTTGTTAATAATAGTGGCTGTTTTTTTCCGATTTTACAAAATAAGAGATTACGTAGTCTTTTTAGGAGACGAAGGCAGGGACATGATTGTGCTAAGGAACATTATCTTAAATAGAGATATTCCATTTCTTGGGCCTACCGCCTCTGTTGGTGGTTTCTATCTTGGACCAATATATTACTGGATGGCAGCACCATTTATATTACTGTCCAGATTTGATCCTGTAGGACCTTCATATATGGTTGCAATTTTTGGTATATCAACGGTTTTATTGCTCTATAAATTTTTAAAGGATACAACAGGATTTTGGCCGGCAATTCTTACAAGTTTTTTATATGCCGCCACGCCTCTTATCGTTAGGTATTCAAGATCTTCGTGGAACCCAAATCCCATGCCATTCTTTTCACTTTTGCTTATCTACTTTGTCTACCTGGCTATTAAAAAGAGGAAACTCATTTATTATCTCGGGGTCGGGGCATGTTTTGGCGTTGCAATTCAACTTCATTATCTAAGTTTAATATTAGCCCCTGTCTCGTCTCTTATTGTTTTATTCAATGAAAAATTTAAACGAATCCTGATTAGTCCTGTTCTCATACTTATTGGTATTTTAATTACATTCTCACCCTTTTTGATATTTGAAATTAAGAATAGCTTCCCAAATTTTAAAACTATATTTGAATTTGTATCTCGTGGAAGTACTATCGATTATAAGGGAAATATCACATGGGCTGTAGCAGATAGCGCAAACATCTTGCTTAAATGGATTACAAAAATTGAGAACACACCGTTTACAAAAATGTATCTTTGGACCTCTTCTCTTATTGTTCTGGCCGGTTTGATAAGTAGCTGGAAATCATCCCAAAGAATCATTTTTTCAATTGCAATCATATATTTTATTGCCGGAGTATTCTTTATAAGGCTTTATGCTGGACAACTTAACGATTATTATTTTGGGAGCATTTATCCAGCTCCGTTTATAATGTTTGGACTTCTAGTTTCGATTTTGTGGCGTCGTAAAGTCACAAGAATATTTATTCTATTATCTTCTTTTGTAATTTTTTTGTTCTTTTTATCGCAAGGTTTTTACACGACTGCTCCCAACCGGCTTATTCAACAAACCCAAAGTTTAGCTAATCTCGTGATAGAAAAATCAGAAGGCAAGCCCTACAATTTTGCGATGATTTCTCAGAGCAATTCAGATCATGCTTACCGTTATTTTCTCGATATATTAGGCCATGAGCCAACTAAACTTGAAGACAACATCACCGAACAGCTTATAATCATATGCGAAGATCAAAAGTGTACTCCACTTGGACATCCAGTTTGGGAAATTGCTGGTTTTGGTATGGCTCAAATTGAAAGTGAATGGAATATTTCGGAATATAACTTTAAAATTTTTAGACTATCCCATCATGAATCAAGTAGAAATTTGATTGGTAAGCCTGTAGAAAAAGGAATATAATTTACGAGATGACTAAAAGCCATATCATTTCTGCAAGTCAATTCGACAAAAAATTTGTCTCCGGGATATTTAAGATCACTGAGAAAATACAAAGGTCCAAAAACCCATTTACCGCTTTGAGGGGTAAAGTTATGGCAACCCTTTTTTATGAACCTTCTACAAGAACAAGATTGTCATTTGAATCTGCAATGTTAAGGTTAGGAGGACAGGTAATTTCAACAGAAAATGCATCGGAATTCTCATCAGCAGCAAAAGGTGAAACCCTGGAGGACACAATAAGGGTAATTAATTGTTATGCAGATGTAATAGTATTGAGGCATTTTACAGAAGGAGCGTCCCAAATAGCATCAGAGTATTCAGAAGTGCCCATCATTAATGCGGGTGATGGTAAAGGGGAGCATCCAACACAGGCTCTCTTGGATTTATATACAGTTTTTTCAAACCTTGGAATCCTCAAGAAGTCAAAATTACCCAAAATAATAATAGCCATGGTTGGAGATTTAGCAAACGGTAGAACAATACATTCCCTGAGTCAATTATTTCGTCTATATAGTAATTTTGAACTTATTTACGTTGCTCCTCCTGCACTTGCTATACCTGTGTCGATCAAAAAATTGTTAGAGGAGAAGAAAATTAAATTTTCAGAGACTGAAGATTTAAAATCAGCTGTAAGAAACGCTGATGTTATTTATCAAACAAGAATACAAAAAGAGCGATTTGTAAATGAAAAAACGGGCGAGAGTGAATACCTAAAATATTTCGGCAAATATATAATTGACAAAAAAACTTTAGCACTTGTTAAAAAGAATGCGATAATTATGCACCCACTTCCTCGTATAAACGAAATAACGCAGGAGGTAGATAAAGATTCTAGGGCAAAATATTTTGATCAGGTGCAAAATGGTTTATATGTGAGGATGGCAATACTTCTTTATCTCTTTGACAAAAACGTCTAAATACTTTCATAATAAGATAATTAAAAAAATGTCTGACAAACCACATATTTCTGTAATCATTCCAGCATATAACGAGGAGCCAAACTTCAAAAAAGAGACAGTTGATGAAGTCGCTAAATACCTTGCAGCGCAAAGTTACCCATATGAGATTCTTATAGTGGATGACGGATCTGAAGATAATACCGCAGCACTTGGTGATAAGTTTGCTAAAAAATATGACAACATCCGTATTATAAAAAACCCTCATCAAGGTAAAGCGGAAACGGTAAAAAAAGGCGTGGAAGAGGCAAAAGGAGACTATATACTCTTTACCGATTTTGACCAAGCTACACCTATCAAAGAAGTTGAGAAATTAATGCCGTTTTTCCCAGAATATGACATTGTTATTGGTTCCAGACAACTTCCAGGGGCAAAAAGGGAAAAAGAGCCTCTACATAGGCACATCATGGGTTTAGTGTTTAATATTATCGTACAAATTATTGCAGTTCGAGGAATTTGGGATACTCAAGCGGGTTTTAAATGCTTTAAAGGTGATGTAGCAAAGAATTTATTTGGTGAACTCAAAGTCTATGGCAAGGGCAAAAAAGTTCACGGTGCATTAGTGACAGCATTCGATGTAGAACTTCTATTCATTGCCAAAAAGCACAAGTTCAAAATTAAAGAAGTACCAATAATATGGCATCACGTTGCAACAAGCAGGGTAAGTCCCCTTAAAGATTCTCTCAGGATGTTTAGGGATGTCGTACGTGTTCGCTTAAATGATCTTCGCGGAATTTACAGCTAAACTAAGTCTCTCCCAGATTCTGAATCTCCCTAGAAAAACGAATTTTTCTCTTTTACTTTTGCTCGCTCTTCTGGCATTGTTTTTAACAACTCGTCTTTATAATTTTTCAGACAGATTGGGATTTGATCACGATCAGGAAAAAGCTGCAGAGGCTGCCTGGAGTTTAATAATAAACCACAAACCCACCTTAATCGGCATAGAAACTTCAACCGGAGGCATATTCGCAGGCCCATTATTAAATTGGTCACATGCCATCTTTCTTTACGCCTTTAAATTAGATCCAATCGCATTAGGTTACCAGGCGGTCATGTTTTCCGCTTTTGCTGTCGTCCTCCTGTTCATATTTGTTAAAGATATCTCAAATACTACTCAAGCATTGTTATCTGTGCTAATTTATATAATTTCTGCAAGACTTATTTCATACGATATTTCAGCAAGCCCCATCTCTTACATTTCACTATTATCTATTTTAGTAATGTATCTTACTTATAATGTTGCTTATTTAAAAAAGTATTTCTTATTACCATTTTTGACTCTTAGCTTATCGCTAGGATATCATGTGCATCTCACGTTACTCCTGCAAATTCCTGCAGTAATTCTGATTTTTCTAATCAATAAGACGAAATTTACTGCCCGGCAAATTATTATATCCATTCTGACATTTCTGCTGCCCCTGTCTACATATTTTGCTTTTGAAATTAGACATAACTTATTAATGACAAAAAAACTAAGCTCACTATTATTTTCAAGTAACCATGCGGACTTATCTAAATTTTCAGATACAGTTATTAACTTTTTAAATGTTGTAACAGAAACCGTGATAATTCCGCATAGACAAAGTATTACTCTAGTTATGTTATTAATTACTTTATCTTATTACATTCGTATACATTTAAATAAAACTTTTGTTAAGGAAACCCTTATTTTTCTTCTTACACCATTAATAGGCCTTCTATTTTATAAAGAGCATATACCTGAGTATTATTTTTTAGTTTCAATTCCAGCAGCATTAATATTAGTCGGGAATTTATATAATGGCCTCGTAAAAAGATCAATTTCTATTTTCTTAATTTTCTTTATCCTGGTTATTTTTGTTAACTTTTATACACCCATAAAATACTTTAAAAATCCTTTTTCTATTAACCTTAAGAAAAATATTATCTCTTATATTAAAGAGGATTCACAAGGTAAAAACATAAGTCTTTCTTATGAAATACCTCTTCCGATAAATTACGGCTTTAAATATTTATCTAAATGGTCGAAAGTTCCAATAAATAATGAGTCGCAAAGCATCTATATAATTGAATATTCAGATCTACAGGAGCATAGCCTGAGTAAGTATGAAACAGGGGAAAAGGCAGTAAAATTACAGATATTTGAACCTTTTCATGTAGTTTCTATAAAATAGTCACGTGAGCCGATTAGAATACAAACTTCTCGCAACCAACCTTTCACTTGCAATTGTACTTGCACTTTTCACCTATGCTTACGTAGATTTAAACTTGACTTTAACCAAAAACACTCTAATTTTGAATATTATTTCCAAGCTTCAATACTTTGGCTATTATCAAAGACTTCATGCAACGGTTTTTTATTTTTTATTATTATTAGCGTTTTATGTAAACTATATTACGAATTTGATCCTTTTTATAAAAAAAAGGCTTTCTTTAAAATATCTTCTAGTATCAACCTTATTTATTACAATAATATTGATTCCCTCATATCCATTTCTCTCTTCGGACCTTTTCAACTATATGTTCGATGCAAAAATAATCACGACATACAACTTGAATCCTTATTCAAATAAACCTCTAGATTTTCCAAATGATGATTGGATCAGATTTATGAGGTGGACACATAGATATTCACCGTACGGTCCATTATGGCTTATATATTCGACATTACCATCACTTTTGGGTTTTGGAAAATTTTTGCTTACGTTATTTACATTTAAAATTTTTATAGGCATTTTTCACATTTTAAACACACTCTTAATTTACAAAATACTCCAGAGACTAAAAAACAATTTATCTATAGTCGGAACGGCTTTATACGCAATGAACCCGGTTTTCTTGATAGAGGGTGTAACAAATGCTCACAATGATATAATTCACGCATTCTTTATAATACTTTCAATTTATTTTCTTACTTACTCCAAAATTTTATTATCAACGCTGCCTATAATTATTGGGGCGTTTGTAAAATACCTTTCATTAATAACATTGCTGCCGTTATTAATCTTTAGATTTACTAAATTTAACAAAATCGAAACTTACATATATATCAACATTATTGTATATTCAACATTCACTTGGATATTTTCAACATTTAGGGTGACAGTGCCTTTTATATCAGCTGGGAGTCTCCAAACACAATTTCAACCTTGGTACCTTTTTTGGACGCTACCTTTAGTTTCTTTTTTGCCAAAAAAAACATTTTTACTTGCTTTGTCAATAGTCATAGGATTCTCCTCCATGTTGAGGTACACACCCTTTCTCTTATATGGTGAATGGTCCCAGCCGAATACAATTCTCTTTATGCAAACAGTAATAGTAATATTACCCGCAATTACCATACTGATAATATTGTTAAAAAAATATTATGAAAAAATTGTTCAATAAGGATATATTATTTTTAGGCTTTTTATCGCTCCTTTATCTTAAGTTAAAAACCTATTTAGCATATAACGGCGCGTTCGATTTTACTTACGATCAGGGAAGAGATCTTCTCGAAGCATCAAAGATTGTTTTCGAAAAAAATATTACTTTAATAGGTCCAACCACAGGTCTGCCAGGAATATTCTATGGTCCTTGGTGGTATTACATTCTATCTATACCGGTTCTCATATCAGGTGGTAATCCCACATTTGTAGCCATTGTATTTACGTTTATTGGCTTGGCAACATCAATCGCATTATATCTATTTTTAAGATATATAACTGGGTCGTTTATTTTATCGGCATTTTTTTCTTATCTTTCACTTGTCTCATCATTTTGGATGTTATCGCCAACCTTTATCTGGAGTCCAACTCTTGTTCCTGTTTTTATGACCCTTTTATTTTTTAGCTTTTACAATATTCTAAAAACCAAAAGTACTCCATACTATTTTCTATACGGCCTGTCCTCGCAAATAATTTTGCAGGGAGAAGTAGCTTTTGGAGTAATGATCACTCTTTGGACATTTCTTTCAATATTAATATACAGAAAATATTTATTTACGAAAAATTTAGTATGGACCCTCATAGGGATAATTATTCTTTGGATACCACAAATATTATTTGAAATAAGAAATAATTTTTTGGAAACTAAAGCAGCAGTATCATACTTACATTCACCTAAAATATATGGTGAGGAAGCCGTAATTTATATCAGATTCTTACAGAGACTCGATTCTTATTTCAATTTGTTTTCGCAAACATTCCTTTATGCGAATAACCTACTCTCTTTCCTTCTTCTATCATTTTTTATATTGACATTAATCGTTGTTTATAAAAAACCAACTTTTGAAAAGAACATAAAAACCCTCGTAGATTATCTGCTTTCACTAATTATATTTTCTATAATCTTCTTCACTTTTTTTAAAGACAGAATTTGGGATTATTATTTGATAGGTCTCCCTACAACGTTCGTTATTTTAGCAGCAATAATACTAAAACAGTCATTAAAAACTTACTATTTAAAAGTAACATCTATTATTTTTATTATCATTGTATTATTACTTAATTTACCCAACGGTCTTTTTAGCAGATTTAATGAAACAAAAATTACTGGTGGCGGAATGTATATTAATGCACAAAGAGTGGTGAATTATATTGAATCTCAAAAGCCCAAAAATTATTCTATTTACGTTTATTCTCCGGCTATTTTCGATCCACCATTCGATTATCTGCTTTATTGGTATAACAGGAAAGGTTTGATCGAAAAACCGAAAGAAAACCAACAAATATTTTATTTAATCATTCGTGAATATTCATCGAAAAAATATTTTAACGAAGGATGGTATGTAGACAAAACACGTGATAAATCAACTCTGCTTGAGGAAAAAGCGTTTTCGGGCGATATTGTTCTAGAAAAGCACACATTTTAAAAACCATGAAGAATTATTGGCCCTTTATTTTAATAATACTAGTAACCTGTCTAACTTTTTTTAAAATCTTTACAAGAGCAGAATTTCCTTACCCGGGAGATTTACTTGTATCTTTTAACTTCCCTTGGTATTCAGGTGGTTGGGAAGGATACAATTCATGGACAACTCACAAAGAATTTATTGCCATGGATGCAATCAGGCAGCACCTCCCATGGCATAAATTAACATTTGATGAAATTAAAACTAATTTTAGCTTGCCTCTATGGAATCCGTACAGTTTTTCAGGTACTCCACACCTAGCGAATATCCAAACGTTCATATTTAATCCTATTAATATATTATTTCTGCTATTGCCGATGTTCGAAGCGTGGATTATATTTATCATTCTTCAAGTGCCATTTACCATTTATTTTACGTACCTATTCACCAAGAGTCTCGGTTTGTCTAAGTGGCCAAGCTTAATGTCAGGAATCGCCTTCGTTTTTTCCAGCTACTTTATTAATTGGATAGAAATCGGAATTGTTGGATATAGTATCCT
>CAZBKB010000004.1:1852-24244 GCA_964492425.1 uncultured Gammaproteobacteria bacterium | reverse complement strand
CAAAACACGTTTTTTAATATTACTGATACTTTCTTCGGCAGCAGCCATATTTGCAGGCCATATTCAAACAACAGTCTTTATATTCGCAGTAGGCGTCTCTTATTACTTTGCAAAGCACGCGTTTACAAAAAAAAGAAATAACAAAAAGATCGCAGGCATATTTATTACTTGGTTTCTGCTGACATTTTTGATAACTGCTATTCAAACAATACCTGCGCTAGAATTTTACCTAAACTCCCCCTTGGTGGAGCCGCTGGCAAAGCATGTTTTCAGTATAAATTCGATGCCACTAAAGAATCTTATCGCACTTTTTGCGCCAGATTTCTTTGGAAATCCGGCTACTAACAACTTCTGGTCAGTCATGTATGGAGACGCCACCCCCCATATAGGAGTATTGCCATTGTTTTTTGCCGTTTTTGCCATAATTGCTGTAAAAAGATGGGAAGTAAAATTCTTTGCCGGGATGGCTCTTGTCATTCTATTTTACGCGACAAGAAGCCCACTTTTTCTATTAATAGACAAAATAAATATTCCACTACTCACCGGTACAACTGCAGCAAGGTCGATGTTTGTCTTTTGTTTTGCCCTTTCCATACTATCAGGTATGGGATTGGAAGAAATTATTCGGGCAAAAAAAGGCAAGAAGACATTTTATGTGCTGATTATTGTGTTCTTAGTGATCTATTCACTATTAGTCTTATTTACAATTTTCTACCCAAATTTCAGCGAAAGTGAGAATGTCGAAAAAAACTTGATGGTAACAAAACGAAACTTAATCCTACCCACCCTAATATTCATTTCATTACCCGTATCACTAGTAGCAGTAAAAATATTTTCGAAATTTAAACTAACAGTTTTTAAATCATCGTGGTTAATTATTATATTCGCATCAACAATATTTGGCGGCATATATCAATTTAACAAAGGGCAGCCAAGCTCGCCGAAACAATTCTTTTTCCCAAGCCACCCAATTTTTAGCTGGTTACAAAATAATGCATCGATAAACAGGTTTCATGGAGACCTGACTGCCAAAACCTGGAACAATATTCCAATGTATTTTAATCTGTACTCGGCGGAGGGATACGGGGTATTTCGAGTAAAAAGATATGCAGGATTATTTGCAGCACAAGAAACTGGCGATGTACCCGAGTACTATGAGAGGTCAACGGCCGAATTTTCCGAAACAGATGCGAATAACAAAAAAAGACTTTATAATTTACTAGGGATCAAATATTTCCTTTCCAAGGACGACTTGGCACGTGTCGTAATCAATATCGATTACGACAAACCAAACGAAGATGTAAAACTCGTTTGGCAGGAGGGAAAGTTCAAAATATACGAAAGGGAAGCTGTGCTTCCCCGTTTTTTTCTAACAAACAATTATGTTGTATCACCCAATGATAACCAAACTATCAATAAAATATACGACGGTAATTTTAACCTAAGGACCCTTTTATTGGAGGAAGAACCCAATTTAAGAATCTTGCCCGATTCAGATTCTAAAGAAGCCAAGTTGGCACTTTACACACCAAACGAGGTGTCGCTCGACATTAGCACACCCACAAATTCATTGTTTTTCATCTCAGACACATACTATCCGGGATGGAAAGCATACGTCGACTCAAAGGAAATAAAGATTTACAGAGCGCACTATGCCTTCCGGGCAGTCGCAATTCCGGCCGGTGCGAAAAAGCTCGAATTTAAATATGAACCGATGTCTTTTAAAATTGGCTACGCATTAACTGCTATTGGGGCGATATCTACGGCACTGTTTGCGTACATGTCCAACAAAAGAAGATATTTATGACGAAATATTACGTCATAATATTACTTCTATCACTATTTTCTGTTTGGCCATTTTTTAAGGACGGTTACATTAAAAGCCACGACGGAGAATGGATGTTGATAAGGTTTACCGCTTTTCATCAAAGTTTATCGGAAGGCCATTTTCCTGTGAGGATAACAAAACGACTCAACAATAACTACGGATATCCGGTACTGAACTTTTTATATCCGGGGCCATTTTATTTGGCAGAAATTCCAAAAATACTAGGCCTGTCTTTTATAACAAGTATTAAACTTGTATTTGTAACAACAACAATTGGATCTGCCCTATTAATGTTTTGGGCTCTTTCAAAGAAGTTTACCTATCCCGCAAGCTTTGCTGGTTCTATTGTTTATCTGTTTATTCCCTATAGATTTGTAGATATCTATGTGAGGGGTTCTCTTGGCGAAAATATGGCTTTTTTTATTGCACCCATTGCTCTTGGGTCAATATTCAGCATTTCAAAAGGATCAAAAATATTCCTGCCTATACTGGCCTTATCTACCGCCCTTCTTTTGATCTCCCATAATGTTATAGCCGCACTATTTTTGCCAATTATTACAGCAACCTCAGGTATTCTATTACCAAAAAGATTGTTTTTACACGCCATGGCCTATATATTTTTGGGAATTGCCATTTCTGCATTTTTCACACTACCTGCCATTCTTGATCTTAAACACGTTAGGCTACCACAAACTACCATTGCAAATACAACAGAACACTTGGTAAATCTCTCCAAGATTATTGTTCCCTCATGGGGTTACGGGCCTAATCCTAATATAAATGATGGTTTATCACCTCAATTGGGAATAGTGCCAATCTTTGTTTTTTTTGCTAGTATAATGCTTTTGTTAAAAACCAAAAAAAAAGACCCGATAATTTTATTTTTAATTACTATTTTTTTAGTCTCCACACTTCTTATGCTTAACTTATCGAAACCAATATGGACTATTGTTCCTTTCATAGATATGGTCCAGTTTCCATGGAGATTACTTTCAATAATAGTTTTATCATCAGCCATTCTTAGTGCCTTCATTGTTGATAAGCTAAAAAGCAGATGGATATTAGCGGCAGTTATTGTTATATCACTTGGGACAACAATTACATACGCCAAACCAATTGGATATAGTTACCTGCCAGATTCTTATTATTCAACTAATGAAGACACAACGACAGTTAAAAGCGAATATTTACCTATTTGGGTTGTACAACAATCTGACAAAAAAGCCGGGTCTTTTGTAGAAACAAACCCTAATCTTAAAATTGTACAAGAGGAATTACACGGTTTATCTTACAAGGCAATAATTGACGCAGGGATTGATACTCAGTTAACCTATAATACAATTTATTTTCCTGGGTTCAAAGCAAAAGTTGACTCAAAAAATAAAGAAATTAAGTACGATAACCCCCTGGGATTGATTACAATTAATTTGCCCAAAGGAACCCATAAAGTTATAATTAACTATAGCAAAACTACTGCCCACTTAGTGTCTGAGTTAATTTCTATTTTCGCACTTTTACTAACATTAATCTTGTTTTATAAAATATGGCAAAAATCAAGTTTCTAGTAACAGGTGGAGCCGGATTTATTGGTTCTGAAATCACCAGACAACTTCTCTCAAAAGGTTTTAAAGTGAGGGTAGCTGATAACTTGTCCAAAAAAGACGCGCAAGTCGATAAAAGAGCAGAGTTTTTAAAAATCGACCTAACCAATCCCGAAGAAACGAATAAAGCCTTTCTAGGAATTGATATTTGTATAAACGCCGCCGCCAAAATCGGTGGTATAGGATATTTCCATAAATACCCGGCAACAATTCTTTCCGAAAATAACAAAATTTACTCTTCAACATTTGAAGCGGCAAGAGATGCAAAAATTATAAGAATGGTCTATATATCATCATCCATGGTTTTTGAATCAGCAACTCAATTTCCCTCAAAAGAGAAAGACGTCGAAAAAATTCCACCGCCTGTTTCTTCTTATGGGTTTTCAAAACTTTCGGGTGAATGGTATTGCCGGTCGTTTTGGGATGAGTATAAACTGCCATTTTCTATATGCCGGCCTTTCAACGCTTACGGAATTTATGAATTTCCCGAAAGGGAAATAGGCTATGCACATGTTATCCCTGATTTAGTAAGAAAAATTTTGTTGGGACAATACCCGTTGGAACTTTTAGGAGACGGAAAACAAACCCGTTGCTTTACACACGTTTCCGATGTTGCTTCTGGAATAATTGCCGTGGCCTTACATCCCAAAGGAAAAAATAACGACTTTAATATCGGTTCTGACAAAGAAATAAAAATGATAGACCTTGCAAAGAAAATTTGGGAAGTCATGGAAATTAAAAAACCCTTTAAAGTAAAATTTACCAAGGGTTTTACTTTCGATATCCAAAGAAGAGTTCCAAGTGTTGAAAAAGCTAAAAGGTTAATTGGATGGGAGCCACAAGTAAATTTTAAAAACGGACTGAAGGAGGTTATAAATTGGCTAAAAACCCAAAAAGCCGCAGGAAAACTTCAAAACTGATAGTTGCTGTAGTCGGTGTTGGTCGAGTTGGTTTACCGCTAGCGTTATTTATCGCCTCAAAAGGCCATAGCGTTATTGGGATAGATATTGACAGCCACAAAATAAACACAGTTTCAAAAGGGAAGATGCCTTTCATAGAAGAAGGCGCCCAATCACTTTTGACCAAATATCTCAAAAAATCTTTACACTTTACGACCGACTTTTCTCGAGTAAAAGATGCAAATGTAATAATTCTTACATTGGGAACTCCGGTTGATGAAAATATGAACCCGTCGCTTGTTCAAATTGATAATGCACTAGGACAAGCTGGGCCATATTTCCAAAAAAACCAATTGTTAATCTTAAGATCAACTGTTTCTCCGGGAACTATAAATTATGTTAAGTCATGTATTGAAGATAATAATAAATTAAAAATCGGAAACAATTTCTTTCTTGCTTTTTGCCCTGAAAGAATTGCCGAAGGCAAGTCTATACAGGAAATAACAGAAATTCCTCAGATCGTTGGCGGTGCTGACCGCTTAAGTACACAAAAAGCCGCTGAATTTTTCGAAAAACTCGGCATCGAGGTAAACGAAAGTGATGGTGTTTCTGCCGAACTTGCCAAGCTTTTTACAAATATGTACAGATATATCAATTTCGCAATTGCCAACGAATTTATGATTTTAGCCGGCAATCACAATCGTGATATTTACAAAATAGTAGATTTAGTAAATAAAAATTACAAAAGAGGTGGACTTGCGCTGCCCGGCTTAACTGGTGGACCTTGTCTTTTTAAAGACGGTTTCTTTTTGATTAGTGATGTTCCTTTTGCTGATTTAATTGCAACCAGTTGGAAAATAAACGAATCGGTTCCGCTTTTTTTAATAAACAAAATAAGAAATAGACGCAAACTAGAAGGCAAAAAAGCCGTTATATTGGGTCTTGCGTTTAAAGCGGAAATTGATGATATTCGGGAATCTCTAGCTTTTAAAGTTAAAAAAGCCCTTGAAAGGGAGAGAGCAAAAGTATTATTGCACGATCCGTATGTCCCGGGATATCAAGTTAATATGGAAGAAACACTAAAAGATGCAGATTTAATTTTCATCGCAACCAACCATTCATATTACAGAAAGATGGATATATCAAAGGTAAAACTTTTGGTTTCTAAAAATTGTGTAGTTTGTGATGTTTGGAATATCTTTAAAACGAATAGGATAATTTTTACCATTAAGTCCTTAGAGAACCACATGTCGAAAACGCAACCAGAGTTTGGAGAACTGTTTGAAGGGAAGTGGCGAGATCTCTAATCCTTTACACTCCTTATTCCAAAAGATAAAATTTCAATTGTGAAGTTATCAATCGTGATGCCAGTTTATAACGAAGGCGAAATTATTCGAAAAACAATTACTCAAGTCGAATCTGCAGTAAAAATTCCTCATGAATTGTTAATCATTTATGACATGGCCAAAGACAGCACGATCTTGCCAACTAAAAAGCTTCAAAAAAAGTATCCAAGTGTAAAGCTTGTAAAAAATTTATACGGAAGAGGGGCTCTAAATGCTCTTAAAACAGGACTTGTGAAGGCGAAAAGCAAAGCAGTATGCGTAATGATGGCAGACCTTACAGACGACCCCAGAATTATAAACACAATGATGAAAAAGTTCGAACAAGGATTTGATGTTATTGCCGCATCGCGTTATATGAAAGGTGGACATCAAATGGGCGGTCCAATAATTAAACAATTGTTGTCCAGAGGGGCAGGGCTCAGCCTCCATTATTTTACTGGTGTGCCCACACGAGATGTCACCAATTCATTCAAAATTTACTCAAAAAAGTTTTTAAATAAAACTAAAATTGAATCAGACGGCGGCTTCGAATTAGGTATAGAATTAACCGTAAAGGCACACTTTGGTGGATATAAGGTTACAGAGGTTCCAACAACCTGGAGGTATCTTTCGAAGGAATCAAGATTCTATCTAAAAAAATGGCTACCCAAATATTTAAGATGGTATTTTTGGGCTTTGAACAAAAAATATTTAGGCAACCCAATAATTTCTGAAAAATAGAATGGACTGCCAAAGCTTGGCTGTAGGCCTGAAACAACCTTCAAAAAAGTTTCCCTCGCAACATAAATTGGGCTAAAAATATCCAAATGTCTTGAAAATCTATCAGCGCTCTGTAGTTTTGCAACTAGTAAGGGATCGACGAATCGGATCCATATGTAAAATAAATAAGACATGAAGCCCAGTGGAGCGACCAGTAAGCCGAGAGAAACGCTCCGATCAGTTCGGTATCTCGATATTGTCGAAAAAACAAGTGGGGCAAATAAAGCCAAAGCAAATATTCGGGTCAAGCCGGCAAAAATTACACACATCGATGTCAGCAAATAGTTATTTTTTCTTAGAAACCAAAAAAATAAAATCGTAATAAATAAGAATAAAGATTCATTATAAAAGGCAAACATAAAAAATGATGTGGGAAAAGTAAACAACAGAATTACCGTTCTTAATGCAACCTTATCCCCATATTCTTTCCGTGTTAAGTTATAAAGTCCAGCCGTAGAGAATAAGGTAAAGACAAAAGACAGGTAAAGTCCGGCAATTATCGGGCCAATTACTCCGTTTAAAGAGAAAACCTTGATAATCAGGGCGAATAATGGGAAAAATACGACATTTTGCAAGTCATAACCAGATATAGCTATCTTGAGATAATTTTGCCCATCAAAATTTGTCCAGGGATATAGAACTTTTGACAGCGGATGAGCAAGTCCATACACCGGTTCGTAACTTGTTCTATCTACAATCAAAAAATGTGAAATGATATTAACAATATGGATTAACAAAAAACTGAAAATATTACGAGGAGGACCTTTTTCATGGTAGTTTTGACACTCTTTCACTAAAACCCTAAAATTTAAACAAGTTTATTATAATGTTACAAATAGTCAAAAAGCACGGCACAATATTAGTTGCATCGACCTCTCTAATGTTCTCATTTTTAATATTTTATAAGAGTTTAAATTACTACTTTTTTCAAGATGATTTTTACGAATTGTTAATATCCAAAGTTACTAACACTCATGATTTTCTAAAATTATTTACATTCCAGGAAAATAGGTCAAGTTATAGGCCAATTGGACTTCAATTATACTACTTTGTTTGCCAAACCCTTTTTGGATTCAACCCCACGTATTTTAGGATAGTCACATTTATATTATTTTTCTCAACATATTTTCTAATTGCAAAAAGTATCGGGAAAATGCTAAAGGATAAACTTACGGGTTACCTAACCGGCACATTTTGGATTACATCCTCGATTCATTTTTTATCTTTAAGCTGGATCGCTGCCGCTTGGCTAATTATCGGCTCATTCTTTTTCTTTTTAACAACGAATATATACATAACATACACAACAACCCAACGGAGGGTGCTTTACGCCTTATCGCTCATTAGTTTCATACTAACCCTGGGTTCTTTTGAATTCTTTATAGCATGGCCAGTCATAATGGGTATTTGGTTAAAATTATTTCTAAAAAAAGATATCAAATATATCTTAAAAAATCTTTCACCCTTCATTTTCATAGTATTTGTCTATGTCATAACCAGGTTATCACTCTCGTCCCTTCCCAATATTTCGGAATATAAGATCCAAATAAATTCAAATACCCTGAAACAATTATTTTGGTATGTACTTTGGTCATTCAACATTCCGGAAGAGTTTAAAAAACAGGTCATAAATAATTTATTATCCTTCAATCCAGTTTTTATACGCGATTTTGGCGATGTTGTTCAAAAAAGTTTTGTTTCGATGGTCGCAATCTTACTGTTGGGGTTTTTCTATCCATTGGTAAAATGCTTTAAAAACAAAAACAATCTAAATGTTGTTATTTTGTGCTCGACTTGGTTCGTAATTTCAATCATGCCGGTTTTAGTATTTCCAAATCATTCATTTGCAATGTATCTTGCTATACCCAGCATTGGAATATACGTCTTACTTGGCCATTTATTATCATTTCAAAAAAATGTTTACGTAATTTCCCTTGTCATGCTTATTTGGTTCTATTCATCATTAGTTACAGTCGGTTTTTATAGGCAAGTATTTTGGGTCGTTGAATCTCAACGTTTTGCTAGACAATTTAGTCATGAAATTAAAGTTCGTTTCCCGACAATTCCAAGAGGGTCTGTTGTTTTATATCCTCTTGAAGACAAACGTTTTCAGCAAGCAATTCTTAATGAAAACGCTATAAAAGTACTCTACAATGATCCGACTATACGCATTTTTTTCAATGAAATTGATTTGAACGAATCAATAAATCAAAGTCAAATAAAACCTGTGAATGTATTATATTTCAAGAATTGAAAAAATGCCTTCCATCCCCTTAAACTTTAAGCATGTTGTAATTATCTTTTGTTTCTTTTTAGTGCTTTATAACAAAAGCCTCAATTATTATTTTTTTCAAGATGATTGGTTTGTCCTCAATTGGGTGAGAGAAAGTAAATTATTAGATCTTTTAAAATTTAGGGGAGATATTATCTACTGGCGACCTGTATCAATGCCAATATTTTTTAAAACAAACCTTGAACTTTTTAATATTAATCCACAGTTATTTCATCTTATAGTCTTTATACTCTTTTTCCTGCTTTTGTACTTTATTTATCAACTGTTTTTAAAACTGACAACAAATAGAAAAACTTCTTTTTTTGTCACCTTTCTCTATGCGACATCATCAATCCATTTCGTAAGTATTAGCTGGCTCTCATCAACGTCCTATATCATTGGTGCATTATTCACTGTTTTGACCTTCTACTTTTTTTTAAACAAGGGATTCCGTAGTTATTTGCTGAGTTTTACCTTTTTTATATTGGGATTGCTCTCATCGGAACTAGTTTTAACAGTTCCAGCCATATTGCTCATTTATAAACTTACTTTAAACAAGATAATAAAACTACAAACCCTATCACCATATTTTATATTAGTTCTTCTGTATCTTACCTTAAGGTTGTCTCAAAGCACGCTTCCTGCAAGTGGCAGTTATGAAATTTATTTCGACAAAAAGACACTATCAAATATAATATGGTATGTGCTTTGGAGCTCCAATTTTCCTGAAAGTTTCATTGATTTAATTTCTCACAAATTTATTGCTAATTCTCTACATGTCATAAAACAATATTGGTGGATAGTATTAAGTTCTTCAACAGTAGGCGTTATTTTCACAAAATGGATGTTTGATAAATTAATGGAAAATAAAAGATTAATGTTATTTAGCGTATGCTGGTTTTTCTTGGCTCTTGCCCCTGTCATAGTGGTTCCAGAT
The DNA here is from genome assembly GCA_964492425.1 of uncultured Gammaproteobacteria bacterium. Classification (GTDB taxonomy): domain Bacteria; phylum Patescibacteriota; class Microgenomatia; order Curtissbacterales; family GWA2-41-24; genus LBZV01. The sequence goes on along the minus strand of CAZBKB010000004.1, from coordinate 14,602 downwards.
CATGTATATCCAAATTATTTATCTATTGCAATTTTAGGCTTGTTGTTTGCCATCACAAAAAAAGTTGATAAATTAGATATAAAAGTCTTAATAGTTATTGGTTTAATATGGTTTTTTTCCTCATTTGCAACACTTGCTTATACTCAAAAAACACATTGGATAGTAAATGAGCAAGCTGTATCAAGAGCATATACAGAATTTGTCAAAACAAATTATCCAAAACCTGAACCGGGTACGATTTTTTTCTTAGGCTTTCCGAGTGAGGATTTTGCCAGAAAAAATAAGTTTTATTTTTCCGATGTGCACACGTTAATCCAATCTTTAAACAACGAGCAGGCATTGCAGGTTTTTTATGGGGATAAAAGCGTAAAAACAGAATATGAAAGGCCAAAATCAAAAGATGGTTTAAGCCACGTTAGTATAATTAGAATTAATCCTATATAGTAGATAAAAATTTTAATATGAATATAAAAACCATACTGTCATTATTACTAGTGCTGGTATTCACGTTGATGGCATCTACTCCTCTTTTAATATCTGGCCTTTATACAATGCATGATGATCAACAAGTCGCAAGACTCTTCCTGTTCGATGAAGCCTTAAAAGCAGGACAATTTCCACCACGATGGGTCAGTAGCTTAGGTTTTGGTTTCGGTTATCCATTATTTATTTTTTATCCCCCACTTGTTTACTTTATTGGTGAAATTTTTCACCTCATCGGTTTTGGATTTATAGATAGTATAAAGATAGTCTTTTTTCTAAGTATATTTCTTTCCGGAATTTCGATGTTTATACTCACAAGATATTTGTTTGGTACTCTCGCCGCATTAGTTGGATCCGCTTTTTACATTTTTGTTCCATACAGGGCGTTGGATGTCTACGTAAGAGGAGCTCTTGCCGAATCATTCTCCTTCGTTTGGTTGCCACTAATAATCTATTCCATCTTAAAATTAACCAAAAAACCAAATCACAACAATGCGATACTCGCAGCGATATTTCTATTTCTTTTGGTGATCACACACAACCTAATCTTTCTCCCATTCGGCCTAATTCTATTTGCATTCACTACTGGCTCGCTCCCCCTCACAAAAAATAAAAAACTATTTATTTTTTATACTACGCTAGCATTTATTTACGCAGCATTATTATCGGCATTTTTTTGGATACCTGCGCTTACTGAAAAAAAGTTTACTATAGTTGACAATTTACTTATTGTTAACCTGGCAAGTTATAAAATACACTTCGTTTATCCAATTCAGCTCTGGAACTGGACTTGGGGTTTTGGTGGTTCAACTGCCGGGATACTTGACGGCATCTCCTTCAAAATAGGCAAAATTCACATTTTAATTTCAATTGTCTCAGCAATTATTGCAGCCCTATATTTAAAGTTCACAAATAATTTAAATAGACATAAGAGATCGATGTATTATTTGCTAATCCTTATTTTTTTACTTTTTGCATTGTCTGCATTTATGACAACTTCCTACTCGCAGTTTGTATGGAGTTTAATAAAACCGCTTGCCTATTTACAGTTCCCCTGGAGATTCTTAACTTTTGCGGCATTATTTTCTTCTATTTTGGCGGCAGCAACAATTTACATGCTGAAGTTCCCCGCGCTCAAAATGCCTGTATCAATCGTGTTAGTATTAGCCTTAATTCTTCCAAACGTAAAACTCTTTAGGCCCCAATATTACAGAGCAAATTTAACAGATACGACTGCAACCTCATACGAGACATTAACCCATGACGTTTCGCAGTCTTCATTTGAATATATACCAAAAGGTGTCGAACTCATAAAAAACGAAAAAGGTGCTAATTCACTCAATATATCTAAAGCAGAAGTGCCATACTCGAGGGTGGATGTCACAGAAGGGGCGGCAGAGATAAACATGCTCCGGGCAAATCCCCAAAAGTTAGAATTTATTACTAATGCCGACCAACCTTCTAATATTAGGGTAAATTTATTCGACTTCCCCGATTGGGAGGTTTATATCAACGGCAAGAAAACGGATTACACGAGCGATAATAAATTTAAACTCATTACTTTTCCTATAAATGAGGGGACAAGCCAAATACTGCTAAAGTTTACAAACACATTTACTAGAAATGCGGCAAATGCAATATCTGCCGTTTCTTTTTTGCTATTAATAAGTTACCTTATTAGAACGCGATGGCAGACACCCAGACAGAGATCGACATAGAGCTGATAAAAAGAAGAGCAGTTACTGGGGTAGTAACTTTCACCCTCAGGACACTTTTTGTTCAGCTGTTCACCTTTATAGCCACATTTATTCTAACAATACTACTCGAGCCAACTACTTTCGGCATATTTTTTGTAGTATCGGCTTTTATAAACTTATTTGTGTACTTTTCGGACATTGGTCTTGCTGCAGCCCTAATCCAAAAAAAGGAAAAACCAAATCACGAAGACTATAAGACGACCTTTACACTTCAACAATTAATAGTTACAACTTTAGTTGTTATCGGGTTGATGCTATCCTCGCAAATAGCTGCATTTTACAAACTCGACGAAAAAGGACTTTTTCTAATCAGAGCCTTGTTACTTTCGCTAATTTTGTCATCACTGAAAACAATTCCAACAATTATGATGGAGAGGAACCTCAACTTTACAAAACTCGTAATCCCCCAAGTAATAGAAAATATTACATTTTATGGCGCGGCGGTTCTATTGGCGATGAAAGGATTTGGAATTGCAAGCTTTTCCTGGGCTGTTATACTGCGAGGGATATTGGGTCTTTTGACTGTCTATATATTATCACCCTGGAAAATATCCATAGGACTTAACAAAGCAAGCTTAAAAGAGCTCACGCGCTTTGGTATACCGTTTCAGATTAACAGCATACTGGCACTTCTCAAGGATGACTTATTAACCGTATTTTTAGGTAAAATTTTAACCTTTTCCCAAGTAGGTTACATAGGGTGGGCACAAAAATGGGCATTTATCCCACTCAGATTTTTTATGGACAACGTAAACAAAATTACATTTCCCGCATATTCAAGACTGCAAGAACACAAGGCGGAACTCGAAAAAGCAATTGGTAAGTCAATATTTTTCGTAACATATCTGGTATACCCTGCTGTTTTTGGAATGGCAGCAATAGCCCCTGGTTTCATAAATCTCGTTCCAAGTTACGAAAAATGGCAACCGGCATTACCGCTCTTATATTTATTCGGGGTTAATGCGATTTTCTCATCTGTCTCAACTACATTTACAAACACACTTTTTGCTATTGGAAGACCCAAAATAGTCCTAAATCTTATGATTTTTTGGACAGCCTTAACCTGGGGGCTAACGATCCCGTTTACATTAAAGTTCGGATATATTGGAGCTGGACTTGCATCAGCCATAGTTGCGGCCACGTCAACAATTACAATCTATTTTGTTAAAAAGGAAGTTAATGTTGCAATTGGCAAAAATGTGTTTGGTCCATTTTTTTTATCAGTAATTATGTTTTTTATTGCAAGAAGCATGATTGATTATTTGCCAATCACCAAGATTAGTTTAATCTCCACAGTGATTTTCTCTGTTATAATTTATTTTGTGTTTTCATTTAGTTTGTTCAAGGACCATCTTAAGAAAGACTTTATAACAATTATAAAAGCAATCTTTACAAAGTAATAAAATGATAAATATTTCCGTAGTTATATCAGCATTTAATGAGGAAAAGATGACAGGTGGTTGCCTAGAATCTGTTAAAATTCTTGCAGATGAGATTATATTTATTGATAACTCGTCATACGATAAAACAAAAACTATAGCTCAAAAATATACAAAAAAAGTTTTTACAGTACCGAATGACCCGGTAATGTTAAATAAAAACAAAAATTATGGTTTTGAAAGGGCAACAGGTAAGTGGATACTATCTTTAGATGCTGATGAAAGAATAACACCAGAACTTACTGATGAAATTAAAATAATAATAAAAAACACAGATATAAATGGTTTCGAAATTCCAAGAAAAAACATAATTTTTGGTAAATGGATAGAAAACTCAATTTGGTGGCCAGATTATAATTTAAGACTTTTTCGAAAAAATTATGGAAGATTCCCGCAAAAACATGTGCATGAAAAATTAGATGTTAAAGGGAAAACCTCAAGGCTCGAAAATCCGATAATACATTATAATTACCAGACTATATCTCAATTTATAAAAAAAATGGACAATACTTATACAGAATCAGAGGTCGAAAATTTTATAAAATTAGGAAAGTCCATTAACTGGTATGATGCGATTAGATTTCCACTAAGTGATTTCCTAAAAACATTTTTTTCTCAAAAAGGTTACAGAGACGGAATGCATGGCTTAGTTTTATCAATACTGCAAGCGTTCTATTCATTTGTAATTTTTGCTAAAATTTGGGAGCGACAAGAAAATTTTAGAGATATCACACCAGAGAATTTTTTACAGAGTTTTACAAGAGAAATAAAAGCGCAGTCGAGAGACTTGAAATACTGGATTTATACGGCACTTATTGAGGAGTCAAAATTTAATAAAGTTATCTATAAAATAAAACGGAAATTTAGATAGTTATTCCAATGACACAGATGTCATTACTACCGTGTTCAAAGGTTTATCATTTTCATCCACTTCCAAATTTGCAATTTTATCTATCACATTTATTCCGGAAACTACACGACCAAAAATTGTGTAATTGTGAGGTAATTGATAATCCTGATGCATAATAAAAAACTGGCTGCCATTCGTGTTTGGCCCGGCATTTGCCATTGCCAATACCCCTCTCTTATAACCGATTTTATATGATTCACTATTTAGGTCTAGTTCATCAACAAAAGAATAACCTGGTCCTCCAGCACCGCTCCCTTTAGGATCCCCTCCTTGAATCATAAACCCCTTAATAACTCTGTGAAAAGTTAGGTTATCATAAAAACCCTTATTAACAAGAAAGATAAAATTTGAAGATGTAATCGGGGTATCACCAAATAGTTCTACAACAATATCACCATTGTTTGTCGAAAGTTTTATTCGCTTTCCCGCAATGTCTTCCTTTTTTAATAATTGAAATGGTAAATCCATCTTATCGTCCTGTTTGCTATCTAGATCTAGATTTTCAACAATTGGGCTAGGAGTTACTACACTTACTGGCGAAGGTATTATTGTATCATCAGGACCCTGATTCCTGGTTGTAAAAATAAAAACGCTTATTATTACTACAATTAATGCTCCTGTAGCCCAAACAAAATTCTTCACGTTTCCGGATAGTTTATTGAAAACACATATGTTTAGTCAATAGAGATATATAATAAGAGGAAAATGAAATTACAAAGGGATGCACACATTCTGTTAATTTTTCTGCTTGCAGCCGTTATATTTCTTCTTATTTCTCAGCGCTTCAAGTATAAAAACAACTTAGTAAATGCGATACATAAAAAAAACAGTCATACAGCTTTAACCATATCAAATGGGAAAACAAAAGAAAATCCCAATTATGAAAAATTTATAACAATTGTAAACCCTATAAGAAGCAGGGAGCAATGGAATAATAAGTTAACGGAGTCTTTAGAGAGGCAACTATTTTCTATAACCAGCAGAAACCTAAATGCTACATGGCTTATTCAATATGACAATCTCGACGACGAAGAAATAATAAGCCTCTTAAAGTCACAAAGCTCAACACAAGAAGTTGGTGCGTTATTAGAGGTGAGTAGAAAGTGGGCATCAGATGCTCGTGTCAAATATAAAATTGACGAAGGAGACTACTACAGACCAGATAAAGTTTTCCTGTCCGGTTATTCACAAAAAGAAAGAAAAAAATTAATTAGTACATACTTTAAGAAATTTAATGAGGTTTTTTATTACTCTCCGCATGTGGTAGGTGCATGGTACATTGATGCCTACTCAAATCTGCTCTTGACGAAATTAAATGTCACTGCCGCTCTAACCCTATCTGACCAATTTGACACCGATGCTGCTTCAATCTGGGGCAAGTATTTATCTGTACCCTATTATCCGGCAACTCTAAACCCACTTGAACCAGCCTCAAGCTTAACAAGTAAAGTTCCGATAGTCACCATTCAATGGGCGCAACGTGATCCAGTAGCAAGCTATGGTAAAGAAATTAAGCATTCAAGGCAAAGCCTTCAAGCAAATGACTATATAAGTAATGGTTTCACAACCGATTATTTTTTAAATCTCTTAGAAAATTATTTATCAAATACTATAAATGATTTTATGCAAATTACTATCGGGCTGGAGGCAGCACAAGAGGCGGATAGGTTTGCAAGCGAATTTGACAAACAACTCGATGTAATTGGAAATCTCCAAAAAAGTAGTAATGTGCAAGTGCTAACATTAAGCGGTTTTGCTTTTTGGTATAAAAATAAGTATCCTGATTTATCCCCAAATCATGTACTTCTAAAAGGAGACAACATATGGTACATGTCACCAAAATTCAGGTTAGCCCTTTTTAAAGAGGACAATCATTTTATACTTAAAGACTTAAGATATTATCAAAATCATCCTTTTAATGATTATTTTTTAAAAGATACTGATACTTATCTTTTAAAAAACACTTCGGCTACAATAGATCAAGTTAAATATTCTAACCAAATAGATTTAGGTCCATCAAAAAAATATGAAATAAACAGTAACTTTGATCAATTCTCTATAAAGCTTGATAATAGTTTAATAGAAGTAGACTTGTCAGGATTAAAAAAAGATGGAAAATATCTTGTTAAAAATAAAAGTTATGAAATTGATAAAAATCGATTTAGAATACAAAATTTACAAGAAAATATGGTTGAGTTATTAAATACTTTGAGATTTTCAAGTATAAATGGAGAAATATTTTTTGGATTTGTCCCAGGTGATGATCTTTATGGATTTAAAGGTATCTTGCCCGGAAAGTACTCATTTGACTATCAAATATTATCAAGATTTAAATCTCCAGCAGATCTCTTAAGATGAAAATCGCAATAATCGTTTTAAATTACAATGGCCTTCAAAATACACTTGAGTGTATAGATTCAATAGGACTGCAAACTCAAAAGGGGATAAATTTGGAAACAATAGTAGTTGACAATGCATCAAAAGATCAGTCTACGGTCACTTTAAAAAAGATAAAGGATATAGTTCTAATAGCAAATAAAAATAATCTTGGTTATTCGGGAGGTAATAATGTGGGTATAAAATATGCTTTGGAAAATAAAGCTGATTACATCTGCGTTATCAATAATGATGTCAAACTTGAAAAAGACCTAATCATAAATTTATTGAAATCAGCAAAGAATTCAATAGTATCTCCAAAAATATATTTTTATCCTGGTTTCGAATTTCACAAAAAAAGGTATAAAAAATCATGCCTCGGAAAAGTAATTTGGTATGCAGGTGGATTTATTGATTGGAACAACGTTATTGGAATACATAGAGGAGTAGACGAAGTAGACCAAGGGCAATACGATAAAACTGAAGAAGTAGAATATGCAACCGGTGCTTGTATATTTGCAAAAAGTGATGTTTTTAAAAAAGTAGGTCTTTTCGACGAGAGATACTTTCTTTATCTTGAAGATATGGATTTCTCGCTTAGAACAAAGAAAATGGGATACAGAATTATCTTTGAACCCAAAGCCATTTTGTGGCACAAGAATGCAGCATCAGCTGGAGGTTCTGGATCAAAGATTCAAGACTATTACATTTCTAGAAATAGATTATTATTTGCATTTAGATACGCGAAGCCAAAAATAAAATTTGCAGTATTTAAACAAATTATCAGCCAATCAAATGATCCCATAAAAAGAGCAGCACTTATAGATTTTATGACTAGAAATCTTGGAAGAAGTACAAGAAACTTATGAGCATATCTGCGCTGATTTTAACAAAAAACGAAGAAGACATGATAAGTGATTGCATTAAGCAGCTTGATTTTGTTAATGAAATTTTGATTCTTGATCAAAAATCAACAGACAATACAACAGAAATTGCAAAAAGTCTTGGAGTAAAAGTACTAAAGTCGCAAAAAAATCGATTTGATATAGATAGGAATATACTCAAAGAAAAATCATCATCCGATTGGCTTCTCTATATTGATGCTGATGAAAGGCTGTCAAGAGAAACAATTTCGGAAATTAAACAACTCGTCAATCATCGTAAGAGTTCTGCATTTTATTTTCCAAGACAAAATTACATTTTAGGCAAATGGTTAAAACATGGAGGATGGTGGCCGGATTATGTACCACGATTATTTAAAAAAGAAGATTTAATAGGCTGGGAAGGTCAAGTACACGAAAGTCCAATAATCAAAGGTTCCTTTGGATACACCAAAAATCCAATTAAGCACTTAACAGCTCGCAGTATAACAAGAATGATCGATAAATCTATTAAGTGGGCACAAATTGAAGCAGAACTTTATACCGATATCAACCACCCTTCTGTCACAAAATTTAAAATTGTAAAGGCAATGGTACGAGAATTCACTAAAAGATACATAGTGAAATTAGGCTTTTTAGATGGTCTTATAGGTTTTATACAAGCAGTTTTCCAGTCACTGCATATTGCAATGGTTTTAACTTACTTATGGGAAATACAAAACAATACTAAGGTAAAAATTAAAGAAGCAAAAAATGTATAAAGTATTTTTGCCCTATGATGTCTATGAAAGACATAAAAAGGTATCAGAGTTTATTGAAAAGAGCGATTCTGTACTTGATGTGGGTGGCGAATTAAATCACCTATCACAATTTATAAAACCTAAAAATATAATAGTGGCTAATTTAGACACTGGTGACGTACTGATAAAAAAAACTAATCTTCCTTTCAAACAGTGCTCTTTTGACGTCGTATGTGCCATAGATGTACTTGAACATATACCTAAAAAAAACAGAGAAAAGTTTATTAATGATTTACTCAGAGTTGCACAAAAAAAGGTGATACTTTCATTTCCGATTGGAACTATAGAGCACACTAACTATGAAAGAAAAATGCAAACTTTCCTGGTGAAAAAAGGCATCAATGTAACTTACCTTAAGGAGCATATTAAATATGGTTTGCCACAAAGGGAAGAGATAGAAAAAATTACAAAAAATTTTAAGACAATAATTTATTATTCGGGTATTATAAAAATAAATGAGTACCTCTTTAAGCTATATATATTTGACCCAACGGTAAAAGTCATTCGCAAGTTAATATATTATTTTAAATTACTTTTCAATTTAATCAGTAATCCATTTTTTTATTTTATACTCTCAAAAAAACCTTATTCAAAGAGTATCAACCGGGCGTATTTAATTATTTTCAAATAAACGCGTTATACTTAAACCTATGAAAGTTGGTTTTTATAGTCCTTATCTGGATATATTTGGAGGTGGTGAAAGGTACATTCTCACACTAGCATCTCATATGTCTCAAAAGGAAGAAGTTGAGGTATTTTGGGACGATACTGCGATTAAAGCCCCGCTCTCTAAATTTCTAAAAATTGATTTATCTAACACTCGTTTTACACCTAACATTTTCAACGAAAAAAATATTAATAGATTCTTATCAACCAGGATTTACGATCTCATCTTTGTACTTTCTGATGGCAGTATCCCATTATCTTTTGCAAAGAAAAACATTCTCCACTTCCAGGTGCCTTTTATTATCAATAATATATCAATGTCATCGCGAATTAAGCTTAAAAGCTACAAATACATAATAGCCAACTCCTATTTTACAAAGCGCTTTATAGACAAAAGTTTTAATGTGAATTCACAAGTAATATATCCACCTGTTGATATTCACTCACTAAAACCTAAACAAAAAGAAAAAATAATTCTTTCGGTAGGTCGCTTTGGCAAAAACCAGCTTCATCCAAAAAAGCAGGAAGTCCTAATAGAAGTTTTTAAAGAGCTATATAAAATGAAAAATGATTGGAAATTATATCTTGTAGGACAAGCCAAAAAAGAGGATCAAAAATACTTAAGACAATTAAGAAAAAGCTCAGCTGGATTTGCAATAAGGATTATCGACAATGCAACCCAGCAACAGTTAACAGATCTTTACTCAAAAGCTTCACTTTACTGGCATGCAACGGGTTATGGCGTAGACGAACAAAAATTTCCCCAAAAAATGGAGCATTTTGGAATCTCAACTGTAGAAGCATCTGCTTCAGGAGCTGTTCCTGTTGTCATAAATCACGGTGGCCAGAAAGAGATCGTGACTGAAAATAAAGATGGTTTACTTTGGTCAACAAAGACGCAGTTGCTACAAAAAACTCTAAATCTCATACAAGATAGTAAAAAAATGAAGATGCTTGCCGCAGGTGCAATCAATAACAGTAAAAGGTTTTCAAAAGAAGTGTTTATAAAAAGATATGAAGAGATTATATATTAGATTTCTGCCACCCATAATTTTAGTAGTAATAATATCATTTTTTTTTCTGCCGCAACTTCTAATCGGTAAAATGCCGATCCCAGCAGATTCCCTCATTGGCCTATATCATCCTTGGAGAGATGATCAATTTCAAGGTTACAACCCGGGTAAATATCCTGTTAAAAATCCGTTGATAACCGATCCTATTCTCCAAACATTCCCATGGCGCAAAACAGCAATTGACAATCTAAAAAACTTAGAAATTCCATTATGGAATCCCTACAGTTTTTCAGGTCAACCACTTTTGGCAAATATACAATCAGCTGCCTTACAGCCTTTAAATATAATCTTTCTTATATTTCCTTTTAAATACGCATGGATACTGCAAATCATAATGGGCAATATTTTAGCCTCTTTATTTACATATATTTTCCTGAGAAGCCTAAATTTACAAATAATATCCTCGCTTTTTGGAGCGACAGTTCTCCCCTTTACTGGATTTTTTGTTGTCTGGCTAACTTGGGGAACTATTAGTATTACTGCTTCCTTTTTACCACTAGTTCTTTTTTGTGTAAACAAAATTACTAAAAAGCTGACTTCATCCAATTTTCTAATCTTGACCATTGCTCTGGCTTTAGTGTTCTTGGCAGGACATTATCAAACTGCAATGTATGTACTTATAGCGGGGATATTTTATGCAACTTTTATAACGATTACAGAGAAAAAATGGAGTATTTTAATTATATTTTTTTCAAGTGTTGTCTTATCACTACTAATTGCTTCTCCGCAGCTATTGCCTGCTTATGAGTTTTTAAAAGCTTCAAATAGAGTAGCGGATCAATCATTTTTTCCTCAAAGAGAAGATTGGTTTCTTCCCATTCAACATTTAATTCAAATAATAGCCCCAGATTATTTCGGAAATCCGACAAAAGGTAACTATTGGGGAGTTTGGAATTATGGAGAGTTTGTGTCTTTTATAGGAATATTACCATTATTTTTTGCATTATTGGCAATTTTAAAAACTAATATACAAACAATATTCTTTGTATTGCTTGTCTTTATTTCACTACTGTTTGCTCTTAATAATCCAATATCGCAAATACCATTCATTTTACATTTTCCAATTATTTCTTCAATGCAACCATCAAGAATAATATATTTATTGAATTTTAGTCTGGTTGTTTTAGCCGCATACGGTTTAGAAAATGAATTGTTTCACAACAATAAGAAATTTTTATTTCTTTCATTATTAATAATATTTATTCCGCTTAGCACTCTAATATTAATTACGAATATATCAAAAGATTGGTTCCCTAATTTAATCAATATCGTTCCCCAACACGTTGCAATGAGAAATTTGATTATCCCGTTAGTCACAACTATTGTTCTTTCAATGCTTATTATTTTAAGTTTTCAAAAAGATAAAAAAGGTTTACTAATTTTTGCAATATTCGCAGTAACACTTACCGAACTTTTTTATTTTGCTTACAAATTTACACCTTTTTCAAGCTCAGAAATTATATACCCGAAGACTAAGATAACAGATTACTTGATACAAAAAGATAAACCATTTAGGGTCATGTCGACAGACAGAAGAATAGCAAACCCAAATAGCCTTACACCTTATAAAATAGAAGCAGTCAGCGGATATGATCCGCTTTATCTCAAAAAGTACGGCCAATTTGCAAACGCTTGGCAATCAAATCAAGTAAAAAATGAGGAAGTTTCATTGAATAGATTTATTACACCAGAAAATATCCGATCAAATATTACAGACTTAATGAATGTTAAATTCATATTGACCTTTGATGATATAAATGACCCTCAGTTTGAAAAAGTTTTGCAAGAAGGTGAAACAAAAATATATAAAAATAATAATGCTCTGGCAAGAGTCTTTTTTGTAACTGATATTGTTAGAACGCAAAGCAAAGAGGAAACACTCAATAATTTATTAAAATCTACTGAAATTGATAAAGTTGCCTATGCAAATAATTTTGAATTTAAAAACGGTGACCCAAATGCCCAGGCGGAAATCATTGGCTACTCTGATCAGTCTGTGTTAGTGAGGACAAGGTCAAGAAGTGATACTCCTCTGGTTATCTCAAATATCTACTATCCAGGCTGGAAAGCATATATAGATGGAAAAGAAAAAAATATATCGGAGGTAGATTATTTACTTCAATCAGTAGTAATCCCCCAAGGAGAGCACATATTGCTTCTTAAATATAGACCGAGTATTTTCTTCAAGGCTTTATTAATCTCGGCAGTAGGGTTAATGATTTTACTTGCATCGTCAGCGGTCATATGGAAAAAATCTCAGTAGTAATCCCAAATTATAACGGAGCAAAGCTGCTTTTACAGAATATTCCAACTATTATTAAACATTGTCCAAATAGTGAGATTATTATTGTAGACGATGCATCAA
>CAZBKB010000004.1:0-1842 GCA_964492425.1 uncultured Gammaproteobacteria bacterium | reverse complement strand
ATTGGTCCTAGCTCGTACAGCGTATTTTTTCACCTGATGAGTCTGTAAAAATAATTCATAAAAAATTTAAGAAGGTAAAAGTAATAAGACTAAAAAGTAACGTAGGGTTTGCCCATGCTGCCAATACAGGAATTAAAGCATCAAACTCAAAGCTTATTCTCTTAATAAACTCGGATGTATCACCGAGAAAATATTTTTTAAATCCTGCTCTAAAATATTTCAAGAACGATAAAACATTCTCGGTGGGTCTGGAAGATCAAAGTCATGAAAATAAAAGAGTGATCCCCAGGGGTAGAGGTGGAGCTATTTACAAGAGAGGTTTTTTAATACATTTTGCAGCAATACCAGAACGTGGTGTGACCCTATGGACATCTGGAGGTTCGTCAATATTTGACAAAAATAAATTCTTAAAACTGGGAGGTTTTGACGAAATTTATAAGCCATTTTATTGGGAAGATATAGATTTAGGATTCAGAGCTTGGAGAAGTGGTTATTACTGCTACTTTGAACCACTCTCAAAAGTTGACCATTACCACCAGCTGGGAGCAATTGTTAAAAGCTCATCTACATTTCGTATAAAATCAGTATCTTATAAAAATCAATTTCTTTTCGTCTGGAAAAACATTGGCGATTATTATTTGATTACATTACACATTGTCTGGCTGCCATATCATTTGTTAAGAGCCTTTCTAAACTTAGACATATCGTTTTTTAATGGCTTTTTTCTTGCGATTTTGTCAATTCCAAATTTGCTGGTTACAAATGATACAAATGACTTTATAATTTCAGAGAGTGAAGTATTAAGTAAATTCAAGCAATGACAAATGTCTGAAAAGAATAGAGAACAATTGTCCAAAATTATTAATCACAATATTCTTTGGGATCCACTAAGAAAACCCAAAATAGTCGTTGTTATGCCGGCTTACAATGCAGAAAAAACCGTTACGGACACATATAACGATTTACCAAAAGATCTAATTCAAGAAGTGATACTTGTCGACGACGCGTCAAGTGACAGGACAGTAGAGAAAGCGAGAAAACTTGGCATCAATGTCTATCAGCACACAAAGAATAGAGGATATGGCGGGAACCAAAAAACATGTTATATAGAGGCCCTCAAAAGGAACCCGGATGTTGTTGTCATGGTCCATCCGGATTATCAATACGACGCAAAATTAGTCGGGATACTCTGCGAAGCAATAGTAAACGGTAGGGCAGACATCATGCTAGGATCCAGGATTCAAACACGACACCAGGTTCTTGCCGGCGGCATGCCTCGCTGGAAATATTTTGCCAATCGTTTCTTGACCCTCGTTGAGAATCTTGCCCTGGGGCTCAATTTATCGGAGTACCATACGGGGTTTAGGGCATATAGTAGTCGGGTTTTAAAAACCGTTCCTTATAATAAATTTTCCGACGATTTCATTTTCGACCAACAGATCCTTCTATCCGCCCTCTCATTTAACTTTAATATTTCTGAGATACCAATACCATGTAAGTATTTTAAAGATGCATCTTCAATAAATTTCGCAAAATCAACAAAATATGGTCTGCAAACACTTTGGACGACAGCCACATACTTAGTTCATCAATCAAAATTAATTAAGTTTAAGTATTACAAATAATTACCCATTTAGCCAAAAAAATAGTGGATACGCGTTCCAGATACTCAGCATGTAAAAAAGGTTAAACAACACACCAACCAAAATTATAATTTTGGCCAGAGTCGGCAATTTTTCTTTAAAAGTAGTCAAAAGAATTAAGAAGAGTAAAGGGAAAAAATCCAAACTGTATCTATACCCGTACTGAGACATTCCAATTCCGTAGTACAACAAAGATGGT
>CAZBKB010000003.1:5782-85619 GCA_964492425.1 uncultured Gammaproteobacteria bacterium | reverse complement strand
GCCCAGTCTGTTCCGACCATTATTTCCCACCAAGGAAGGCTACTGAATGCCTCGAGCCAGCCGGTGACTAGCCCCGTTAATATCACTTTTACTATTTTTGATGCTGCTTCTGGAGGGCTTCAAGTTTGGACAGAAACTCAGACTGGCGTTCAGCCGGATTCCCTGGGTTTTTATGACACATACTTGGGTGGAGTAACCGCTCTTCCGGCAATGTTGCCAAACCCATCTTATCTGGAAATTAAAATCGGATCCGAGATCCTTTCTCCTCGTCTTCAATTTGGCTCAGTTCCGTTTTCTCAAAAGTCAGGGGACCTTGATTGTGTTGGGTGTGTGGGGACGAGTGATCTTACAGATGCAAGTGTAACGAGTAGAAAAATGAAACCTATTGTAGAAGATAAATTATTTACTTTTTCATTTTCGGCTTGTTCGGGTGTCCCTATTGCAGAATCCGATCTTAACATTTCTACAGAAGTTCCCTCTAAGCTTCTAACTTTTTTTACGGGGTATGCATATAGCAACACTTCAACACCTAATACAGCAGCGGTTTTGTATATCGAGGTTGATGGTGTATTACAAAATCCCGCCAATACTGTTTACCTGGGAACAAGTGCTGGCTCAGCACGATTTGCCTCCATGAATCTACATTCTGTTACTAATGTTGGGAGTGGAAATCATACCGTGAGGCTTTGGGGTTGCGGGACTGGTGATTATACTTCCATTGGGTTTGTAAACAATACTGCAAGGCTTTCTGTTGAAGCATTTGCGCAGTAAGAATAAAAAGATGAAAAGGATAATCTTTACATTTTCAATATTTCTGGCAATTATTTTATCTATGATAGTTTTGACGAAGCAGGTGAGTGCTCAATCTGTCCCAACGATTATTTCCCACCATGGGCGTTTATTGAACGCTTCGAGCCAGCCTGTGACTTCTGCTGTTTCGGTAGAGTTTAAGATTTATGGTGTATTGTCGGGGGGTACGCATGTTTGGTCGGAAACCCAATCTATTACTCCGGATAATTTAGGTTTTTACGACACGTATCTCGGAGGGGTTCAACCCCTACCGGTGACTTTGCCGAACCCATCATATCTAGAGATTGTGGTTAATACTGAAACTCTTTCTCCACGCCTTCAATTTGGAGCTGTGCCATTTGCAATGACTGCGGGTAATGGAGGGAAAATCGTAAACGTGACAGTACGGGAAAATTCCTCAAGGTTTTCAATTGGTGTGTCACCATCCATAACTCTTGAATCTTTTACAATTGACAAAAAATCACCAACTAGCTTCCTATTGATACAAGGAACAATATCAGGGAAGGGGAGATTCTCTAGCAACCTAACTCAAGGATGGAAATACGGTTCTGGTACTGAAATAACAGCT
This sequence comes from uncultured Gammaproteobacteria bacterium, assembly GCA_964492425.1. Taxonomy (GTDB): domain Bacteria; phylum Patescibacteriota; class Microgenomatia; order Curtissbacterales; family GWA2-41-24; genus LBZV01. The sequence continues at coordinate 84,241 of CAZBKB010000003.1, read as the reverse complement.
CAAAGTATGGATCGCCCGGAAGACATGGATGCAAGTGTTGTAATTCCAACAACGGCAGTAATTTCTGGTCATTCAACGACTGGGTCTCAAACAATGGTTTTCAGGTACTTTAGCCAGGATGGCAGTGCTGGTGATAAACCATTTGTGGTTTATAATCCAAATTCAATTGACGATCCGAGGTTAGGCCAGACAAAATCGATCTATACAGTTTGGGAGATTGAACCATAAAAATGAAAAAGTTTATATTGACATTTTCGATATTTTTAACATCAGTTTTGGCGACGGGAGGAGTGGTTTTTGCTGGTACGGCGACAAGTACCAATTACAAGTTATTTACCGGAGACAGCGCTTCTAAAGGATACGCGAGCAGTACTAACTACAAGTCCTATTCGGTAACAGGGCAGGGTGGCCCAGTTGGAGTTACAACCAGCAGCAATTACAAAGTGCAGGCGGGGTTGGTGAGGCGCTATCAAAATATTACTGATGCTGACGGGGATGGTTGTGACGATGTTAAAGAGCTTGGTGGGGATTGGCACCTTGGAGGCCAGAGGGATCCAAATAACCCGTGGGATTTTGGCGACGTGCCGACTCCGGCAATTTCCGCTTCGAACCCAAATCCTTCGAAAAACAAATCCATTACACTCTCTGACGTCTCGGCGGTTTTGTTTTACGTCGGGACATCTGCAGGAGGCGGGCCAAATGCAAACGGAGTGGACTATGACAATGACTTTAACGCAAACGGCATTCCCGATGGGCGGGAGTATGACAGAACTCCAAGCACAAACCCCAATGAAAAGTGGCGATCAGGACCGCCAAACGGGGCAGTAACCCTCCAAGACGTCTCCATTGCCCTTGCCCAGGTAGGAACAAATTGTAACTAGCGGGCGGCGAAAGCTATATGCCTGAGGTTTCTTCTCCTTTTCTAATTCACAAACATTGACATTTGCCTTTTGAGATTTGACAATTAGGAAGATGAATTTGCGTGATCAGATTCGGAAGGATCTTGTTAAGGCTGCCAATGAGCTTGGTTTAAAAACCGATCTGGTTGAAATTACACGGCCACAAGATCCGGCAAATGGGGATTATTCGACGAATCTGGCCCTTCGTCGTTTCACTCCTCAGGGTAAACCTAAAGAGGGTAGCAGTTTATCTAATCACTCGCCGATTGTGTTTGCTAAAAAACTGGCTGATAGTTTAAAAGCTCAGCCTTATCTTGAAAAACTAGAGGTTGCAGGGCCGGGTTTTCTAAATTTTTTTATAAAACCTGGCGTTTGGCAAAATGAGGTAGCAAATGTACTCGAAGCGGGTTCCAGATACGGTTCAAATGAATCCGGCAAGGGAAGGCGTGCCAGAGTTGAATTTGTGAGCGCTAATCCGACAGGCCCTCTACACTTTGGAAACGCAAGAGGCGGGCCGATAGGCGATTCTTTGGCTTCCGTTTTGGAGTTTTGCGGATACAGGGTGCTTCGGGAGTATTACCACAACGACGTTGGGGTTCAGGTTGAAAAGCTGGGCCAGTCGATACTGAATGTCTCACAAGGGAAAAAGTTAGAGGATCAGGAGTATAAAGGCGAATATATTTTGGATCTTGCAAAGAGAATTGGAAAGGTTCGAAGTACAAAGGATGCTGGGGTAAAAGCTGTCAAAATACTGCTCGATCAAGCACTTGCTGATGCTAAGGCTATGGGGATTGCCTTTAACAAGGTTTATGCGGAAAGCGATTTTATCAAACTCGACAAAACAAAAGCGGCACTAGGTTTTCTTGATAAAAAGGGGGTATTGAAAAAGAAGGAAGGGGCGCTCTGGTTTGCGCCTCGCGATGAGTTTTTAAGGGACAGGGAAACGGTTGTTGTTAAATCTGACGGTTCATATACTTATTTTGCAAACGATATTGCTTATCACTATCTCAAGTTTACGGATCCAGAATTCGGAAAGCCGGATCTTGTTATTGACGTTTTAGGCGCAAACCACCATGGTCATGTGCCGAGGCTTCAGGCTGCTGTAGAAAGTTTGGGTTTTGGTATAGATAAGTTTCATGTAATTTTGTACCAATGGGTGCGTTTTAGGAAGGGACAAGAGGTTTTGAAGATGGCAAAACGGGCGGGGACTTTTGTGACTGCTAAGGAGGTTTTGGATGAGATTGGCCGTGATGCTGTGCGCTTTTTTATTTTGATGCACGACGCTTCATCGCCAATTGATTTTGATCTCGACTTGGCGCGGGAGAAGTCGGCTAAAAACCCGGTTTATTATGTGCAATATGCTCATGCAAGAATATGCAGTATTCTTGCAAAATCCGGGGCCAGAAAGGGGAAATCCAAAGCCAACTTTAGTCTTTTGGGTAGCGGCTATGAGCTCGAGTTGATCAAGCAGATTAGCCGCTTGCCGGAGATAGTTGAGGATATCTCTTTAAACTTTGCGGTTAATCGTTTGACGGCTTATGCGCGCGATGTCGCAGACGCTTTCCATGTTTTTTACGAGAATTGCAAAGTGCTTTCGGATGAGAGGGATTTAAGAAATGCCCGATTAGGGCTAGTGGGGGCGACAAAGACGGTATTTTTTAACACTTTGTCGCTTATTAGGATTTCGGAGAAGATGTAACCATTGGGCAATTGAGAAATTCAAAATCAGTATTCTGCTGCAATTTGACAGGAGGGTTTTTTTATTTGTATTGTTAGATTAGGGTATGAATATTGTTGAGAGAGCATCGGTTGTTAACAAGTGGTTTGATCGCGATCCAACAGACCATAAATATATTTTTTTGATGATGATTCTGGGGTTTGCTGTTCTTCTGTTACCCCTGACCGGACTATTTATTATATCTTCTAACCAGTCTACGAGAATTAATGCTCAGATTTCCAATATAGAAGGTGTAGGACCTATGCCACCGCTTCCTGTGTGTGGCGAGGAGTGTACAAGTATGACAGTTTCGTGGTCCAGGCCAAGTGCCCTAGCACAATTTGTGGACTCCAGGGGTAGAACTACTACATGTACAGGTGATGGTTTGAGTTGTATGGTGAGTGGGGTGTTTACGCCAAATTCGGATATTAATTACACTGTCAGGGTTAAAAATACCACAGGGGCAATTATCAAAGCTGGCACAGATAAGGTAACGCCAAAGAAGCAGGCGACAGCAAGCTGGAGTTGGAAATATGCGGTTGCGGTGTTTCCGTCTTCGTATAGAGATTGCATAGAGGCGGGGATTCACAACGAGTGTTTGATTAAGACTGTTGCAAATGATTATTCCCAAAATTCTGTTGTGTATAACAACGTTAAGGCCGCTACGGAATACATGGTGTACGTATGTGCTCCAAACTGCGGAGAGGGGACGGCAATCTTGCAGACTAAGCAGACAACCCCCGCATTTGTTGTGCCGATTGTATCACCTATACCCAGCCCAACATCGCAAGCGTATTGTAGATATGTTGGCTCTTCAGTTGTACAACCCGGACTGCCACTTGCAGTTTCGCATAGCGGTTTTGCGGAGGGAGAAAGTGTAGTGCTTTCTTCGGCCACGGGAATTAGTCCGGTTGCTTTGGGAAAAACGATAAGCAGTCTTGGGGGTGTTCAGACCCAACAGTTTGCAACACCGACGACACTTGTATTTGGAAGTTACCAAATAAAGATTGTAACCAGATTCCCGATTGTTAATTTCCCATGCGGTGATGTTGGAATATTTGCTCCTTCTGCTACACAAACACCTGTTGCTTACTGAACATACGCCTATAACATGGAATGAAGAAGATATTTTATAGTCTTGTTGTTTTATTGAGCCTGTTTTTTTTGTGGATAAGAGCAGATTTTCAAAATGGTGATGGTTTAGGACCGGAAGATGGAGCCCCGAAAAGAGAGATTCTGAAATTTGCCCTGGTTGCGGATAGCGAGAATGACAACGAGAATTTAGAAAAAGCCCTAGAAAGCGCTAAAAGCTTGGGTGCAACCTTTGTAATTGGTCTTGGTGATTGGACTCAGTTGGGATTAAGCAAGGATCTGCTTGTGGCAAAGCAGATTTTTGATAATGCTGGCTTGGAATATTATGTGACTGTGGGTGACCGTGACCTTTGGGATAGTAGGAATAGGGGCCTTGATGCCAAAAATGGCTTTAACGCGGTTTTTGGTAAAACCAGCCATATTATAAATAGAGAAGGGATCCAGATTGTTATATTAGATAATGGTGATATATATAAAGGTATAGATAGTAATACTTGGCAGATGCTTAATAAATCGCTTGATGATTGCGATGGTGGTTTGTTAAATAAGTCAAATGTCAAAAGTCAAAGGTCAAAATTGTGTTTTGTCTTTGCCCACAAGACGCCGTTTCATCCGCAAAGCTCGCACATAATGGGTGCAGACAGCAATGAAGTTGCGTTTCAGGCTCGTGAATTTATGGCTTTGATGGAGCAAGCTAAAGTTGACGGATTTTTTTCGGGAGACCTCCATTTTTTTGCTCAGTTTCAATCGCCTGCAAATATTGTTAAAATCACTACCATTGGGGCTGTTGATGCCGACCGCAATTTCCAGGGGTCCAGGTTTGCGACAGTTACAGTTTATAGCGATTACAGTTGGGAAGTCGAGGATATTGAGATTCGGTGAGTCTTAATTATTTAGAAAATTATGAATAATATTACTAATCAGTTGGTGACGTTTGGTCTTGTTTCTTTGAGCGTTTGTATTCCAACTTTAATAATATTTTCTATCTTGTTTGTATTATCGAAATTTCTTTTGGTAGACCCTAACAAACCGGCGTCAAAAAGATTGTTGCTTGGCTTGTCCTTATGTTTTTATTTCTTAATTGGTATTGTTTTGTTTTATTTTTCGTATTTGGAATATTCCACTGGGAGTCTTGATTATCCTGTTCTAGAATATTTTACATCTAATCCATTAAGGCTAATTTGGCCGGTTTCAGTTATGATAGGCATGTAGAGATGACGAAAGATTTTGAAAAAGTAGTTTTAAAGAATGGTTTGCGGATTGTTTTGGCGCCTTTGACGTCTGTAATGTCTGCCACGGCAATCGTGATGTGCGGGGCGGGAAGCCGCTACGAAACGAAGCAAACAAATGGAATTTCCCACTTTTTGGAGCATATGTATTTTAAGGGGACCAAGAAAAGGCCGACCGCTTTGGATATTTCTCAAAGTCTCGATGCAATTGGTGCCGATTACAATGCGTTTACGGGTAAAGAGGAAACCGCGTATCACATCAAGAGTGCCGCAAAACACCTTCCGCTTGTCATAGACATGCTTGCCGACATGCTTTGGAATAGCAAGTTTGAGGAGGCGGAAATTGAGAAAGAGCGGGGAGTGATTATAGAGGAATTGAATATGTATGAGGACACGCCAATGCGCAAGGTAGCGGAGCTATACGAAAATTTGCTGTGGGGGAACCAACCGCTGGGATGGGATATTGGTGGGAGCAAGGAGATTATTAAGAAAATTACCAAAAAGGACTTTTTAGACTACTTGGGGGCTCGATATACGCCAAATAATTTAGTTATCGCGGTTGCCGGAAACTTTAACCGCAGCGAAGTAGTCGAGCTTGTTGACAAAAACTTTGGACATAAGCCTTTTGACAACGTTGCAGGTTATGTTCCAACTGTAGAGGATCAGAAAAAGCCGGAGCTTTTAGTCCACTATAAGAAGACAGATCAGGCGCATTTGGTGATGGGGTTTCGAGGCCTTAGGCTTGGGCATCCGGACAGGTATGCTGCAGCGCTTTTGGGGACAATACTCGGTGGAGGAATGTCCTCGCGTCTGTTTATTAATATTCGAGAAAAAAAAGGGTTGTGCTACTACATACGGGCCGAGCATGATTCTTATTTGGATACAGGTACACTGGCTGCTTCAGCAGGTGTCGATCTTATGCGTGTTGATGATGCCATTAAGTTGATATTGGTCGAGTTTAGAAAAATTGCCTCGCACAAAGTTGGTGAGAAAGAGCTTAAAAAGGCGAAAGAATACCTTAAGGGAAAACTGATCCTTTCCTGGGAAGACAGTAGGACTGTTGCTTTGGCTTATGGGAGTGACGAGATTATGGAGGGCAAAATAAGGTCTTTAAGTGAATATCTCAAAAGGATTGATGAAGTCGAAGCGCAGGATATTTTGCGACTTGCCCAGTTTTTGGTGTCGGCTGCCAAACTTAACCTTGCTGTCATTGGCCCGTTTAAGGATAAGGGGCGGTTTGAGAAACTTCTTAAGGTTTGACAATCACTAAAAGGAGTAGGCGGATAATTACTAACCTTGCAGAAATCTTTTTTGGGCGTCGCGAATGATGGAATAAGCAGTGTCTTTGCCGTGCCAGTGATGAACTTCGACCTTTTTGTTTTCGAGCTTTTTGTAGGTTTCAAAAAAATTGTGGATTTCCTTTTTGAAGAAGTCGTCAACGTCTTCTATGTCTTTGATGTTTGAAAGAAGCGGATCTTTTTGGGCAACGGCGATGATTTTTTCGTCCTTTTCGTTTTGATCCTCCATGTAGAGAACCCCAATTGGCCGGACGGAAACGACACATCCGGGAAAAACTGAGTCTGTGATTAATAACAGCACATCGAGGTGGTCACCATCGCCGGAACGGGTTTGCGGAATGAATCCGTAGTCCGTCGGGTAAAATACTGAGGAATGAAGGGAGCGGTCGAGGCGGATGACATTTAGCTGTTCGTCGTATTCGTATTTATTATGTGACCCTTTGTTAATTTCGATGATGGCATTAACGATTTCGGGTGGATTTTCGCCTATAGGAACTTTGGCAAGCGACATAAATTTGCCTCTTAAGTTTCATGATAAAGGTTATTTAGGTAAAAGGAAACAATTAAATTATCTGGCTGGTTTTATGTGGGTAATTTTTGTTTCTTCTTTACATTTTTTGGTAAAAATACGATATTTTCGCGAATTCTAAAACTGTTTTGAATTAACTTGGGCAAAGCCTTGATGTATCGTCAAGCTCTATTTTGATAAAAAGCTCATTGTAGCTTTTGCTTTTGGCTTCTTTGGCAAATTCCAGCGATTGCGGACAATTTTTTTCAATGGCAAAAATTCTGGCTAGGTAAACCGGGTAAATGGGGTCTTTGGTAATAAGGCTTCTTGATGACAGAGCCATTTTTTTGGCGCGCGTTAGATCTTGGCTTAAGTAATATTCAATAAGCTGTGGTCTGGCAAAGCCGTTTTTTTGATCATAAGCTAAAAGATTCTCAAGTTGGTGAATTGCGGTTTCTTCATTTTTGGGGTCGTATTTGAGCCTTTCGAAACTTTCTGGTTTAATCGTTGAAAGATCGATTGGGAAAGATTGGATAACGTCTTCTCTGGCGTAAAGTTTGGTGAAGCGGTCAATAAAGATCAGTTTCCAGTTTGGGAGGGTTTCAACTGGAGTTTGCAGTGGAAAGAAATTAAGCGGCATGACGAGTGTGTCAATGTCGTATTTTTCGAGAAGGCTCTGCCACCCCTCGCCTCCGGAGATGATTGTTTCTTCATCCTGGTAATCTTTGAGCGAACGATTATAAAAAAGGGCATCCGAAAAGACCTGAATTGAAGGTACTTTCCAGAGGAAGTAATTATTTAACGGTGCCGAGGTGAATAACCGTTTGGTTTGAAGGTGATTTTGGATGATTTCCGCAATATTTTGGGGGAATTCTTCGTGCCAAATGCGATTTGATACGAGAACAGGACGCTGTTGGTCTTTGGTTGGGCCAAAATAATAGATAATCTGGTTTTCGCGGTTTCCCGCTACATTTGTATTGACGATAGAGATTAAAATGAGCGCGCATATGGTGGCCAATACCGCGAGGGTTGTCTGCCTGAAGATAGTCTTGTTTTCTATCGTTTCGGTAATTAAAAGGACGAGCGGCGGCAGGATAGCAATTATGGAGAAAGGAATCAGTCTGAAAAGTTTAAAGGGCAGGGCGAAAAAGCCCAAATAGAGAATAAAAATTAGAGCTTTTGCCGGGTCATTTTTCGAAGATTTAAGAAAGGTATAAGTTAGAGCGGCATAAAGTATAAGCAAAGCCAGAAATATGTAAATTTGGTAGGAAATTTGATTTAGGAAATCATAGCCTTTAGTGCGGGTTAATTCCTCAAAGAAAGTGCCGAATTCGGTAAGGTCCATCTGTTTTAGCCTGGAGAGGTTAAGAAAGATGAAAGTTCTTTGGAATTGAGCAAGGATTGCAAGCGCGCTTAGGGCAGTTGCCCCAATCATAATTTTGAGGCGGGTTGGAAACTGGTGCTCCTTTATGGCTTTTAGGATGAGCGACAGGGTGAAAATTACCGGAATTGCAAGGCCGACTAAAGATGACGGGTGGATGTTGGGCCAGGCTAAAAAAAGCAAGGGCAAAATCAGAAAAACCAATCGGGGACTTTTGGCCTTGAGGCAGTAAAAGCACAGGTAATTGACTGCAGCTATCAAAAGATATGAGAAAATTTCCGGCCGGTCTTTGAACCTGAAGGCTAAAATGTAGGCTGCCGTTTGTAAAGCGGCGAAAGTAAGAAGTTTATTGGAAGTTATAAGTTTTAGGTTTAAATATAAAACAGAAATGATTGCAATGGCGGTTGTGATTCTGATGAGCACAATGGATTTGTCGCCTATGGCTTTGTTTGGCAAATAATAAATGAGGCCTGAAAGCCATTCTACGGAGATAAAAGTTTTATCCTCCGGGCCATAAACGAAGGTATCTTGTGCGGGAATTGCTTTGGTTTGCCAAACTTGTTTTCCAACTGAAAGATGCCAGAAGGTATCACCACTGGTTCTAATTGTCGTTGCAAAAAAGAGGATAGCAAGTGCAAGTGCTGCAATCAGAGTAAGATGCTTTTTTATCACATAATAAGTATTATGAATCGAATGTGAAGAATCAAGAAGTGTGATTTATGATTTATGAATTGGGTGTCTTGCGTGGCGGGGTAGGCAGGCTGTACACTTTAGATATGCAAAGGACAGTTGTACTTCTAAAGCCTGATGCGCTCCAGCGAGGGCTGGTTGGAGAGATAATCCATAGGTTCGAGCGTAAAGGATTGAAAATGGTGGCGGTCAAGATGTTGACGGCGTCCGAAGCGCTTTTGGAGGAACATTATGCGCATCACAAGGATAAGCCATTTTTTGCCGATCTTAAGAAGTTTATGATGTCTTCTCCGCTGGTGGCGCTGGTTTTGGAGGGAAAGGATGCCGTTGGAGTGGTTAGAACGATGGCCGGTGTCACAAGCGGTAGGGAAGCGGAATTTGGGACTATCCGCGGTGACTATTCAATGAGTACTTCGACCAACATTATTCATGTTTCGGATTCGGAGGAAGCTGCCGGTGAGGAAATTCACAGGTTTTTTGAAAAAGGTGAGATTCATGATTGGGACAGAGTAATTTCTCCTTATCTATATTCCGAGGACGAAGTATAAGTTATTGTTGATTTTGGGGCTCACTGTAATAGCCCCTATATCTGTCCGGCAGCAGGCGAGCGACGCGAAGCATGATTTCGTCTGCCTCTTTTTGGGTTGGGATTATGTGTCCCGATTGTACAATTTCGCTTACCGGGTAGGGTTTTCCTACTATGGTAAATGTGGTATTAGGTCTTGGTATCCATTTTTTGCGCGGTAGGATTTTCTCCAGTCCCCATTGGCCAATCGGGACGATATTTGTGCCTTTGACTAACGTTGTATATACAAGATCCCGCGGGTTGATCGGCTTTTCAATTACTGTGCTGTAAGCTCTGCCGCCTTGCGGAAAGAGACTGATTATCTGCCCCAGTTCAAGCGCAGTTTTGGCTGCTTTGAGCGCTGTATTGTTATATCTTTTGCGAGCCATTTCTTCAATGTCATTTTTTGTTTCTTCTGCTCTTGGCCAGACGACAATGTGTGGATAGCTTGCGGCAAGAAATCCTGCTATCGGGTGTTTCATAATCCTGATGCCGAGAATGTTGATTACCCTTCCTGCTATGTCCTGATATCCGTTGCGCCTTAGCGTTGAGCTTAAAACGGGGGCATCGGCGTGGCTCAGGTGGTTTGAGGTTAACACTATTGGCACCCCTCCTTTTAGTAGTTCACGTATATGGTCCAAGTTTTCTCTTTCTTTAAGACAACTTTCTGCACTGAGCATTGCGAGGGTTTCGGCAAAAGCGTGTTTTATGGGGTTTTCCCAAATGACTCCGGGAATTCTTTCGTGTGACATTATTGTGACTTGAGATGATAGTTTCTTTTTAGGCAAAAGGCAAGTAGTTTTAGGACTTGACAAACTTATAGTTGAGTACTATAATCCTTGATCTAAATCATTTGCCCCTCTGATTTCTGCCTGTATTTAACAAATGTCAAGAGGTTTTTTGAAAATATCTTTACCTATAGTTAGTGCAATTGCTGTTGTGGCTTTTGTAGTTTTTAACTCAGCGGTTAGCACTAGTGTTCTTGCTTCCCATAATGACGATGTAACAATTTGTCATGCCACCGGAAGCCAAAGCAATCCTTATTCAAGAATTACAGTTGATGACGATGCTGTCGATGGTAACGGCTCAAGCGACCATAACCGAAGCGGCCATCAGGGTGGAGAGGATATTATTCCGCCGGGGAATTGGGATGCAGATGGCAGAAATTGGGATGCGGCCCATATTGCAATTTATAACAACAATTGCAATGTTCCAAGCACGAGTCCATCACCAAGTGTCAGCACATCGCCCTCGCCAAGTATAAGTTCGAGTCCAAGTCCGAGCCCTTCCCCATCACCAAGCCCAAGCCCAAGCGTATCACCAAGCCCGACACCGACGCCTCCAACTGATGACGGAGAATGTGAAGACCGCAATGACGGTGGAGTAAATTGCAATACCGGGGGTGACCCTTCTCCAAGCCCGAGCCCAAGCCCTTCCCCATCCCCAAGCCCGAGTCCTACACCTTCAACAGGTGGAGAAAACAGCAATTCAGGCAGTTCTTCAACTTCAAGCAATAATTCAAGTGGTGGTCAGGTAGCAGGTGCGACCTATACGCCACAGGTACTTGCAGCTACGGGTTCTGCTAGCGAGTTTTTAATACTCCCGGGTTTTGGTATGATTTTTGCGGGTATATGGCAATTAAAAAAACTCGAAACTCGAAATTCGAAATTCGAAACTCTCTAAAACTTAAGCTCCGGTTAGTTTTTTCAATCCTACTCATAATGTTTGGCGTGGCACTTGTAGGTTACGTTTCATTTAAAAATTTTGACTTCAGTTTAAAAAAAGAATTACCTGCTGTGGCAGACCAGACTGCAGATACGAAAGCGCAATATTCAAAAATAAAATCCATAAATATTCCGAAAATTAAACGAGATTTGCCTGTTGAGGATGGCAATTTTACCGACGGCAGATGGGAGGTATCAGGCGAGGGAGTTTCTTTTTACACTGATTCTTCACTGCCCGAGGCAGGCGGCAATACGGTTTTATATGGGCATAATAAGGAAAGGGTACTTGGTGGACTTGTGAATATAAGGCGAGGGGACAAGATAGACCTCACATTGAAAAATGGGAAAGTATTGACGTATGAGGTTTTCGAAGTTAAGACGATTAAACCTAGCGATATTAGTATTTTAAATACGACCAGTGATTCCAGGCTGACAATTTATACTTGTACCGGTTTTCTGGATAGCGCCAGGTTTGTGGTAGTTGCGAACCCCATAACTAATTGGTAAGTTATTCCTGGTTTTTAAGCATTCAGATTCTGATATGTTGGCTGGCTGATACCATGACTCGAGGGTCTTGACAATTACTTTCGATAGGAATATATTCGTTGAGACTTTGGAAGATTTGTCTGCCCGCATTAATGTTATGAACACGGGTGACAGTGACTATTCAACACAAAGGATAACCCCACAATTAATTTCGCAGATTGTTGATGCTCTTAGAAATAAATCTTACGGTTCTATTGAAATTTATGTCGAAAATTACAATGTGGTACAGATAACGGAGAGAAAAATTACAAAACTTGCAAGGAAGAATAATGGTCGTAACATTTCTGTGACGTTTAGACGGTCGCAGCTTGGGTCAAGAGCTAATACACAGAGGATTAGTCCCAGTAACAGAGAGTAATGATATTCTAAATTGCTAAATTGTTAACATGAGTAAAGTCCTGCCGACACTTTTAGTACCCTTATTTGTATTATTTCTACTACCTTCCGATATATTTGGAGCTAGTCTTGAGGTGTCTAAAAATTCCGGTTTTATGTCCACTGATAAAAATTTTAACGTTGGAGACACGGTCTTTGTAAGGATTAAAACGGATCTTATGGGTTCGTCGCACATACTTTATGTTAAGGATAATAACTATTCCACCATTAGTTCGGTCAATTTATCCCAGAGTGAAGATGGCTATACTGCAAGTTTCAGTGCTCCAGACAAAAACGGTTATTATTCTCTCGAGGCGAGAATTGAAGGTGAGGGTTCAAGCGTTGTTGGTGTTAGAACAATAAATGTTGGTGGCTTAAAAAATGGGGGGAGTGTGAAAGTGAATGTTAATAATAGTGTGAGGGGGATGAAGCTTCCAGATGATTTAAAAGATTCAGATAAGTTGGACATACCGGAGGGTTCAAGGGGTCTGACAATTAGTGAGTCTAGTGCGGAAGAGGGGTTGGAGCAGCTTGAATCTTTTAGTGATGTAGGGTTGTATACAAATCGTGCAACGGAGAATGACAAAGGTTTTTTTGGAATGGTATTTGATGTGTTTTGGGGAATTTGGAACATTATCAAATTTTTCTAGTTAATTATGTTTATATAGATTTATATTATATAAATTAGTTTGTTACATTTAAGTCAGTATCTTGACAAAACCTTCTCATAACATATAATTAACTGCATATTTCTGCCCGGATAAAATTGAGTCAATGAACGAGGCAGAAAAAGAACAGCAACCACCTAAAAAGGTTTTGGCAGATGTAGGATCTCTAAAAAATTTTCTCCATAAGTTTTTTGATAAGGTTAAATCTCTTAAAAATTTGCGTGTATATCATAAAGCTAAGAATTGGTCGTCTGCACACAAGAAAACGTCAATTGGTCTTGCATTAATATGCATTATTGTCCTATTAATTATTGGAATAAAAGCATCTGGTCGTGATCCTCAAACAGTTGTGGGAGGTACGTCAAGTAGTTCTGTGCAGTCAAGTGTTGGTGTAAATAGGCGGTTTGAGGTGCCAATAAAGACCAAGGAAGGCAGTGAGACAGGGGAAAAATTAATAATTACAATTACAAATATAGATAAAACGGACAATATTTTAATACAGAATAAACCTGCAAAAACTAAAGAAGGTAAGACTTTTCTTGTTATCAATATGGAAATTCAAAATGACACCAAGAAACAGTTAAAGGTGAAGCCCGTAGATATGGTTAGGCTCGTAGGTGAAGACATGCGAAACTATGCTCCAGACGTCCACAACAATGAAGTTAATGTCGAAGCTGTTTCTTTAAGGAAAACACGTGTAGGTTATGTTGTTAATAAAGGACAAACAAAATTTAAGCTTTTAATTGGAGAGGTACGGGGAAGTCAAGAGACAATTGAGATTGAACTCTAGCTTTTGGTACGTTGACAAAGGGAAAAATTGTTTGTTAGACTTTAAAAGTCTTTTGCCCGCAGGATAAAATCTGTCCAAAAATTGAATAACGGTCGTCCTTTGCTAAGGCTACGGACGACAGAGCCGACCGCAAACGGAGGTTCGTTACTTAGATAATATTGTCTAGGTGATGAGCCTCCGTTTTCGTTTTCTCTTTCGCATAAGGTGTTGGAGGAGAGTTAACGGAATTAAAGAAGTTTAGCAAGGAAGTCCTCTTTCGCTAAAGCTTCAAAGGATGAAAGGAGGTGAAAAATAATATGAACAAAATTGCAATAAAACTTGCAACTGCTGCTTCTACAGCTGCTTTGGTAGTTTCCTCATTTGCTATGCCTCTTGCGGCAACAACAGTTGAAATTTCTGGAAACGGTTCGGATAGCGACAACACTGTTGAAGTTAACCAAACAAACACAACTACCGTTAACCAAACCAATACAGCTAACATCTCCAACAACATAGATGTAGACGCTGACACTGGTAACAATGACGCAAACGACAACACAGGTGGCGATGTTTCTATCGACACAGGTGATGCTGATGCGACAGTAAGTGTTACAAACACTGCTAATTCAAACCAGGCTAGCGTTGACGGATGTTGTCCAGATGACGTTACCTTAACCATTAAGGGTAACGGAACAGACAATGGAAACAATGATGAGAACAAAATAAAGTTCACGTCTAACAACACAAATTCCATCACCCAGACGAACAATGCTGAGTTCGATAACGATGTCGATGTTGATCTAGACACCGGCAAGAACGACGCAAACGGTAATACGGGTGGTGATGTTTCCGTTGAAACTGGTGATGCAGATGCGACCGTTACTGTAAGTAACCAAGCAAACGCAAACTGGGCGGCTATTACCGGCGGAAACGGCGGTGGAGTAGCTGTCGAAATTTCTGGAAACGGTTCTGATAGCGACAATACAGTCAAAGTTAATTTGACTTCTAATAACACTATCAACCAATCCAATTATGCTGACATTTCTAACGATGTCGACGTAGACGCCGATACAGGTAAAAACGATGCAAATGACAACACAGGTGGCGATGTTTCAATCGACACAGGTGATGCAAATGCAGACGTTAATGTCAGTAATATGGCTAACTTCAATGCAGCAGAGCTAGAAGGTTGTGGTTGTCTTGAAGACCTAGACGTTCTAGTAAAGGGTAACGGTTCTGACAGTGACAATACTGTTAAGGCATACTTGACATCTGTTAAGTATATTACCCAAACAAACGATTATGATTGTGGCAAAGGCGGATACCAGGAATGGTTCTGGCGTGGTCACAAGAATGACTGCAACGAAGTGGATGTTGATTTGGACACCGGTAAAAACGATGTCAATGACAACACCCATGGTGGTGATCCATCGGTTACCACTGGTGATGCAGACGCAGACGTAGAAGTAGAGAACACTGCAAACTCTAACGTACTTGGAGATGTAGATTTTGACCTTCCGGAAATGGGTGGTTCTATGTCTGTTCTCTTATTGCTTTTGGCATTAATTGCTTAAAGCAGAATTCCTGAATTCTTGGAGGTTTACCTGATTAGGTTGAACCACCTAGGTAAGCTGAAGGGTAGCCTCCAAGAATAGATGGAAAAAGTTAACAGTTAACAATAAACAGTAACATTTAACGAAAAAGAAAATTTTGAAGAATATAAATAATATAAAAGATAGCGACTTTGCCCTTTTAGGCTTAGAGTAGTAAACAAAAAATGATTAAACTGAAAAAAACATTAATATCCATATTCCTGTCTTTGAGCTTGGTTTTGAACCCGACCATGGTGGTAATGGCAGGGAATGATCCAGGCCTAGACGCGCCGTCAGATTCTGAGTCTGGGCCTTCACCAAGTCCGGAACCGAGCCCGGCTTCAAGTCCGGATCCAACTATAGTAGCGTCACCTTTGCCTACACCTGTTAGCAGTTGGGATGGCCCAAGTGTGGTTGATCCAGATGACCGTGACGGGGATAGTAAAACCGACTATTACATTAGTGATGACGAGAAAGAAAGGCGATGGCAGGAATACCAGGCCTGGCTTGCAAGCCAGAACCCCGGTGCTACTGATTCTACCGGAGGAATAGACGGTGGCGGAAATGTCGGAGACACTTCTATTAATACCGGCGACGCCAATGCCAACGGCGTTTTGACAACCAGCGCCAATAATACTGCAATTTCTACGGATGGCGATTGTAGTGCCTGTGTCGGCGATACGACCGTCACAAACAGTGCAAACGGATCGGGATCGGACAATACAGCAACTGCAAACAATAACAATAATACAGCCGTAGTCATTAACAATAATGCAAATATTGACAATAACTTGGATTTCGATGCTAATTCCGGCTACAACGACGCATCAGGCAATGTTGGAGACAGCGAGATCATAACAGGCGATGCAAATGTTGTTGTTACGGTGATTACAGATGCTAATGAAGTAAGCCTTGGAGTTTATCAGTTTGATGTTAACGGAAACTATAATGGGGATATACTTTTGGACTCCTCAACATTGGCTGCACAAAATATAGGGAATGGTTCAGATTCTACAAATGATTCGACAATTAATAATACAAATACAAATGTGGAGACGGTCAATAACAATGGGGATATCGTAAATAATATCGATATAGATGCCAATACCGGTTATAACAAGACAAGTAAAAACACTGGTGGTGATTCTACCATCGATACAGGTGATGCTAATGTAGTTGCCAATGTAGTAAACGCACTAAATACTGTTGTAGATGGTGCTATGAATGTTGTTAACATCTTCGGTGATATGGTCGGAAACATTGTCCAGCCAGGTATTACAGGACCCACGTCTGATTGTTCCTGTGAATGTAGCCAAGATATGACAGCAACCAATATAGGCAACGGGAGCGATTCGACAAACAACGCGACAGTTAACAGCACAAACACAGATACGTCCAATGTAACCAATAAGACCACAGTTGAAAATAACCTTAACCTAGACGCAAGTACAGGTGGTAACAGTACAAGTGGCAATACAGGAGGTTTCAGCACTATAAGTACGGGGGATGTCAATGTTGATGCAAACGTTGTCAACATTGCCAACGTAAACGTAACGGCCGGAAGCTGCGAACCTATCTATTTTGTATTCATAAACGACATTTCGGGAGATTGGCAGGGACAGATTTTAGGGGCGGCACCAGGCACTTATTTCTATACATCGGATGGTTCAATTTTCTTTGTAGATCAAAATGGTCAGTTGGTTGCTATGAACCAAAATAACGGGACAGATTCTGTTAACAGTTCAGAGATTAACAATACAAATACAAATTACACAAATATAAATAATAACGGGACAATTACTAACAATATTAATATCGATGCCAATACTGGTGGAAATGATGCAAGCAAGAATACAGGTGGAAATTCAAGTATCACAACAGGTGATGCTAATATTGTAGTGAATGTGATCAACTTTATTAACTCAAATTTCTCAGGCCGCAAAGTTGTGATGACATTGGTAAACGTATTTGGATCCTGGATTGGTAATTTCGTGCCGGCAGGATTTACAGGTCAAATTCCTGCAGTCGGGGGAGTAAATGTAGGAAATTCAAGTTCCCAAACAAACAGCGCGATTAGCTCAAATTCTTCTTCGAATTCTTCGGATGATGGTTTTTCAACATCTGGAGGAGATTCAGGATTATCGGCTCAAGTTGCTGCTATTTTAAATCAAAATTTCTTCTCAAAAGCTGGCGGCGGGTCAGTTGAAGGTGAGGGGCCAGATACCCAAGTCCAATCTATAACCACATATAGGGCGGAAAGAGACCCGTTTGATTTTGGTATGCCTATTTATCTTAGAATGGCAATTGCATTTGCTATTCTTGGGCTTGCAACTTTTGTTCTCCGCAGGAAAACAGATCTTCAAAAAGCTTGAGTTTTAGCTTACACCTCAAAATTATAAGATATTTAATATTTTGGATTTAACTTGTAAACGTGATTACTATATGATAATATGTTCAATCGTTAATTTGCGCTGCCCGTTGGGATTTTTAATATCCCTAAAAATTAGCTTGCCATGCTTAGTGTCATTGTTCCGACATATAACGAAAGGGAAAACGTTGAACCTCTTATTTTGCGGCTTGAGGAGGCCTTATTACCTTATTTGGAATTTGAAATTATTTTTGTTGATGATAAATCAGAGGATGGTACATTTGAGTTTTTAAATGAGCTTTCAAGTTTACACCCTATTCGCGTATTTCGGAAAACTGGCAAAAAGGGTAAGGCTTATTCGCTAATTCAGGGATTTTTGAGCGCAAAATATGATATATTGGCAATTCTGGACTCAGATTTACAATATGACCCCGGGGAGATTTATGAAATGTTAAAAAGATTAAAAGATTACGATATTGTTGTTGCAAACAGAAAAGTAAATAAAACCGGTAAATTAAGAACCTTTTTAAGTAAAACTTTTAAAAACGTATTTTCCAATCTATTTTTTGATATTAATGCCGACGTACAATCCGGTTTGAAGGTTTTTAGGCGCGAGGTGATAGAAACTATCTCTTATAGGGCTAAAAGCGCTTGGACATTTGACCTTGAATTTTTGAAAAGGGCAAAAGAAGCCGGTTTTACTATCGGCAGCCATGATATTGAATTTAAAAAAAGAAATGCTGGAAAATCTAAACTTAATGTTGGCAAAGTCTCAGTTGAACTGTTTCTAAATGCACTGCTGTTAAAGCTTAGAAGAATTGAACCTGTTTATTTTAAACCCAAAGCGAGCGATACAAACATTGGTGCGGGAGTCGCGTATGGTGGAAAGAGATATATAACACATACAATATTAAAATCCGATATAAGCGCTCTTGAAAATTTTGTTGCCTGGCAAAAATTATTTGTATTTTTCTTGTTTGGTGTGGTGTCTTATGGTCTTTTCAAAAATGTACTTTTTACACTTGGAATATTCGTTGGGGTTTTAAGCGTTGTTTACTTTGTTGATGTAATTTTTAACTTCTTTCTTATTTTAAGAAGCCTTCATCATGAGTCTGCCATTAGTGTAACTGATGAGGAAATTGATGCTTTGGTTGAATCTGATTTGCCAATATATACAATACTTTGTCCTTTGTATAAAGAGGCTGAAATTTTACCTAATTTTTTAGGAGCAATTGATAAACTGGATTGGCCAAAAGACAAGCTGGATACAATATTGCTTCTTGAGGAAGATGACCGTGAGAGTATTGAGTTGTGCGAAGCGGGTAATTTGCCATCTTATGTAAGTACACTTGTTGTTCCCGATTCTCTTCCAAAGACAAAACCCAAGGCTTGTAACTGGGGATTATGGCATGCGAGGGGAGAGCTTTTGGTTGTCTATGATGCCGAGGACGTACCGGACCCAAAACAGCTGAAAAAGGCGTACATAGCTTTCTCAAAAGTACCACGGGATGTGATGTGTCTTCAAGCGAAATTAAACTACCACAACGCCCATCAAAACATTTTGACCAGGCTTTTTACAGCAGAATATTCCCTCTGGTTTGACGTTGTACTTATGGGTTTGCAATCCATTAAAACCAATATTCCTCTTGGAGGAACCAGTAACCATTTTCCGGTTGACGAACTTAAAAAATTAGAAGGATGGGACCCCTTTAATGTTACCGAGGATGCAGACCTTGGCGTAAGGCTTTTCAAAGCAGGTTACAAAACGGCTGTTATTGACTCTACTACGTATGAAGAGGCAAATAGCAGGGTTGGCAATTGGATCAGGCAGCGTTCCCGCTGGCTTAAGGGTTACATGCAAACCTATCTTGTACATACGAGAAACCCGCTGAAATTTTATAGAGAATATGGATTACATGCATTTGTATTCCAGCTTCTTTTGGGTGGAAAAATTGCATTTATGTTTATTAACCCAATTTTGTGGTTAGTAACACTACTGTATTTTCCGCTCTTTTCGATTATGGGGGAAACCGTAAATAAGCTTTATCCGGCACCTGTTTTTTATATGGCAATAATTTCCCTTGTTTTTGGGAACTTTATGTACATGTATTTCTTCATGATCGGTTGTGCTAAACGTGAACAGTGGTCTCTTGTAAAATATGTATTTTTAATTCCTTTGTACTGGTTATTAGGGAGTGTTGCGGCTCTCGTTGGGTTGCACCAGTTAATCTTTAAGCCTCATTTTTGGGAAAAGACACAGCACGGTTTGAATATCAAACAAACCGAACTATCCGGCACATTATCTATTTGGCAAAATATTAAGGCAGTATTTGGGTCTCAATTTGAAGGGGTATATAGTTTTTTAAGTTTACCGAGGCTAAAGAATAATATTCCTGGACTCCCAAAAATATCCGGTTATCTGGCAGGTTCCGGTTCATTTTTGGTGATTTCGACAGTATTTGCCAACTTTTTGAATTTCATTTACAACGCATATTTAACAAGAGCTGTTTCTTTGGAAAGTTACGCACTTATTTCTCTAATCGGCAGTTTTACATTTTTAACAACAATACTTTTCGTATCACTTTCAAGAACTGTTACCCACAAGACCGCTTTTTTCCTGGGCAAGCACAAGGAAGTGATATCTGAATTTTGGAGGCAAACAAGAAAGAAAGTTTTCCTGTTGAGCTGCGGGGTTGCACTTGTATGGATCATTTTGTCACCGTTTTTTAGTGTCTATTTTAGAGAAAATTCTATTTTGCCGTTTATTCTGTTTTCGCCGGTTTGGCTCGTTGGTGCAGTTGCAGCTGTCGATGAAGGTTTTATTTTTGGAAGTCATAAGTACCAGGCAGTCGGGATCCTTTTAGTCGTTGAGGCTATTTCTAGGTTAATGTTTACCTGGTTCTTGGTTGAAATGGGATTTGGAAGATTTGTTTATGTGGCGATTCCAATCTCACTGGTAATCGCATTTTGCGCAGGTTGGATTTATGCTTCGAGGCTTGGTAAGGCAAAACATAAGAGAATTGAAGACCATCTTTTATTCCCATCTAAGTTTTTTATTACTTCGATCTTGACGAAGTTTTGGATCGTTGCATTTATAAGCTTGGATTTAATCTTAGCGAAGCATTATTTACCAAATGAAGAAGCCGGGAGGTACGCATTACTTTCTATTGCCGCCAAGTCGATTTTCTTTATAGGTTCCCTTTTTTCGCAATTTATTACTCCAATAGTTTCTAAAGAAGAAGGAGAGGGCCAAAAGAGTAAGAGCACATTTAATAAAATTTTCGCACTTTCGTCAATCGGTGCCTGTGGGGCATATATTGCAATTGGTCTTTTTGGGCATATAAGTGCGCCAATATTATTTGGTGATAAGGCACATGTGATTGCGCAGTTTTTGCCGCTATTTGGGTTTGCGATTTTGCTTTTTACTATATCAACCTCTCTGATGCTTTTTCATCAGACAAGAAAACTAAATTTATTTCCTGCGGTTGGATTAGCATTGGCACTCTTCGAAATTTTTATGATTTCCATTTTCCATTCCAATATTAGTCAGATAGTGAACGGAATGTTTATTGTAAGCATATCGGGTTTCGTGGTCTTGCTGTTAATGCACATATTTGAAGAGAGGGTGCGGGTTGTTAGTAGGAATTTAGAGGATTTGGTATTACTGTTTGCGCCTAATAAGAATAAAAAAGCATTAATTTATCCAAACTTGAGAATTTTAATTATGAACTGGCGAGACTTAAAGCACAAATGGGCAGGAGGAGCAGAGATATATGCCCATGAGATTGCAAAAAATTTAGTAAAACAGGGCCATCAGGTTACTATATTTTGCGGTAATGATGGCCATAATTTGAGGTTTGAAAAAATTGATGGTGTAAATATTATCAGACGTGGCGGTTTTTATACAGTGTATATATGGGCATTTCTTTATTACATTTTCAGATTTAGGAAAAAATTTGATCTGGTGATTGACTGCGAAAACGGAATCCCGTTTTTTACACCTCTGTATTCAAATTTGCCGATCATTGTACTGGTACATCACGTGCATCAAGAAGTTTTTAGAACACAGCTTGCGTTTCCGTTTAATAAAATTGCACAGGTTTTAGAAGGGTTTTTGATGCCTGTTGCGTACAGGAATAAGAAGCTTGTGACTGTGTCTAATTCTTCGAAAGTTGACTTGGAAAAACTTGGCTTTGTAAACAGTATAGAAGTAATTAATCCTGGAGTTGACAATGTAAACGTCAATAAATATGCAAAGACCCAATACCCGCAACTTTTATACATGGGTAGATTAAAACCGTATAAATCTATTGATACATTGATTTATTCGATGATAAAAATTGCATCTGTTTATCCTAAGGCTAGACTAATCATTGCTGGAGAAGGGGAGAGTGAAGATTTTCTGAAACGATTAGTCGAAAAATTAGGACTCGTAAGTTCGGTGGAGTTCATGGGTCGGGTTGATGACGAGCTGAAGTGGAAATTACTTTCAGAATCTTGGATATTTGTACAACCATCAATGCTAGAGGGGTGGGGAATCTCGGTAGTGGAAGCAAGTTCTTGCTCCACGGCTGTTATCGCTTCCAGCGTTGCTGGTCTTCGTGATTCAGTTGTCCACAACTATAACGGATTTCTGGTTGAGTGGGGAAACGTAGATTCATTTTCAAGTTCAATTTTAAGCTTAATATCCAATGAAGAACTTAGAAAAAGGTTAGAGCGTCAGGGTACTTTGTGGGCATCCCAATTTTCATGGGAGCGTAGTTCCACTGCTTTTTACAATCTAATACTTAGGGAAGTGAATTCAGCTAAAAGTCCGAAATTTACTGAGAACGTGGCTTTGGGTGGGGAGAAAATATGAAGAAGTTACACATAACATTTGTTGATTTTGATGATATTAAAAATCCTTTTTTGTCTGGTGGCCAGGCAAGGGCAACTTTTGAGGTGAGCAGGCGTCTGGTCAAAATGGGTCATAAGGTAACGATAATTTGTTCAAGGTACCCGAAATCCAAGGACCAAAAGTATTATGGGATTTTTTATAAGCACATAGGTTTGGGGAGTGCTAATATACGGTTTAACAATGCAGCTTTCTTTGTGGCTCTTCCTCTTGCACTTTGGAAATTTAAGGCAGACGTTATTATTGAGTGTTTTACTGCCCCGATTTCAACTTGTTTTTCGCCGCTTTATACCAAGATTCCTGTAATCGGGATGCCTACAATGTTCGAAGCCGGTGAATTTTCCAAGAAGTATCATTTGCCGTTTCATTTAGTTGAAAAATTGGGTGTTAGATTCTATAAATATTTTCTTGCATATTCACCTATAAACCAGAAAAAAATGTTGAAAATGAATCCGAAAATTCATTTTCGGCTTATTCCGAACGGTATTGGCGAGGAAGCATTTACAAAAAAAGTAAAAGATGGGAACTATGCACTTTTTATCGGCAGGATTGATATTGTACAAAAAGGTTTGGACTTGTTACTTGAAGCATTCGCAAGGATAAATGGGAAGGTTTCGACAAAGCTTGTAATTGCAGGAAATGGACCAAAAGATGAGGAAAAAAGACTTGTCGGTCTTATAAAAAAGAAAAAACTTGAAGGTAAAGTCAGATTTGTCGGGAGGGCTGATGGGAAAAAGAAAGAGCTGCTACTTCGCGGTGCAAAGTTTGGTGTGTATCCTTCACGTTTTGAAGATTTTCCACTGGTTCCTCTGGAATATACGAGTTTTTCAAAACCGGTTGTTTGCTTTGATGTTGCCGGTATGAAGTGGGTTACGGATGATGTTTCGCTAAAGGCGAGACCATTCAGGGTTGATGAACTATCTCAAAAATTGATTGAAATTTCGACTAATTCTAAGCTTCGGCTGAAATTATCTAAATCTGCCAGGCCTTTTGCCAGAAAATATGGTTGGAATAATATCTCGCGAGATTATGCCAACTTTTGCCGTGAGGTTGTTGATCTGGATAAACGCGAAAGGCAGAGATTATGAAGGTTTTAATTTTAGGCGGGGCTGGCTTTATTGGTTCTGTTTTGTGTGAATATCTAAAATCTCGGGGTGATGAGGTTACTGTTTATGACAACCTTTTATATGAGAAAGGTACAAAAATTGACGCCGGATGTAATTTTATTCATGCTGATGTTACTAATATCAATGATTTGTTACCGGCCATTGACTGCCATGAAGCAATCGTAAATTTGGCGGCGATATCTAACGATCCTGCTTCTGACCTTGCGCCTTCATTAACCTGGGAAATAAATTATCGGGCGAACGAGACAATTGCCAATTTGTGCAGGTCAACAGACAAAAGGGTAGTTTATGCTTCATCTTGTTCCGTTTATGGCTTTAGCAGCAGAGGAATCTTTAATGAGCTGGACAAACCTAATCCTGTTTCTTTATATGCAAGAACAAAGATGCTGTCTGAGAAATTTTATTTAGATTCTGACGTAAATGGCATAATTTTGAGGCTTGCAACAGTTTATGGGTATTCAAAAAAGCCACGATTTGATTTAGTGGTTAATACAATGATAGGAAACAGTTTTTTTGAAAAGAAAATAGTTGTAAACGGTGGGGAACAATGGAGACCGGTTGTTCATGTCAGGGATGTTGCAAGCGCAATTTATCTTGCTCTTCATATTAAAAGTCCAAAACATAGGGTTTTTAATGTCGGTTCGAACGACCAGAATTTTAAAATTTCTCAGCTGGGCGTAAAAATTGCCGAATATTTACCAAAGGTTGAGTTTGTACAACTTTATGACAATGTTGATAAAAGAAGTTATCTTGTTGATTTTTCCAGGATTAAGAGTGAATTAAAGTTTAAGTGCCGCTTCACAATAAAAGATGCAATTTCAGAGCTTTATAAGTCTTTTGAGAATGGAGAGATACAAGATCTAGGTGACGATGAGTATTTTCGTGTTAAATACCTTAGAAATCATATAAACAGACCCAATTACAGAAAAAGGGTGATGATCGAGAGGCTGGTTTTATGAGAAAGTCTATCAATTTATCAAGACCTAATATTGGCCGGGATGAGATAAACGCAGCAGTTGCGGTTTTGAAGTCGGAATGGCTCATTCGCGGTCAGCATTGTGTTGCCCTGGAGCAAGAGTTCGCCAAATTTATCGGTTCAAAATATGCAGTTGCTACAAACGGTTGTACTATGGCGCTTTACCTGGCACTTTCCAAGTTGAATTTAAAGTCTGGTGATGAAGTGATTGTGCCTTCTTTAACCTGGACTGCAACAGCTGCTGTGGTGATACATGCAGGCGGTGTGCCGGTTTTTGCGGATGTAAAGTTGTCCGATTGGTGTCTGGATCCGGCAGATGTCAAGCGTAAGATTACTAAAAAAACCAAAGCTATCATTCCTGTACACTTTGCTGCACGATATGCTACCGGTTTTAGCAGTTTTAGTGTTCCGGTTATTTATGATAGTGCACATAGAATTGAAAAGAATGACTTTCGTGGCAATGTGAGCTGTTATTCGTTTTATGCTGTCAAGAATATGACGACTGTTCGTGGTGGTATGATTGCGACAAACAGTAAAAAAGATTGGAACTTTTACCAAAAAGCGTGCCATGGAGGGTTAACCAAAGATACACTGGCGCGTTACCGAGGCAGGGAAAAAGTTGATGACCCATCCGGATTTTATTGGGAGGTAGATTTTCCTTCCTGGAACTTTGATATGACAGATGTTGAGGCAGCCATTGGGCGGAAGCAGCTTCTAAAGGTTGAGAAGTTTAACAATAAAAGAAATGAAATAGTTAATAAGTACAACAAGGCTTTTGGTTTTAAGAACACTGGCAACCATCTGTACCCGATACTTGTTGAAAACAGGGACCGGTTCCTGATTTCTATGAGAAAAGCAGGAATTCATCTGGGGATTCACTATTTGCCTCTTCACAAAATGAAAGGTTACAAGAAATACTTTCGAGGTTCTTTAAGAAATACAGAATTTATAGGTGCAAGGTGTGTAAGCTTGCCGCTTTACCCAAGATTAAAAGGTAAAGAGATAAGCTCAATCATAAAAAACACCCTGAAATTTGCCAAGTTTACAAAAATATCAATATGAAAAATTTACAAGTAACGGTCGGAATTCCTGCCTACAACGAAGAAAAAAATATTGGAAAGCTCGTTCGGCTGATACTTTCGCAAAAGGAGGTTGGTTTCAAACTTAGTGAGGTTTTGATAATTTCTGACGGGAGCACTGATTTAACTGCACAAATAGTTAAAAGTATAAAGGATAGAAGGGTAAAGTTTTATGATGACGGACAAAGAATGAGTCAGCAGGCAAGACAGAATCAAATGATTGCAAAATTTAAGGGGGATATTTTGGTTATAGTGGAAGCTGATACTGTACCATATGACTGTTGGACGCTTGCAAAACTGGTTAAACCGTATCATGACTGTGACAACTCTAGAATCGGTATGGTGGTTGGAAGGGATATTATGGAAACTCCAAGAACGTTCTTTGAGAAAGTTTTTCGGACTGAAAATGAAATAAAGCAAAACGCGTTCGAAAAATTTCGCGGAGGTGATAATTTATACAATTGCAGCGGCCATACAATGAGAGCGATTGCACGCAGCTTTTCTAGAAAATTATTTTTTCCATCTGATGTACCTGAAGATTGCTACTGCTATTTAAGGCTAAAAGAACTTGGATTCCTGATGGTGAAGGCAAACGACGCCAGGGTGTTAGCAAAGAATATTAGTACGACTGAGGATCGGCAAGCACATAGCGACAAATTTTATCTTGGAAAATCAGCCTTGTCTCAATATTTCGACAAGCAATATATTGACATTGAATACAGGTTTCCCAGGATTTTACTTTTAAAGCAGCTTTTTTTGAGTTTTTTTAAGTCGCCAATATTTACTATACTTGCGGTTTTGGAATTTGCGGTAAATTTTTCTCGGTATGTAACCTTTAACCTCAGGACTAACTCTCAAAATTTAACCATTTTTGAAAGGGAATAAAGTGATTGCACCAAGATTGCCGAATCATGGAGCACTTGCCAGTGCGAATTCGATTATTGGTGAGAGAAAAGAGAGGCAAAAAAACGGTTTTAAAAAGGATTTTTTTTACAATAAGTTTGATTTTTGGCTTATTCTGGCAACAATTTTTATAAGCATTATTTCTTTTTTGGTGTTTTATTTTTCGGGGAATAAGAATCTGGCAGATTATGATGCAATTGCACGTCTAAATATTGCAAGAAAAATTATTGATTCATTAACACCTGGCTTTGCTCAGCTTGGAGGTATTTGGCTTCCATTTCCGCAGGTATTATTTTTGCCATTTATTTGGAATAAATTCTTATGGCATAGCGGGCTGGCTGGGGCAATTCCTTCAATGATTGCATTTATTATAAGTGCGGTGTTTCTCTACAAGACTGTTTATATAATCACGAAAAACAGGTTTGGCGGAATTTTAGCCTGGTTTGTGTATGTCACAAATATTAATATACTTTTTTTGCAAACTATGGCTATGAGTGAATCTTTTTTCCTTTTCACACTGGTCATGATTGTTTACTTTTTAACCAAATGGGCAAAGACCAAAAATATTTTGCATCTGTTGTATGCTGCAGTGTTTGTAATTTTAACAACATTGACCCGTTATGAGGGTTATGCACTATTTGGTGCTGCCACATTGAGTGTTGGGGCAGTTTCGGCTGCAATTTATTCACTTAAAAACAAACAGAAAATACAGGGTGTAGTTATTTTCTTTGTAACTTTGGCTGTTTTTGGTATTTTATTGTGGTCATTTTATTCATTTTTAATTTTTAAGGATCCGATATACTGGTTAAATTTATATACAGGTAAAAAGCTGGTCATTGCCGTAGATCCAGTGGTTACAGTAGAGGGTGTCGGGGCAGTTTCTGAACCTGATAGGAATATAAAATTATTCGATGCTTTAAAAATTTATTCCACAGCTATGCTTTTTATAAATGGTATTATTATCAGTCTTCTGGCTGCAATTGCCTTCTTGTACTTATGTGCTCTAAATTTGCTAAACGTTGTTAGGCGAAAATTAGATGTTTTATTAACCCCGATTTTTATAATGACCTTTTGCGTATTCGGTTTCTTAATTGTGGGATATTCGAAAGGGTTAATCCCGAAAATCGAAACACCAATGGTAACTTTTGCCAATATTTTGAATAAGAATTTAAATTTTGGGTCAAGTTCTAATATTCGCTATGGAATAATTACATTACCACTTATGGCAGTTATGATTGGGCTCGTTTACGGCAGGAATAAATTATTAACCGGAATTGTGTTTGGGCTAATTATATTCCAGCTTTATACATTATTTGCAACACCATTTTTATTGACTTTTTCTCTTCCTAAAAAGGCCGAGTATCTTGAATTTGAGTATTCAAAGTGGTTTCGCGAGAATTATGACGGAGGTTTAATTTTAGTAAGTGCTCATAGGCACGAAAATTTCATGTTTCAAACTAAACTTTCCTATAACAATTTTATATACGAAGGGAGTAGAAAGTGGTGGAGGAATTCACTAACAGATCCAACCCGACATGCAACCTGGGTGGTTCTTGATGAGAATCTTTCGGGTGATGCTTTAGGTGAACTTTTGGAAAATAAAGAACTGCTATACAATAATTTTGAGGTTGTTTATAGTGAGGGGAATCTAAAAATATACAAGAAACTGTGAATCTAGTAAATATTAAGAAGATTGTTATTTCTGCAATATTGGTCTTTGGGGCATTAATAATTTTTTCATCTCTTTTTAACGCTACCGGTAAAAAAGATAGTGAGCAATTGGAATTTCCTGTCTCGGGGCGTGTTTGGCGGGTTAAATCGATAGATACGATGAAGGATTCCAGGGACAAGGCGAGGATAAAGTTCAAAGAACAATCTTTTGATTTAGAAATAAACAGGCAGATGGGACTGATTTCTAAAACTGGTGCTACCCATGTTGCAGTGGATACCCCATACGATCAGGAATTTGTCCCTTATTTAAAACGATGGGTGAACTTTGCCAGACAATATAATTTGAAAGTATGGTTTCGAGGAAACTTTTCGTCCTGGGAAGGTTGGTTCGGTTACGAAAAGAATTTAAATCGTGATGGGCATATTGAGAAATTAAAACAGTTTATTGGCAGTAATGCTGATTTATTTGAAGATGGAGACATTTTTACAGCATGCCCGGAATGTGAGAACGGTGGACCGGGTGACCCAAGATATAATACTGATATTGATGGTTTTCGCACTTTTATGACCAGCGAGAGGCGAGTGATGGATGAGGAATTTGCAAAGACCGGCAAAAAGGTAAATACAAATTACACTTCCATGAATTTGGATGTGGCAAAGTTAGTATTTGATAAAAAAACACTTTCTGAAATGGACAATTTAATTGTTGTTGACCATTATACTAGAAAGCCGGAGGATTTTGTGGACCAAATCGTTGAACTTAAAAATTCGACCAAAGCACAGATCATACTTGGAGAACTCGGAGCTCCAATCCTTCACATTCATGGAGAGATGGATGAAGAAGAACAGTCAAGATGGATTGAGCGGGTACTCTCTTTGATATCTGAACAGGAAAGTATTGTTGGGGTAAATTGGTGGGTTGGTTTTGGCGGTGAGAGTGCAATTTTTAGTGATTTGGGGGAGAAAAAAGCCCAATCCATTCTTGAAAAATACTATAGAATCCATGATTTAAATGTCCTGTAATTTGTAAATAATTGATACACTAATTGTCCTTTAGTTTCTTTAAGGTTCTGTTAAAAGAATGTTTGACACATTAGGTTTTATAACCTATAATCGCGATGTTTTAATGTTCCTGCCTCTTTTAAATTTCAATGAGAAAAATATTGAGTTTGTGTGTGGGGTTTATTTTTCTTTTTATCGTTATATTTCTTGCAGCCCGGCAGTTTACATATGCAGCTCCACCTGTAAATTTTCAGACAACACAAGTTATTGGAAGCGGGCTTGATGGACCAACTGGATTTGCGATTGCACCGGATTCCAGAATTTTTGTACTTGAGAGGGCAGGAAAAGTAAAAATTTACAAAAATGGTAGTTTACTTCAAACGCCGTTTGTTGATTTAAATGCAGAGGCTTCCGGAGACAGAGGGTTGATTGGGGTAGCTTTTGATCCGGATTTTAGCAGTAATCACTATGCGTATTTTTACTATACTTCCAAAAATGACTTATTGAACAAGATTGTAAGGCTTGATG
This sequence comes from uncultured Gammaproteobacteria bacterium, assembly GCA_964492425.1. GTDB lineage: Bacteria > Patescibacteriota > Microgenomatia > Curtissbacterales > GWA2-41-24 > LBZV01. The sequence goes on along the minus strand of CAZBKB010000003.1, from coordinate 54,640 downwards.
CTTCGGCGGATGTTGGAATAAATGCTGTTGAAATTTATAGGACAAATTCGCCTTCACTGCAATTTCATGTAGGTGGAAGTTTGGGATTTGGTCCGGACGGAAAACTTTATTTTGCTGTTGGAGATAACGGTGATACCAGCAATCCACAGGACTTATCCAACCCACACGGCAAGATTTTAAGGATTAATAGTGATGGAACTGTTCCTGTCGATAACCCGTTTTATGGACAGGCGGGTAAGTACGGCGCAATATGGGCATATGGATTTAGAAACCCATGGAGGCTTAGTTTTGATCCTGATAGCGGTCGACTTTATGTTGGTGATGTAGGTGATGCAACATGGGAAGAAATTGATTTAGTTCAAAAAGGTGGAAATTACGGTTGGCCGATTGTCGAAGGGCCATGTGTATCCAGTTGCCCTTATATTCAGCCAATTTATGCCTATAACCATAATGGTGCAAGCCGGGCAGTTGCTTTGGGGCCAGTTTACCAAGGGAATATGTTTCCTGCCGAGTATAAGGGCGATCTCTTCTTTGGAGATTACGCCGGAGGATTTATTAAAAGGTTAAATCTTGATTCAAGCGGGAATTATGTGAGTGTTGCCGATTTTGATCTGAATGCTGGCAGTGTTGTTGATTTTAAGGTGGCGCAAGACGGTTCTTTGTACTACATAACGTATTTCCCAGGACGGTTATATAAGATAACTTATTCTGTAAGCAACCAGACACCGATTGCCAATTCTTCTGCAGATGTGACTACAAGTGACGATGCGCCGCTTGCTGTACATTTTTCTAGCAGTGGGACGTATGATCCAGACGGTGACTCTCTAACGTATCTTTGGGATTTTGGAGATGGAACACAAAGTATTCTGGCAAACCCTACTAAAATTTTTAGCCTGGGGAGTTTTACAGTTCAACTTACAGTTTCTGATGGTGTGAACAGTGCACAATCTGTACCTATCATAATTAATGTTGGCGTACCACCGACTATATCTATTGGAGCGCCTTCAGATGGGGCCAAATACAAAGCGGGCGATACAATATTTTGGATAGCATCGGCAGTAGACGGACGTGGAATTGACTTGCCATCAAGCGCAGTATCGACTGAAATTTTACTTCACCACCAGACCCATATACATCCATTTTTGGGTCCAATAGTCGGGACAAGCGGGTCGTTTACCGTCCCGATGACTGGTGAGGATTCTGCAGAAAGCTGGTTTGAAATTAAAGTCAGTGCACGTGATTACGATAACCTCGTTTCTTCAAAATCTGTGAGTGTATATCCGGTAACTTCCAACTTTACCCTTTTGACAAGCCCTGGAGGCATGCAATTATTTTTAGACGGTACGCTCATTGGTACACCAAAAACGGTAACCGGCGTTGTTAGTTTCGAGCGTGAAATTAAGGCGCCACTTATTCAAGTTTTAGGTGGTAAAAATTACCAATTTGCCAACTGGTCGGACGGTGGTGCGATTTCTCGTAGAATTTCGACGCCAGCAGCAGATACGACTTATGTTGCCAATTATTTGGAAATGCCACCCTTTAAGGGTGAATATTTTACAAATATGACTTTGTATGGAGTCCCAAAATTGACCAGACAAGATACGGTTGTTGATTTTAACTGGGGAAGTAAATCTCCGGCTGCCGGTATCGGGACTGATAAGTTTTCGGTGCGTTGGACAAAAAAACAATATTTTGTGGCTGGAAAATATAAGTTTACGACCACTGCAGATGACGGTGTGAGAATTTATGTTGACGGTAATTTGATAATCAATAAGTGGGTAAACCAGCCACCTACGACATATAGTGCGGATATTACTTTAACAGCCGGAGAACATGATGTTAAAATGGAATATTTTGAAAATACCGGGGGGGCGGTTGCAAAACTTTTTTGGGAAATTATAGACGAAGCGCCTGCGCCGATACCGGCAGCCGGTGTCTTTCTGGCTCAATATTTTAATAACATAACGTTATCGGGTACTTCGGTAGTCCAGCAAAATGAACCAGCTATTAACTTTGATTGGGGAGACGATGGCTCGCCGGATCCTTTAATTGGAGCTGACAATTTTTCGGCACGATATGTTAAAAATGACAATTTTGAAGCAGGTACTTACGAATTTAAAGTAACGGCTGATGACGGTGTGCGGGTATATATTGATAATGTATTAATCCTGGATAAGTGGATAGACCAGGCGGCAACTACTTATACAGTTTCTAAAGATATAACTGCGGGTATGCATGAGGTCAAGGTAGAATATTATGAAAAAACCGGTGGGGCAGTTTTGCAATTTGGTTACTTAAAAACTGGTTCACTCCCACCGCCTCCACCACCGACTGGCGATTACCAAGGGTATTATTGGAATGCGGGTAATGGTTCATCTCCAACTATACCGACGACAGCTGCCAATTTGGTGAGGAATGACGCAGAAATTAATTTTGATTGGGATGGTGTTTCTCCGGACGCAGCCATTAATGCTGATCACTTCATAGCCAGATGGAAAGCCAGGAAAACTTTTGAGGCAGCGAATTACCGATTTACGATGGTTTCGGATGATGGGATTAGGGTTTATCTGGATAACGTTATGATACTTGACCAGTGGAACGATCATGCACCGACAACTTATACGGTTGATAAAGCAGTAACAGCCGGAGAGCATGACATTGAAGTTGAATATTACGAAAACAGCGGTGGGGCAGTTGCAAAATTTTCTTATGCCAAAATAGATACACCGCCAAGCGGCGATTTTTTCGTAGCAGAATATTTCGACAATATTAGTCTGTCGGGAATTGCCAAGATTATTAGGCAAGAATTAAGTATAAATTTCAACTGGGGTAATGGATCCCCAGACCCGGCGATACCAAACGACCACTTTAGCGCACGATTTGGCAAAACAGAAACCATTGAGGCAGGGACTTATGAGTTTACAGTTACTGCAGACGATGGTATAAGGCTCTTTATCGATGGGCAATTGGTAATAGACAAGTGGATAGACCAACCACCAACTACATATAAAGTTACCAAAAGTATGACAGCCGGGCTTCATGTAATAAAGCTTGAGTACTACGAAAATGGTGGAGGGGCTACGATTGTTTATAGTAGTAAAAAAATATAACTTGTGGTGAGTAATGTTTGATATTGTAAGTTCTAGTAGATATTAATAAATTATATTATCAGGGGAATTTGACAAACTTAAAATAACTATCTAGAATATAGCAACTTTAATCTTCTGCTCACTGGTATTCCCTGCCAAAACTTTATATGAAAAAAGCAGTAAAATTTATTGCTCCGGCGATAATTTCGGCATTAGTTGCCCTAGTTGTTTCGCTGAATGTTAACACTCAAGTGTTGGCAAGTCATAATTTTGAAGGTGATCAGACCCCTAGCCCTACCCCCACACCAACAAATACACCTTCACTTACACCAAGTCCATCTGTGGGCCCGTGTGTCTCAACGGATGTTCACGGAAGGTTTGAATATTCTGGAAACCATTTGTCTGGTAACCCCATAACTGGCTATTTTTATAATAAGGCAGCAAATCCGGATTGTTCGGATAATGTTTATATACTAATATTCGGTTCAAGACAGGAGCCGGAAAGCCAAGGTTGGTTAAAGTCCCAGGCTTTTGTCAAATCGCAAACAGTTAATGTTGCGCAGGGGGTATCTGATTTCAAAGTCCAAGTGGATGTTCCAAATGCTGATTTTTGCTGGTACCAGGTTGATGCGACAAGGACAAGTGATGTGCGAACACCACCAAATTATGCCGGCAGCGACATGATAGATTATGTATTCGTTAAGGATCCTGATTCCTGCAACCCTGCAACGCCCACACCATCGCCAGTTCCTACTCCAACACCGACTGTTGGGGGAAACACGAGTACAAACACCAATAACAATGATAACAGTCAAGAACAGCACCAGGAACAAAACAATAACCAGACGGTCAACGTTACAGTAAGCGGTGAGAAGGCAGGCGGGGAAAAAGTGCTTTCGGGGAAAGCTCCAGCTAAACAGCCAGATACAGGAGTTGGAGTGCTGGGGTATGCATCGATGTTTTCTGCAGCGCCACTTGGAGTGTATCTTGCAAGGTTCAGGAAGGGAAGAAAACAACTACCAGAGGTTAGCCCCGGCGAGTTTGCATCAAATGTTTTTGAGGAGAGACTTCAGAAACACAGAGATATTTCTTAAACTTTCACGAATTGATTATTAGGACAGGATATTGTAAGAATGGGCGGCTATACTTTGTATTTTTTTGACCCCATTTTGCCCTTTTTGTTCCAGTTGACATAAACTGTCGGTAAATTATACATTTACCGATGCGAATTAGGACTCGCTTTTATCCCAAAAGGAAGTAAATTATTATGTTCTGCCCATCCTGTTGTGCTCATTTCGATCATGTTTCAGGTTTTTTCGAAACTACCCCTCGATTTACTCAGGGTAAACGTACGTGTGGGGGGCGATTATTGATGGATAACGAAAGGAGGTGAACAATAAATGAAAAAATTGATGTTTAAAGTTGGAGGAACAATAGCAGCTGGTGCACTTATTGCATCAGGTCTTGCTGGTGCTGCATTTGCAGATACCACTATTGCTATAACAAATAATGGTGCGAATTCCGAAAATACCGTAAATGTTGTAAATTCTTGCGTTTCTACAGTTTCACAGTCAAACAGTCTTACTGTTGGTGTGAATGCAGATGTTAGCGCAAGCACAGGTGGTAATACAGCAAGCAGCAACACCGGAGGCGATGTAACCATTGGTACCGGTGCAGCAACCAGTTCGGTAAATGTTGTTGTTGGCGGTTCGACAAATACTGCTCAATTGCCGAATTGTTGTATATGTGTGACCGGTCTTGATGTAACGATTGATGCCAATGGTGCGAGATCAACTAATACTGCAGGGGAAACGAATTCTATTGTGCAGCCTGTTTCGCAATTAAATGCGACGACTGTTGGTGTCAATGCGAAGGTAAAGGCAAAGACAGGTAAAAATAAGGCCAAGAAAAACACAAACGGTACGGTAGGTATTACTACCGGGCCTGCAAGTTCTAGTGTTGGTGTTACAGTAAATGCACCTTCTAACACACTTTGATCATGTTAATGTGAACTGATGTGACTAGTATATTCGTGTTTAGACTAATAGCCCCTGCCCATGGTTGGGGCTTTTTAGTGGGGTCTTGATTGACTAACAATCTAGCAATCAAGCTATCTAACAATGTAATATAAGTTTGTGGTAAAAAAACACATAGCCGGACATTTCAGGCGTATCCATCACCACGTTTTGCCTCATCTTCACGAGGATGGACAGCAACACCATGCACACGGTTTGTCACTCGTTGCACTTTTTGCCTACATGCAGATATTTGCTTTTACAATTGGCGGATTTTATGTCATCAAATTTACCGCTCCCCAGATTCTTGGTGTGGTTACTTTTACTGCTGATCAGATTATTGAGCTTACCAACGTTAAGCGGACAGAAAATGGGGTAGGAGCGGTTTCCTATAATCCGCTTCTGGCACAGGCGGCTGCAGCTAAAGCTTCTAATATGTTTGCGGAAAATTACTGGGCGCACTTTAGCCCGAGCGGGAAAAGCCCGTGGAGTTTTATGAACTCTGTCGGGTATAAATACGTGTACGCAGGGGAAAATTTGGCCCGTGATTTTGGTGACGCACAATCTGTTGTCAATGCGTGGATGAATTCGCCTTCGCACAAAAGTAATTTACTTGACCGGGGCTTTAAGGAAATTGGGGTTGCAGTTGCTTCGGGAAATGTAACCGGACACGAGGGGATTCTGGTAGTGCAGTTGTTTGCAACACCTGTTTCCCAGGTTCCGGTGCCGCAGAATTTGGCGCAGGCATCACCCTCACCGGCTCCTGTCGTTACTCCAATCCCGACACCAATACGCAACTCGTTTGCGCAGGCAAGCCCGACCCCGACGTTAACCCCTGCACCATCACCTGAGCCAAGTCCATCCTCAAGCCCGACACCAATTGCTGTTGCACAGGCGGATATTATTGTGGGGGATAACGTGGGGCAGTCTGCCACAGTCCTTGCAAGTAACCAGTTTTCTATTTCTAAAGGCATAACGCTAGGTTTAGTCGGGTTTATATTTGTATTATTTGCGGCCGAAGTTGTGATGGTTGTGCGCCGCGAGCATCTAAAGCTTAGAAGCGGAATATTGGCGCATCTTGGGTTACTGGGGTTTGTGCTACTGGTAATCTGGTATGCGGTAAGCGGGGCGATACTATGATTAAAGAACACGATATATTCTGGCATACATTTTTATATCTGGGGTTAGGTGTTGGTGTAATTGCGGTTTATCTTTCGCGCTTTGACGCCACCAGGCAATACCTGATTCTTATGATGTTAGTGTTGTTTTATTTGGTTTGGGGTTATGTTTACCACCACATGAAGGGTGATACTACCAGGCGAGTGATTTTGGAATATTTGTTTATTGGCTTTATCGCGCTTCTGGCCGGGTTTTTGGTGCTGGTGAGTTAGATTTGGGTAAATTTTTTCTACTTGTTTGGCTTTGCTGCTTAATGTAGATTGGTTTCTATGCCAATCATTTCAATTTGCGACGGTTGCGGGAGGCAAGTAGGAACATTTACCAGAAATTCACTTAGCGGTAAAAGGCTAAGAACCGGAGTGTTCTGTGATAATTGTTTCAAGCCAATTGAAGACTACGCGATCAGGAAATACCAAATAAAGATTCAAGACAAGAATGAAATCGGGAAATATTAGTTTAGATCAAATTTCGAGGTTGTTAGACACAAAACTGAAGCCTATTAAAGAAGACATTAAGGATGTAAAGCAAATTCAGGCTGCACATTCGAGAGCACTGGCAGATATAGAGCACAGGATTGTACCGCTTGCGGAAACTGTGGGTGCGGTTGTTGTTGAGCACAGTAGGCGCATTGGGGGATGTTGAAATGAAAGTAGATGATCTGGAACCAAGAGTAGATGCGCTAGAAACTGTTGCATCTAAGTAAATATTCAATTTATCAACTATCGATCAACTGTCAACCAACTTACGGATTGATGAGGCAGTAGTTTCTTGCTTGGACTGCGGATATTGGGTCAAGGCGATGAAATCTTTGTCTCTTGTAAGTATAGTCCTGTTCTCTTTTTTGGCGATACTAACAATTTCTGTATCTGTTAATTTTAGGCTTTTTTTCTTAATGTCCAAAACATCGTAACCGGCCTTGCTAAGAAATAAAATTACGGATTGGGGAATATTAACGTCGGCCAGAAATTTCATGGGCGACAGTAGAGGGCTTGCGAAAGACGTAACTCTCTTCTTTGTTGATCAGCTTGGCAGCATAGCCGATTGCAGCCTGCACCTGTTTTTTCCCCAGGAAAGGATATTCTTTGAGTATTTCTCTAATTTCCATACCAGAAGAAAGCAGCTCAAGAATGTTTTCAACCGACATCCTTGTACCTGCGACGATTGGTTTACCGCCTAAGATTTTTGGGTCTTGGGTTATTAAATCGTTGTTTGTCATACGCCGTCATCATAACATATTAGGTTCAAATTTTGTAGGTCGTTTGTGTTTTATCGTTTTTATCCCAGCTTTTAGAAAGCCCTGATTAACCACGAACCATTAACCATTAACTAACGCTCTGCGCTGGTTTCTTGTTTACAGTTTACGGTCCGCCTGCAACGCTATGCGTAGCATTGCGGACAGGTTTAAAGTTAAAAATTTTACGGGTTGATGACGCAGTAGTTTCGTTCAAGATTGGCTGCTGTCCAGCCTTGTGGTGTACAGGAAGTATTTGTGGTAGGGTGTCCTCTATAATCCTGATCCTTAGTGTTTTCTAATCTGGCACTGAGGATGTACGTACTTGTGCCGGTCTGGTCATAATAATAGTTTTGGCTTGAACCTGAAACAAATACTGGGTCTTTGGGCAGTGGATTCATATAAGTTATTTTTGTTGGGTCAGTTGAGGAGCCGTTTTCATCACAATCAAATTCTGTGCCCCATGGTTGGGGATTGGAGTCACCGGTAACATTGCAGGTGATTTCACCGCCGGCTCCTCCGTCAATTGGGTACTTTCCATTTTGGTTGAAGTAAATCTCCAGTGCTTGTTGGACGGCTTTGAGGTCTGCCTTGCGTTTATTGTCGCGGCCTTTTTGCTGGGCGTTGGTGTAGGAAACTGTGGCAACGGCCATAAGAATTGCGATAATTGAGATAACCACCAGCAATTCGATCAAAGTAAAGCCAGGAATTGCTTTCCTTCGCTGAAGCTTCGGATGGCAAGCCACCAGGAGTTCGATGAGGGTGAAGGCGGGTTTGCTGATTGTCGACCGACTACCGACTACTGTCCTTTTTTTGCTGTAGTCTGTAGTCTGTAGTCTGTTTGCGATCATATCGGGCATTAATTCCATAGTAGCGCGACGGACGGTATGTGGCAAGAGACGTATTAACCATTAACCAAAAACAATAAACTTAGGAACCATAGACTGGTAACCATGCACCGGTAACCGACATTGTTTGATCTACTTAGACTGTCTTGACTTGATTATTTTGACGATTTAGTATATACTTTCGCGATTGTAGAATGAAGAAAGACGCGAATATAATATTTAAGCTTCTCGCACTGCCTATACTTTCTGTTGTCTTAGTCCTAACCCTTGTTGTCAACCAGGTTCTTGCGGCTACTGTCGTTTCACAAGGTAATATGAATGGTTGGGCATTCCAGGTTCAGAGCCCGGATGGATCCGGTACGTTTGTAACCGGTCCGGATATCGCACCACTTGGTACTGGTAGCGTAAGGTTGTTTACGGGGACTCATGGTAATTCAAGAATAGCGGTACACCGTACTAGTTTTGCAGGTACCCAACTTTCAAGTGTAACCAATTTGGATTACTCTACCTTTGCTTCCAGCGTTGCGGATGGGAACAAATATCCGGTTGTTTTGATAGACGTGACGACTGATTATGGTACTGATGTGGTTCGTTTTGATCCTGAAGAACAAGCACGGGCAGAACAACCTGGTCAATGGCAAACATGGGATACTGAATCAGGTGCTTGGACTTCGAGTATTTTCCCCGGATTTACCGGCGGAACACTTTCTGAGTATGTTGCGTTTGTAAACACTTTTTCTTCTTCGCCAGTAATTGTTAATAGGGCAGATGGTACGGGTGGGTTCAGGTTGGAAATTGGGCCTGGATCAACCCCAGAGGTATTTGACGGTAATGTGGACAACCTTACCATTAATGGTACAACTTATGACTTTGAGCCGGATGTGCTGGCTGCGGCTCCGCCGACAGTTATAACTTCTGCTGTGAGCGGTGTTACAACTTCTGCGGCAACTTTGAACGGCAGTGGTAATCCAAATGATAGTGCTACTGACGGATGGTTTAGATATGACACTGTTGATCCGGGTACTTGCGACGACACGTTTGGTACTGCAACGAGTCCGGTAACTTCGTTGGGTGCTGGCACAAGCGCGGTTGCGTATAGCAAAGCGGTTAATGGCCTAAACTCTTCCACCCAATATTTTTACTGTGCGATCGCAAGGAACGAGGGTGGTTACGGGTTCGGCACCGTCTTGAGCTTTGATACGCTTTCACAGCCTGCACCGACTGTTATCACAAATATTCAGACAAATCTTACTTCAACTTCTGCAACTTTAAATGGAACTGCTAATCCAAATGGCGATGCAACAGGCGGTTGGTTTAGATATGATTCAGTTAGTCCGGGGGAAAATTGCAATGACACTTTCGGTACTAAGACTGACGTGAGCCTCTTGGGTGCGGGGACAAGTGATGTTGCGTACAACCAGCCAATTGCGGGTTTGACCTCTGGAAGCACATATTACTATTGTGCAATTGCCGCCAATGGCGGTGGAGTTGGTCTTGGGTCTGTTATGAGTTTTACAACTCCGACAGTTTTGGCAGATACAGATGGTGATGGCTGCAGTGATGCCAAGGAGCTTGGAGGGAACTGGAGGCTTGGCGGCCAAAGAGACCCAAATAACCCGTGGGATTTTGGTGATGTGCCAGTGCCCAATCTATCTGCTTCCAGCCCAAATTCGCCAAAAAACCGGGCAGTTACCCTTGGTGATGTGCTTGCAGCTCTTTATTACGTAGGCACTGTCGATGGTGGCCAACCTAATGCTGTCGGGATGAGGTACAATAGTGATTTTAATGGAAATGGTATTGCAGATGGTCGAGAGTATGACAGAACTCCAAGTCCATTCCCGGGCCAGCCATGGAGGTCGGGTCCACCTAATGGTTCGGTTACCTTGCAGGATGTATCTGTACTTCTTGCCCAAGTCAGTACTAATTGTCTGTAATCAACTCCCTTCATTTTTAAAAGTTGGTATAATTCCCTAAGGAATTTTAGATTGTTATTGCGGGGTGTAGTGTATCGGTAACACGCTTCGTTCGGGACGGAGAGACACTGGGTTCAATTCCCAGCACCCCGACTTTATTAGTTAGTTAGTTAGATAGTTGGATAGATGGTTAGATTGTCTAAGAACTTTTTTATAGAACCAATATATCAATATAACAATGTAACTATGTGTAACGATGTATTGTGTTTGACACGGGTAAAGCTAAAGTTATAAGCTTAAATTAAGCCTGCCCATGAAAAAGAAAAAAAGCCGCAGTTTCCAGGAGCCTGGGAGGAGGCATTTTGGTCGGGACAATTCATTTACCGGTTTCCTTTTGGATCCTGTCGTTTCTTTGGCTATTTTAGTTTTTACGTTTATCGCGCTTTTGCTATCTCTTCATCAGTTTGCGGTTTCAAGGGGGTATTAAGTTGGAAGAGGGTATTCACAAGCCAATGATGGTAGCATTCCAGGGGCTAATTCTGGTTTTTTTTGCTGTTCTTGTTTATTTTACTCTCATTTATTATCCAAATTCGCTTAATAAGGCGAGCCTTAGCGTAACTTTTAAGCCTTTTTTTAAGGATAAAGTTGTTGTGAATACAGCCAATTTCCCCCTGGTGACAGACAGCTACAAAATTACTTATGCAAGCGATTCTAATTTGTATTACGTTTTTGTAGAGGGCTCGACGCTGCCTGTTTATATCGACAATAAATTGGCTGCACAGCTTTCGCTTAAAAACACGCTGAGTTTGGAATCGCTTTGCAGCTTAAAGATAATCTATATGTCTGTATCTCAAATCGAGTTAGATCAAAAGTATACCCGTACTTCCGGCTGTTAATTGACTACTGGCTCTACTGAATTATCGCCTATGTAATTTAGGATGGAGCTGCTTTCGAGAGTCTTCGCTTTACCTGGAAGCGAACTCCTTTTATTATAATTTGTACGCCCGACAGGACTTGAACCTGTAACCGATCGCTTAGGACGCGACTGTTCTATCCAGTTGAACTACGGGCGCATGTTGCCAGATTATATATCAGCCTTGCGCTTCGCACAACCTGCTATGTGTCGGTTTTTAAATTTAACGCTCACCTTCTATAATAATCTATATCCCTATGCGAATTGACAAAAAAGTCCTTTTGGTCAGGACCATCGGAAACTTTTTAGTTATTGGCGCTTTTGTTGCCATAGGTTTTACTTTTTGGCCGGTTATGGGTGCGTATATTGGTCATGCTATTGACGGTATTTCTGGTAAAAAGTTTGAAGTGGCACAGTCGGCTTCGGGTGGTGGCCGGTCGTTCGGATCTTTGTTGGGTAGAGAAGATGAGAATGTAAAATTATTGGTGCCAAAAGACCCGAATTTTTCGATAATCGTTGAAAAGATTGGAGCAGATGCACCTGTTATTCCCAATGTAGATGCTTCTAATAAAGCAGTTTATAATGAAGCTCTCAAGCGCGGTGTGGCACACGCCTTAGGTACGTCTTTCCCGGGGCAGGCGGGTGTTACATACTTATTTGCTCATTCAACAGATACGATATTTAACGTTCCCAGGTATAATGCGATTTTTTATCTTTTGAATGATTTAGTGGCGGGGGATGATGTTGTAGTGTTTTTTAATAACAAGAGGTTTAACTATAAAGTTACGGAAAAAAAGATAACTGAACCGGAGGATGTCAGTTATTTTACGCTTGTGACACAAGAGCAAATTCTGGTATTGCAAACATGTTATCCACCGGGAACAACCTGGAAAAGGCTGTTGGTTATCGCAAAACCGGCAAGTGCAGTGGGGGGTGAATAGCCTGTCTACGAACTATCTAAGGTTTATTGAATAGAGGTTAGCGGGGGAACTTTCCTGCTGTGTAAGAGTTGTGAGTATTATTAGCCTGGTTGCCGAAGGGTGGGCAAATACAAAACCGTTTTCAAATTTTCCTGTATAAACTGTTATGTTATTTGTACCGTCTGATTCGATTATGGAAATTGAACCGTTTTGGGCAATTACCAGGTGGTCAGAATCAGGAAACCATGAAATATTAATTATTTGGGGCAAGTCCGGCAGGGTGAATTCTTTCTCTTCCTTTAAATTGTAAACTTTGTATTTACCCTCGTTATTTTTGTATAGAATTTTTTCTTCGTTGGGAGAAAGTATCATGCCTGTTGGGAAATAATTAAGAACTAATGTATTTACAATTGCTTTCGGAGCGGGGCTGGCTGTCGGTTTTGATGTTGATGCCGGTGATGGTGAAGCAACGGATGCGGATGCTGTGGCGTTTTTGACTGCATCTGGGACATTTAATGTCGCAGTTTGGGTGCGTTCGTTTATAATTTGCTGCCAACTGGCAAGCGTTGCAGTTAGTGAAGCTGTGATATCTCTGGGCTCCTGATTTGCCGATTCAGTGTCCAGCAGCAAGTTGGCAGTTGCATTTCCACTTGAGTCAACAAAACGGGTGATAAGCTGTTTTGAATCTGGATCCCAAATAAAGGTGCTTTTTGAGAAGTCAAACTTGCTTGTATTCTTGGCAACCTGCCTTGCATTTTGGCGAAACGAGAATGGACTGGATTCCATTGGTAATATCCAAATCCCGCCTTTTTCTCCCGAGACGCCATAGGCGATTTCAGTGCCGTCCGGGGAAAGAGTGGGGTTTACTGCGCCAGTGATGGTTAACGGTTTTATTTCGGGCGCTAGCGGGAAGAGAAGGGCATGGATTTCTGTTGCCAGGTCCTCTTTGATTTCGACGCTTTTTTCCCAGGGTGAATAACCGTCTTTTTCGATCCTGATCTGATAGGTTTTAGGTTCTAAGTAAGTTATAGTCGTATTAGTTGCAGAGGCTAGACGTCCGTCTATGTAAACGTTTGCACCGGTAGGTGTGGAGTTGGCGACTATGAGCCCGGTTCTGTCTATTGTGCCATTTTGGAGGTTTGGTTTAAAACCCCTTGCGTAAAATATGGCAATAGTTGCAAGGATGGCGACTGTGGCTAAGACTATTATTGAATAAGCGACTCTGTATTGTCCCAATTTTTTCATAAACTGGCTCTGTTGTGAGAATTTTAACAGAGTGGGGGGAAAAGTCAAAGACAAAAAATAGAACATAAAGGATATATAAAAATAACTGTTTGATATATTTTGATTTGTAATGTGGTGGTCGGTATGGTCGATGGGCCAATAAGGTCGGTAGTCGGGTAGAATAGATTTGTAGATTCGTATAACCGAAATGAGGTAAAGCCTGAACCTTATGTCGCATAAGCTTCCACCACGATGAATCTTTGTGTGACAAGTTTGCGGGCAGTTTATGACCCATTCCCTCGTTGACAAGAGAAGCCTTTCGGTTTATATAAAATTTGCGTATGAAAGAGGATGGAATTTTTCCTCATGAAGATTTGAGAGGCAACATTGACGCTAATGTTGGTTTGGCTGTTGCAGCGGAACAGGCTGTAAATCGCCCCGGAAAGTTAAATTTTCCTGATATTACAAAATATTTACCAAAGAAACTTGCCCGCTACATTACTCCAACTGCTATGGCAGTAGCTGCTGCCGTATACGGCGGTGCCGTATGCGGGGAAGAGGATACCCCGAAGACATCTGACCTTCAAGGGAGGTTGAAATATAGCTTGATATTGCCGTTTAGTCCGTATGAAACGTGGTGGTATACAGGCGGCCCGCATAGTGACGCATTATCAAATGGTGTAAAGTATGCAATTGACGTAACACCAGCTGGAGTGCGGCGGGCTTGTCCTGGGAGTAATCCTTACATGGAAAAAACTGTTCGGGCCATTGCAAACGGGGAAGTGACTGCTGTTGGCAATGAAAATGATACAGCTGATAAGTTCCACAGTGTTGTCGAAATTGACCATGGGGAGGAATTTACTTCGGGTTATATGCACCTTGATAATATATTGGTTGAAATAGGACAGTATGTGGAGCAGGGAGATGCTCTTGGTTATGTTTCGTGTGAATCGCCTCCCGGGGGTACTACAGAAGGCCAGCATCTGCATTTTTACGGAGAACTTAACGGAAAGCCCATTGAGATAGATAGGATTGTTATGTCGGGGTGGACTATAGAAGGAGCGGGGACTGATTATAAGGGAATTATGTATCAGGACCAGGATGATGCAAGGACTGCAGACAGACGACGATGCGGACCGGGTGAGGAGTCGATCAAATTATGTGGCGGGATAATAAGAAATGATATCCGCTGGAGTAATTCCGATGCCGAGCTTGCGCCGACAGTTGAAATGAGGCCGACAATGGCTCCGGTGCCAACCTTGGGGCCAATTACCGTTGACCCTGTCTCGCCGCCATGGGAATCTGGTCTTACTTCACCACCCGGGGGAGCAGTTGACCGGATTCGGGGACTCGACCCATACAATCCGTCGCAGCGTGAAGCATGGGCAAGGCTTGCCGAGGAGGAAAGTTACAATATGGCTTGGGAATTTATAAATCACCTTTTATCCGGTACTCCCGCTGATCTTGAAGCGGCGTATAACATGCAGGTTCCTGAAAATCTGGAATTTGGTCGATTTAACGAAGTTGGGCTTTACAGCCATAAGGCTGACTTAAGAATCCTTCAGCGATGCAGTTTGGAAATGGATGAAGGGCAAACGTATGATGTTAACGTCAATTGGCCCATCCCCGGTGGTGTCCCAAAGCGATTGACCAGGGAGATGTACCTAAATTACCAACAAGGTTATCAGAGAGAAAGGTTTAAAATTCTTGTAGGTTTTGTCCATAACTGGACAGACGCCCACGGACGAAGGTTAGGTTTTAAAAGATTTGATCTTTATACAGGTGCCGCTGAACCTTATGTCATTTTTGAGGTTGTAGGAAACCGAGTATATATCGCTGAACCACGTTTTTGTACCTATGAGCTCTCGCCATTAAATAATTAGCTTATAGTTTAGACAATATTTATCTTATAGTTGTTTGCCGGCGATTTATTGATATTTTTGTTTTAATGGTTTAGGCTTAAGTTATGCCTGATTCTGTTATCGCCGGAGTACCGCCTCTTTCGACATTGCAGAGTTTTGACAGAAGAATGGCTGATATAACGCCATACTATATCGCGCCCGGTCTGACGAAGAAGAATTTTTATAGGGAAAACGGACTGGTAATTTTGGCTGCGGTTGTTGCACTTTTTCTTTTAATTACTTTATTTTTATTGCAAAAGGGGTTACTTACGGCAGCAACTCCTGTTGTTGGTGGTAAATACTCTCCATACGGCTTCTGAATTTCCTTGACACCCAGGTATGGCTACTCTACCATCAAATTAGAGGAAGTTTTTTTAGTGGTTCAGTCTGCCCAAGATAGAAAAAAAATACAAAAAGTTATAGTTAAGTGTAAGCTAAGAATAGCAGGTCTCGTTTTGGTTTTGATTTTTGTAGGCTTGAGTGCATCGGCGGCGTTTGTGATCTACTTAGGTGATAAGTCTGAAAGTTTCTGGGAGCCTCTCCAGGCTTTAGTTTCTCCAACTGTAACAAGGCCTTTTGGGGGTGATGATAAGTTAGCAAGCAATCTTTCCGAACCTGCGACTTTTGCAAGACAAGGCCAGGTCGCTGCAACTGGAACATTTGGGTACGGTTCCATTGGTGCATTCTCTGATTGTTGTGATCAAAATAATGTTGGTGGTACCAGGTTTACAATGGGTTCTACATCCGGAACAGTTACCAGTATGTCAGTGTATGTCGGAAATGTTGGTGCTGCAGGCAGCAAAAGCTACGCGGTGGTAATTTACAACGATAATGCAGGCGTACCGGGAACCAAAGTTACAAATTCTGCATCAGGGACTTTGGTTGCCAATTCTTGGAATACGATTGCAGTTACTCCGGCAACTCTAAATGCCAATGCTTCTTACTGGCTGATGTATACGACAAACGGCACAAATAATAATCTAAATAATCCAAAACTGGATAGTATTGGAGGTACTAATAACTTCAGATACTTTGCTTTAACCTGGGGAACTGCATTTCCTGCAACTGCCCCGGCAGGTACACCGCAAAGCAACACGACATATTCAATATATGCAACATATACTTACACACCAGTACCAACGGTTACAACTTCCGCAGCAACCAGCATAACTACAACCACCGCAACCTTAAACGGGTCCGCTAATCCAAACGGTGCTGCAACTACAGGCTGGTTTCGTTATAGTTCAACCAACCCTGGTGCGAACTGTAATGATACTTTTGGCACGCGAGCCCCACTTAGCGGGGGTACCAGTTTAGGTTCAGGTTCCGCAGCCGTTTCATACAGCCGAAGCCTTACAGGTTTAACTACTGGTACACTGTATTACTATTGTGCAATCGCAAGCAACGCTAGCGGATCCGCTTTTGGATCTGTTATGAGCTTTACAACCTTAGCAGCGCCTGTAGTGACACTGACTGCGAGCCCGAATCCAGTTGCCTACAATACAGCATCAACTTTAACTTGGACAATATCAGGCTCTCCAACTGGCTGTACCAATACCCTTAATATGCCGGCGGGGAATTGGTCTACCATGAACAACGGCACTGCATCAACAGGGGCTCTGACAGTAGACAAAACATATACACTGACTTGCACAAATGCTGGTGGATCAACATCGGCTTCGGTTACGGTTACAGTTAGCCCTGCAAACCCATCTGCATTGTCGGCGGTGGCCGGGTGTTCGGCGGGAGCACCTACTGTGACTTTTACATTCACAGACAATTCGACAACTGAAGACCTTTTCTGGTTGGATGTTAACGGTGCCGCCTGGACAAGTGCGACACTACCATCCCCATGGGGGGTAAAGACTATTAATAGGAGCGCTGCCGAGAAAAGTGGTACTGGTTTGGTTACACCTTCATTCGTGTGGTCTGCTGCAAACACAATGGATACTACTGTAGGCAGCGATGTGGACCCAGGGACTGCTGGAGACCAGGTTGTGCCGGCCAATAGCAAAACATATTACTGGCGTGTTAAGGCACATAGTAATACAACTGGGGACAGTTCACATATTTATCCGGCAAATTCTACAACTGTGCCCGGAACGGCTGTTACGACGCTGAACTGTGTGAATATATCTTATGATTTGTCAGCAAGTATAGTTCCCGGTTCCTGGAGAAATAATGCCGGTGTTGTTACACAGACGTTTGAGTTGGGCAGTAATGCGACCCTTAGGGTTGAGGTGAGAAATAATTCACTGACCGCTTCAGCTCCGACAAGGTTCTATTTCTTCTATAACGGTGCCGGCTTGCCGGTTTGTCCGGGGTCCGGGGTTGCCGTGCCACCCAGGGATGGAAACAATGTTAACCAGGAATATGCCGTTGGATCAATCCCCGCCGGAGGGACTGCTGAGGTACCTGTTAGTTTTGCGGTTGGCCCTGTGGAGACTTCAGCTACCGCATATGCCTATGTTGTACCGTCGTGTTCATTTTTGCCAAGTCCGGGGGTAGATCCTGATTTTTCCAATAACAGGTCCGGAGGTTTTACTTACAGCGTTTCTGTTGATAAATTTTTCGAAACTGTCGGGGGGGATATTGGAGCAGCCGCTAATATCTCGGTTGGTTTCAGGTCTGCTGACATTCCCTCTCCAGACATGAAATATCAATCTGATTATATTATTGTGGCGCAGAGTATAGATTCTAAAGTTACTTCTAGGAATAGTAAGATTCTGGGTAATTACATAAAACCTCAAGTTCCCGGTGGCGGAATTTACGACTATTTTTACACCCGGCTTATGGAAAAAGCTCCTCCTGAGAATTGCGGTATGAGTGTTGGCATTAAGCTTTGCAGGGCGACAGAGCGAGTCTTAAGCAATATTGATATTTTTCCTTCCGGCAATTTGGTGATGATTGTGGACGGCAACTTGAGAATTGCGGATAATGTTGTGCTTCCAGACGCGCAAAGCACAGCCACATTTATTGTGAGTGGGAACATTACGGTTGAGCTCGATGTGACAAGAGTTGACGGGGTTTATATTGCAAAAAAGGGTTTTTTTGATTCAGATATTCCAAGTGCTGGAGTAGGCCCATCGGGCGCCTTGACAATTAATGGTGGTTTGTATGTAGACTGTGAAGAGGGGGGTATTGTTTCTATGGCCAGGTATTTTACATCGCCAATTAATAATATTTACCCGTCTAATGTGTTTAAATATGAGCCTAAATATCTCTTGACTCTTCAAAGCCTAATCGGGGTGAGCCCGATTGTTTGGAGGGAGGTAGAACCGTAGTGCCTAAACTGCCCTTTGTTGCAGATGCCAAGGAAGCCGAGTTATTGGACAAGCCCAGCTGGGATCGGGGAATCAGGGTAGTTCTCAAGCCAAAAAGAATTAGAATCTGGCCAGGGTCGAACCATTACCGGCTGATACTGCTGTTATGCCTTCTGGTAGTGGTTTTGGTGAGTTTCTGGGTTGTTTACTCAACATTATCAGCCAGGAACCGGTCGAAAGACACGAAAGGGCAGGAGCAGACTTTTGAATATCCTCTGAATGTTAACGATGTTAAATTCCCAAGCGACTTTTTAAAAGAAAAGTTTTTGGAAAATTTCCAAAGGGCTTCCGAAGAGAAAGATGCGGACATTAGATATAAATTATTGACGGACGATTTTGAGTTTTTGCGCGGTTTTTATCTTTCTACAAGCTCTTATGATTACCGGGTCCAGCTGGATGAGTATAAGGATTATATGAAGAAGAACTATCCGGCTCAATACGAAAAAGACAAGGGTTTTTACGATTTTCCCTGTATTGATAGACTTTGCGGCGAGGCTAAATATCCGCCGGAGGTAGAGGAAATTATAAAAGATCTGGAAGGCAACACGGCAGTTGACGATGAGGTTCGCGGTGCGATTGGGCGCAATTTTGACGCGGCGGCGGTGACGGGGGACAAGACAACCCAGACAAACAACTATATGAACGTTTTGTCGTCTCTTTATTCCGAATACGAAAGGACACAAGACGAAGGCATAAAAAGCAATTATTTAAAGCTGAAGCAACTGCTGGCGACTTTGGGGGCTAAGATTCCCGAGCAAATACTTTTGGAGTAAGTAATATGAGAACTTTTTTTAAACTGGCGACTGTATTTTTTCTGATATTTGCCATAAAGAGTGTTTTTGCAGCCGATACTTTTGCGGCGACAATTGAGGGATGGTTAGACAACAGGGCAGGGAGCACTGCGGTAACCGTAAGCTTTAGTGTTAAAAACGAAAGCGGCGGCTCAGCAGGTACTATTTCTTCGCAAGTAGTTGCAGCTGGTGCCAGGCAATACCTGACTCCGCAATCAATTACTTCAGGGGATTTTCCATTTGTCACCTGGTTTACAGCCTGTAATTTGGGTTCGTCCTCGACCGGGGGCACAGGAGGCGCCTACACATTTGCTGAGCAGAATGTACACTGTACGACGCCGAATAGCACAATAACAGTAACTTCAACCAATTGTAATAATAGTAACGGGCAAATATACTGGAATGTGACCTCCGGCTACGGTGGTGCCAACATTGCTTACTTTAAGGTTTATAAGTCGCTTAGCGGGACTCCGGACAGCGATGGCAGTCCACTAACGGTTAATTATGTTTCGGGCACCAATAGTTATAGTTTGCCAAATACCAGTTTGCCGAATGCTTTAAATTCACTGGCCAATGGCACCTGGACCTTGCGGGTCAAGGCATTTACGAATTCGCCGGACAATAATTCAGTGTTTGCCGACGGGCAATTTACCTGTCCGGGAACTTTTACACCGCCCTCAAGCCCTGGTGCCAATATTAATTGCATTAGCCCTTCACCGCTGGCGTTTAGAGTAGAATTTTCCTGGAATCCGGCTGCGCCCGGAATTTCTGAGTATCGTGTGGAAACAAATTCTACAAGTGCATCCGGGCCGTGGCCGGGTGTAATTTTTACTCCAAGTCCTCTTACCAATACGTATATGAATGTCGACGCGTTTGCCGCCGGTACACAGTACTGGTGGCGCGTTCAGGCTTTTCAAATGGGAACCGGCGAGGTGAATTATTCGACCACCAATACTTTTACAACGCCCAGTTCATGCCCGGCAAATGTGCCCGCGTCAGCGCTTGATTTAACGTTCTGCGCGTGGGGAGGGTATAATGCTGTCCCAAATAATATGCAATTTCGATGGAGCAGAGCGACTCCGAATAGTTTGATCCAAGAGGAAAAGCTTGAATATTCGACTAACCCTGCGTTTCCGCCGGATACGAATATCACTACTGGCATGGTGCTTGAGGGCCAAAACGGTGCCGACGGGATTTACCAGGGAACAAACGTTAGCTTTACTGCCACAACCCATTACTATTGGCGAATAAATACGCGGATGACCAACAATGTTTGGTATCCATCTGTGGCTGAAGAGTCTGAAGGTATTTACAAGTGTACTTATCATTTAGAAGATCCCGCTGATCCGACTGATCTTCACGGCTTCAGTTATTGTGACGAGGGAGTATCAAAGCGATTTTTGTACTGGAACGGCGGGAATTATGTTTATACCGTTCGATATGATGGGTTTAGTGACTATCAGTTTTCCGCCGATTATTCTTACACAAGTAATGCATATTTCATAGTTTCTACCCAAGGCAACGATTATAATCCAAGCCTAGATGGCACTGGCACGCATACTTGGAAAATTCTGACATCCACTAGTGACATTGATTCAAACACTATTACAATTGTGGATGTGACTTGCGGTCCTGTGCCGAATGCGCCGAATAATTTGCTGGCGGAGGCGACTCCACCAGTCTTGCCCGCTTACCGTGTAGGTTGTAATTCTCAGTATTTACCATCGATAGATTTAAAGTTTATGGATAATTCCAGCAGTGAAACCGGTTATACCCTGGAAGTTTCCAGGGAGCCGTTTACCGGCCCTGCCACCACAAATCCTTCGAACATGTGGGGAGTGAAATCTTTGCCGGCGAACCCGGGGTCCGGGGGTACTGTCACATTTACCTGGAGTGCGGCCAGCCCTCTTGGCTGGGCCAACGCAAACCCGGGTGTTACTCCGGCGGGAAGTGAGCGTGTGCCTATTGAAGAGACCAGATATTACTGGAGGGTTAAAGCGATGGGGGCAGCCGGTCAAAGCAGTTATGTGTACCCGGATGGTACTGCCAGCTCAACGCTTAACTATAGCGGTTTGCCCTTTTGGATACCTATTTGTAAAGAAGGTTACGATTTGAAGGTTAGCATGGTTGCGGGAAGTTCCAGGAAGAGTGCGACCCAGGAGCATACAACTGCGTTTGTCGCCGGAGAAAGTGTTGATGTGGATTTCAAAGTTGAAAATATAAAAAGTTCACAACTTACTACGAATGGTACCGACCTCTTTTTTTACTACCAAAACTCAGGTGTGCCAACTTGTCCAAGCCCCCCGGGGACCGCTGATTTTTATCCTGCCCCGCTAGACGGAGCGGGTAACCAACGCGGTTATCCTATTACTTCTTCGATCCCATTGGGCGGGTCAGTTACCAAGACTGTAACATTTATTGTTGGGTCCACACCGGGTACTTTTGAAGGAGTTGCGTATGTGATGCCAACCTGTATGGTAGGTGGGGGTCTAAGCGAGTACAATTGGGTAAACAATAATTCGCGTTTTAGCGGTGGGCCCAGATTTCTATATAGCGTGGGTGTCCCGAAATTTTTTGAAACGCAGGGTGGGGATGTAGGGGCTGCGGGAATTATTTCTGCGGATGTGGATAGGTCATGCTTTGGGAAGTACCAATCGGATTATGTGATTGCAGGAGGTAGCATAGGTGCAAAAATTAAAGGCAAGGCCATTGTGACTGCTGCGGTTGCTACGGTCACTATCAGTTCTGGTGCGGTTACGGCCGTTAATGTCACGAGTGGAGGCGCCGGTTATTCAAACGGCACAACAGTTTTGTTATACGGAGGTTCCGGAAGCGGTGCTACGGCGGAAGCTACGGTTTCGGGGGGTGCAATCAGTTCGGTAACGGTTACCAACGGTGGTTCGGGTTATTCATCGTTTGGCGGCTTCCCAACTGTTGGTTTTTGTTATCCTGGAGGAGGGATTAGGTTTACAAATTACATCAAGCCCCTGGTTCCCGGCGGCGGGGTATACAATTACTTTGCTTCCAGGTTCAGAAGTAAAGCAATTGCCGGCGGGTTGACGGCTTGCACTATTAGTAACAACACGTACAACGGGCTGTATTATTGCGGTGGGGATGCCGAAGTTGTGGACGGGGGTGTGACAATAGGCGGCAAAGCGGTGTTTTTTGTCGATGGTAATTTAAGGGTTAGGTCCAACGTTACCGTAACTTCCGGGGATAATGCGGCTGTTTTTGTGGTTGGGGGCAATATTACTGTTAACAGGTTGTACACTGCTGGAATGGTAAATAGGCTTGATGGCATATATGTTGCAAGAAAAGGATTTGCCGATACGGATGTCGAATTTGGAGGAGAAAATCACATATTTAACTCAGCTGCAAATGCATTAACTGTAAATGGCAGTTTATATGTTGATGGCGAAGAAGGAACGAAGGCTAATTTGCTGAGATATTACAGTGATCCAGTTGTAAATACACTATATCCTTCGGATGTTTTCAAATTTGATCCCAAATATATAATCCTTTTGAACACGCTTCTGGCCAGTTCTTCGGTTGGCTGGCAAGAGGCCTCGCCGTAGGGGGGCCGGAGGCAACTGGTAAATTTTTAATTTATAATTTTAAATTTTCATTTCGAATTTCGAATTGAAAATTATCAATTCGTGTTTGATATCTTTAGTGCCTATTTGCGTCTATAAATTTATACCTACCCCTTGACGGCTTTAGGTGCCGGGGTTTTACAATGCCACCGATGCGTTTTCCTTTATTTTCTTCTAAACGTTTAGGTATTGATTTAGGTACTTCTAATTCTTCTGTCTGGTCTTGTGGGGAGGGCATTGTTGTTTCGGAACCCTCTGTCGTGGCTGTCGATTCCCTAAGCGGTAAGGTAGTGGCTGTGGGGACACGTGCCCATGAAATGCTCGGGAAAACCGGCAGCGATCTAATTGCCCAGAGGCCTCTGCGCGACGGTGTCGTGGCTGACTATCTGGTGTGTGAGGCCATGCTCAAATATTTTATGGACAGGGTGCTTGCCTATTCGCGTTTTGCCAAACCGGAGGTTATGGTTTGCGTACCGTATGGTATTACACAAGTAGAAAGGCGGGCTGTTTTAGAAGCTACACTTTCTGCCGGGGCTAAGAC
Organism: uncultured Gammaproteobacteria bacterium; assembly: GCA_964492425.1. Taxonomy (GTDB): domain Bacteria; phylum Patescibacteriota; class Microgenomatia; order Curtissbacterales; family GWA2-41-24; genus LBZV01. The sequence continues at coordinate 31,159 of CAZBKB010000003.1, read as the reverse complement.
TGCTTATTTGATTGAAGCTCCGCTTGCGGCTGCAATTGGTGCCAAGGTTCAGATTGACGCTGCATACGGATCTATGATTGTTGATATTGGAGGCGGACAGGTGGGTGCGGCTGTCGTTTCTTTGGGCGGAATAGTAGCGGCAGGTTCAACACGTGCAGGAGGGGATAAATTAAACGAGGCTGTTGTTGCTTATATCCGAAGGATACATAATCTGATTATCGGGGATAGGATGGCAGAGGAAGTAAAGCTGGCTATAGGTTCTGCAATTGCTTCAACCTCAAAGAGGACAATGGCGGTAAAAGGGAGGGATGCAATTTCCGGCATGCCCAAGACAGTCACGGTCGATTCTTTAGAGGTGACAGAAGCAATAAATCCGGTTCTAGGGGCCATTATTGCCTGTATAAAGGCAGTTCTTGAACAAACTCCACCGGAGCTGGCCTCGGATATTATCGACAGGGGGATTGTGCTCTGCGGGGGCACTTCACAGCTTAAAGGTTTGGATAAGTATGTCAGCAACCAGATAGGTGTGAGTGTGCATCTTGCAGAAGATCCTGTTCAGTGTGTGGTGTATGGTACCGGGGTTGCTTTGGAAAACATTGATAATTGGCGAAAAATTCTGCAGAGAAGATAAATAAATATTGTATTTGTCTGATCCACTTTGTGTCTATATAGGTTATCAAAAGTAAAGTTTCGTGGTTGCCGAAAATTTTATTGGTTTTGCTGGTAATTTTTTGGTGAAATCTACTGTTTTCTTAAGTATTTTTTACTGTGAACATTTTTGCAAAGCTAAATTTTTTGTAGCAATTGGGACGGTTAAATGCCAGGCCGGTTAATCTTTATGTTTAGGTTGTTGGGGTAGGATAATGCAATTTAATAATTGATTTTTTGGTGAGCAGTGAATTTTTGTGATTGTTTTGCGTTTTTTTTGGAGAAAAGAGAAGAAAATGGGAAAGTTTTGGGAGGCGATTATATTTTTTTATTTTGCCTGAATTTCTCTATTTTTTATAACCCGGTGTTAATCACAAATAATTTATTCAGGCTGGAAGGCAAAAGATTCGTGATTTTGCTTAAATCGCGTAATGTTTTTTGAGGATGTAATATGTTTTCATGCCTGAGGAAATTTATGAGGCTGGCATCTTGGCAAAATATGGAATGACCACCAACTTTTGTGTTTCTTATATCATATTATATATTTCTATATAATATAGTTATATTTATATATCAAGTATCTTATGTATCAGGTTCAATAATTGCATTACTAGGCATGGGGCTTTATATGAGTTAGAATTAAAGTGTACATAATTTTGTTTTTGGCCTTGAATATTGCGAGGCGATAAAAACGATTTTAAAGGCTTTAGTTTAACAAGAACAGTCAAGACATCATGGAAAAAAGGAGTAATTTTAGTCGTATTAACGTATTCGGAGTTGGTGTAGATGATCTTGGTAAAAGAGAAGTGGAGCGTGAGATATTGAGATTGGCAAAAGCAGCCGGATGCGGTCATTATTTAGTTACTATAAACAGCGAGTTTATAATGATGGCCCATAGGAATCGTAAATTTGCCCAAATATTGGCAAATTCCGACGTTTCTGTTGCTGATGGTTGGTGGGTAGCTAAATCGAAGCTAATTTGCGGGGGTAGTTCTCAAGACAGGATTACAGGTGTGGAATTAGTAGAAATGGTTAGTAAAATAGCAAATGATAAGCCTATTAGAATAGGCTATATGGGCGGTTTTGGTGATGTGGCAGCTTTGGTCGCAAAGCGCCAGCTTGTAAAGTACTCACGCATGAATGTTGTGTACGCAAAGCCTGGAGAATCAACTATAGGTCGAAACTTGAAGCTAAAGTCTGAGTTAGAGGCGATTGGGAGGATAGATGTCCTGTTTGTTGCATTTGGGATGGGAAAACAAGAGTTTTGGATTGAAAAAATGAGGGATAAATTGGATGTAGGCCTATATATCGGTGTCGGTGGAGCCTTTGATTATATTGCCGGGAAAAAAAAGAGAGCGCCGGTGTTTTTGCAGAAAATGGGACTTGAATGGTTATGGCGACTAATACTTGACCCGGTGAGAATTTGGCGGATGAGGGTTTTGCCGGTTTTTCAATTTTGGTTTTTTGGCAAATTTTACAAAAAAAGTTTTCCGACAAAAATTTACAAAAATTATAGAATTGTCTTCTAGTTCTTACTATAGTCTTAAAAATGCTGACTTATAGCATTCTTTAAATTTTCAATTTTAAATTTTCAATTTTAAATTTTCAGATATGATTATGTTGATTTCTAATAGGTTAAAAGTTGTGTTCGATATTGTATTTTAGATTGACTTACTGATCTTTTATGGAAAGTCTCATAGTTTTTAATCTTTGAATTCTGAGATTATTGCTTATGTCAACTATAAACTATAAACTATAAACTATAAACCAATTTTATGGCTAAGTATGTTCCGGATATAACTACCGACAGATGGGTAATTGTGGCTGAAGGCCGTACAAAAAGGCCGACAGACACCAAACTTGCCGAGGCAGCAAACATTAACAAGATTTGTGTCTTTTGCCCTGGTTTTGAGCGTATTCCTGGTGAGGAGATTTATAGGATAGGTGAAGGCAAACCATACGAAAGGGGCTGGAAGGTTAGGGTAATTAAGAACAAATACCCTATTACGGACTATCACGAGGTAATTATTCATTCTGTGGATGATAAAGATGACATTGACACCTTACCTGTGCCCCAGATAGAGCTTATTATTGCCGCTTATCGGCATCGTTTTGTGACAAACTCAACTCGAGGGCATGTGATTATTTTTAACAACGTTGGAGAGGCAGCCGGGGCTTCTATACGTCATCCTCATTCCCAGCTGGTTGTAGTGCCTAAGCAGATTAATATTGATACTCTAGAACTTGAGCCTATTGTGAATGTGGTTGGGGATAATAAGTATTTTACCGTTTTTTGCCCGGATTTTTCGCAGTGGCCGTTTGAAGTCTGGATTGCGCCAAAAAGCAAGGGTAAGTTTTTTGGTGAAATAACAGATTACGAGATACATGAGCTGGCCTTTATTCTTAAGGATACTTTGAATAGACTGCTTTATCATCTTGTGGGTGGAAAACATGTCCATCCGGGAATGCCCATGATCCCGTTTAAGGATGGCCCGGCATATAACTTCTATATTCATCATGGGAAAGACTGGTATCTCAGGATTATTCCAAGGCTGGTTCATAGGGCGGGATTTGAGCTTGGAACGGGAATACAGGTGAATATTGTTGACCCGGTAGATGCGGCGGAAACGCTGAGGCAGGAGATACCAAAATGATGTTAAACTTTAGGAACTTACTTTAAACTAAGCTGTGAAGGTTAATGAGTCGATATTTCGTGACTATGATATTCGTGGGATTGTCGGCGATGATTTAAGCGAGGAATTTGCCGCGTGTATAGGCAAGGCTTTCGGGACATATCTGTTGCGAAAAGGGACGAAGGAAGCATTGATTGGTTACGATGCGAGAGAGAGTTCAGAAGGATACTACAGTGCCTGCATCGAGGGACTTTTGTTCACGGGAATCAATGTTGTCAAAATAGGCCTGGTAACTTCGCCCATGATGTACTGGGCCAGGAAGTTTTACAAGATTGACGGTGGAATGAATATTACCGCTTCGCATAATCCGCCGGAGTTTAATGGGTTTAAACCGGCTTCTGGAGGGGGGGCGCTGTTTGGGGAAGAGATCCAAAAGATCATGAGATTGATGATTGCTGAAGACTTTGAGTCTGGGGAGGGTCAGGTTTCTGATAAGAAAATATTTGAAGAATATAAGGCTGATATAGTCTCGAAAGTTAAACTTGCCAAGAAGATTCGGGTAATTGTCGATTGTGGTAACTCGACCGGCGGGCCGTATGTGCCGGAGGTGATTCGCGCTGTCGGAGCAGATGTCGAAGAGCTTTTTTGTGACATAGATTTTGCCCAGCCAAACCACCCGCCAGATCCTCAGGACCCGAAAGCTTATCCATATGTGATTGAAAAGGTTAAAGCTGGCAAGTACGATTGTGGGCTTTTGTTTGACGGCGATGCGGACAGGCTAGGGGTAGTCGATAACTTAGGAAATATTATTTGGGGAGACCAGATTACAGCTTTGTGTGCGCGAAAGGTTCTTGAGGATAAACTTGGGGGGCTTATTCTTTTTGAGCTTCAGTGCAGCAAGAGTGCGACTGATGATGTTGAAAAGCATGGAGGTAAGGCTAAGCTGATTCGAGTTGGTCATTCTTATATAGAGGAGGCTTTGAGAAATGATCGTGCGGAACTGGCAGGGGAAACTTCCGGGCATATATTTTTTGAGGACAGGTGGTATGGGTTTGACGATGCTATTTATGCGGCGTGTAGGCTTTTAGAATACTTGAGCTTGGAGGAGAAAACTTTGGCTGAGCTTGTTCAAACGTTGCCCAAATATGTATCTGCTCCGACCACGCGAATATTTGCGCCAGATAATAGAAAATTCGAAATGGTTGAGGAGCTGAAGGGATATTTTTCCGAAAAAGGTTATGAATTTTTAACAATCGATGGGATAAGGCTTGAGTGGGACGATGGTTGGGCAGTAATTCGGGCTTCTAACACGCAACCACAGCTGACACTGCGGGCTGAGGCCAGTACTGAGGCTAGACTTAATGAGATTGAAAAAGTGGTGGAAGAGGCGCTGGAAAAGTATAAAGTTGAGGGTGTGAACCTGGAGTGGGGGAAAGTACACTAAGGGACTTACAAATCACTGACAGTTACTTTAGCTTCAATTTTGTTCTATCTTGCCATTCTTAGCTTTAAAGCCTGGCTTTAGGCGTGTTTTTGCATTCTTAACTTTAAAGCCTGGCTTTAGGCGTGTTTTTGGATAGATCGGGGATTAATGTGGCGGCTTGTTTGCTATGAGATATGGGTTATCAAGTATTGAGTATTTTTAGTATTTGATTGTGAATGGCACCGTTTGAGAAAACTGCGACGTCAGACGTCAGAGAATTTCTCCCTGCGAAGTCAGAGAATTTGCCGCCTGCTTCTGTAGTTAAAATTGATGGTGCCGCAAAGTCCCAAATCAGACCATGAGCGCAGATGTACGCATCGATTTTTCCTTGCAGCAGGTAATTTATGCCGAAAGGAGAGTAGCTCATCGTATAGAAAGATTTTTGACACAGTTTGACGAGATTTTGGGTTTTTTTAAGACGCGCAAAGTGTTTGACATTGTAGTAAGAAATAGATGCTTCTTCGAGATTTTTAATCTTTGAGACCCTTGTTCTTTTACCATTGAAAAAAGTACCCTTACCTTTTTGGGCAGTGAACAAATCATTTTGGTTAGGGTAATAAGAGACTCCAATTATAGGCTTGTTATCTTTCATTACTGATACTAAAACACACCATTGAGGAATGTCCCTTATAAACGATCTTGTTCCGTCTATTGGATCGATTACCCAGTGATACGTGTTTTTTTTGCGGTTTGAGCCGGATTCTTCTCCTATTATCTCGTGGTCAGGAAAGTTCTTGGTGATTATTTTTCTCATAGCCTTTTCAGCTTCAATGTCTGCTTTGGTAAAGGGGCTGTGATCGGCCTTGTAAGACACTTTTGGGATGTTTTTGAAGTATGAGTAGGCTACTTGTCCACCGGCTTTTGCTGCTTGAATTGCTACGTCTAACATATTTTGGCTTGAGTATATATTTTAGGAGAGTATTTTACAACCTAGTGAAAAGTGGGGAGAATATTTGTTCATGTGAGGGTAATTTATTATAGATCTTCATTTGGAACGAAAATATGCGGTCGCATAAAAAAGTTCTAATTTATGTTCGCGATAATGGATAAGTGCTTAGGTTAAATTTGGAAATAGTTTCTTAGGTGGTTTTGCTTGTCTATATATTTTGCTTCGATGTATGTAACGTGATCTGCAATGCCGAAGTTGTGTTTTAGAAAGTCTATTTCGTCTTTGCAATGATAAGGAATCGCAAAGATGCTTTTTTGAAGGGGATAGAAACCTAAGTTTTTTAACTTTTGCCTAAATATATCTCGATTTACTTTTTTGGTTTCTGGAATATCAAAGATTACTAGTCGCCATATTTTATCCCAGTTATCTGCTTTTTTAATTGTTATAGCATCTATTTTATGGTCTAGAATTCTTGCCCTACCGTTTTCCGTTAATGTAATTTTTACTTTTCCATCCGATGTTTCGGAGATGGATATGAGGTTTTGCCTTTCAAGCTTTTTGAAAACTTTTTTGAGATAGTATTTTTCTTTTTTAGTATTAAGCTTGGTGAATTTGCTGATTGCATATGGTAGAGAAGGGAAGATTATGGCGGAGCCAATCAGTGCTGATACGGCAATAGTTGCTAAAATTGTTTTGGTTGTTGTGGATTTAGTTATTATTTGGAGTTTACTTTGCACTTTGTTAATGTTGAGTTTATATGGTGTTTAGGCAAAAAGCAAGCGATAGCATAATTTTTGTCTAATTTTTCTGGTGCGGAGTCCCTTAATAAAACAGCAGTTTTGGATTTATTGATTTAAAGACTGGTCTACAGATTTGATCGCGCCGAGTAGCCAAAGCACTGCTTCTTTTTTATATCTGCGGTCGCCGCGGGAGTTTATCCTAATTGCCGGCAGTTTACCGCGCTTGCCCCATCGTTTGACTGTAAGTGGAGCAACCCGAAGTATTTTTGCAACTTCCTTAACTGTTAGCAAATCCGGCCAGTCATCTCCTAGTGCCATTTATAAATAGTTGGTAGTTGATAGTTCATAGTCAATTGTTTTTAGTAAGTAGAGGTTTTATGATTATTAGTGAGTCTTATTACAAAACTAACAAGTCAATTATGGACTTTAATGTATCACGCAAGATTAGACTCGTCAATGGGGGAAATTGGTTATTTTTGCCAAGAAGTGCATATAATTAGTGTATGGGGCTTGTGCAAAACAAGTTTTGGGCCTTTGCTTTTGTAAGTGGTGTTGTTGTTTTTTCGATAATACTATATTTTCTATTTAGCGCCAGAGATGAAAAGATATCTGCCAGTGTTATACCTCAGGTAAGCAGAGAAGGAGAAGTGACGGTTTATGCCAGCGACAAAGGTTTTAATCCGGAAAACATTACCATCAAAAGCGGGACCCAGATTAAATGGATTAATAATGGCAGTTATAAACACAGTGTTATGTTTACCCTCTCAACGAGTTTGGATAATCTGGCTGCTATAAACGAGTATTTAGAGCCAGGAGAGACCCTGAGTTTTAAATTTGAAAATGCTGGAGAATATTCTTATGTTGATAAGACAGCAAATTTTGTGGGAAAGGTGAATGTAAAGTGAATGCGCGCCATAAAGTCGGGTTTAGAATTTTGGTTTTTGCAAGCATATTGGTGTGGATTTTTGTGATTATCGCTTCTCTTTTGATTATGCAAGTTTATGGGGACTTGAAACCGTATGCTGCACTTGATAATAGTTTGCGTTTATCTGCTGGCGGAAGAATAACTGATGAGAGTGGCATTGGTGTGAGCGGTGCCAGAGTTGTACTTGCCCGGGATGGAAAAAATAACTACATGTATGCAGATTCAGGCGGACGATTTTTGATAAGGAGACTGGAAGCAGGAGATTATAAAATTACTGTAGGTGCAGAAGGTTTTGAGATTTTTGAGTCCACAATGAATCTGAGAAATTCGGGAGATTACACGTTTACTCTTTTGAGACAGGCCATTTAAAAACGACTGATAATTTACAGTCAGTCGTTTTTAAAATGTGATCTATTTACTTTAGCTCGACTTTCGCGCCAACTGCTTCAAGCTTAGTTTTTGCTTCATTTGCGTTTTCCTTGTTAACTCCTTCAAGAACTGTTTTTGGAGCGGTGTCGACTAAAGTTTTTGCTTCTGCAAGGCCAAGTGTTGGGACAAGCTCACGAACAGCTTTAATCACTGAAATTTTGTTTGCACCGCCGTCTGCTAAAATTACATTGAAAGTTGTTTGTTCACTTCCTTCCTGCTCAGTGCCTGCTGCCGGTGTGCCTGCTGCTATTGCTGCTGTCGGTACTGCTGCCGAAACTCCAAACTTTTCCTCAAGAGCTTTTACTAAATCTGCTAATTCCAAAATAGAAAGTCCCTCAATTGATTTGATAATCTTTTCTAAATTTGCAGATACTTTTACTTGTGGTTTTTCTTCTTTTGATTCCACTTTTTTCTCTTCAACCTTTTGTGCGACTTCTTTTACCTCCTCTTTTACCTCCCTGGCCTCATCTGCTGCCTTTTCAGCCTTTTGTGCAGCATCTTGTGCTTCTTTTGCGGCTTCCTCTGCATCGACTGCAGCACCGGCTGCTTTTTGATTGTTGTCTGCCATATAAATTCACCTCCGTTCAATGTCTAACGCATTAAGTCTGGCGACTGACACAAGAACTTTAGTTGCCAGTAATTAGGTGTTAGTTTCCTTTCTTGTTTTTATTGCGCTTAGCGTGTAAACAAGGTTTTTGAGATTTGCAGAAAGAACCGAAACTATTCCATAAAGCGGTGAGTTGAGAGAGGCAACCATTTTTTGAAGAAGCGCGTCCCTACTTGGTATTTTGGATAGTTTTTCGACATTTTCTGAAGTTAAAAAGTTTTCATTAAAAAAGCCGAACTTAAAAATTGGAAGACCAAAGTTTTTGTTACTTTCGGCGATTTCTCTTATTGGTGCAATTTCATCGTCATATGCAACGATTGCGGCTGTGGGGCCTACTAGCAACTGATCTTGGCCCGATGGAATTTGGTGTTTTGTAGATTTTAAGGAGATCTTGATCAAATTATTTTTTTCGACTAAAAATTCACCACCGACGTTTTTTACTTTTGCTCTTAATTCTGTCAGCTGATTTGCGGTTAAACCACGGTAGTCGGCAAAAGTTACAGTTTTTGCTTTTTCTATTTTTTCACTAAACGCGGTAACTTTATCTTCTTTTATTTCGCGTGCAGATTTAGTTTGTTTTTTCATAAAAAAACGTCTCCAAAGAGACGTTGGATGGTCAAAAAATTTGAATTTTATGACCTTTTTTTCCTCCCTCGCATTCCTTATTCGTTAAAACTACGAAGGACAGGAAAGCTTAAGAGCGCTTCGCCCCGTCAAACGGGGCTTCGCCTGCGTAGCCCTTCATCGTGTACTCCTCAGGGTAGACCCTGAGTGACCTTTGAAATTTAACCTCACTTTGCTCGAGTTTATTCTGAACGAAGTGAATAGCTACGGTCTTTGGACTAGGGGAAATATAGCAATAATGAATGTCGATTGTCAATGTACTGGCAATTATTATTTTTTTCTTCTCCCGTTTTTTCTATCTCTTTGGGCCAGTCGAGCATTATAAACAGCTCCACATTCTCGAGAAAGATTGTCAACAAGCTCGATGTATTCCTCAATTGATTTGCCTTGTGTTGCAAGCTCGGCAATTTTTAAAATGGCGGTTTCCGTCTGATAAAGACCCAGGGCGTCGTCTCCAGCCTTTTTTTCGGCTTGATATAGAGGATGGTCGGAGTTAATTTTTAAAATTTTCCGACCTTTTTCGTCTATTGCTTCACTTCTTCTACCGTTATTTCCCATTGGAGCAACATCTATCTCGTGCAAAGCACCCCAGCGTTTCATTTCACCGATGGTTGCGTCGAGAACAGGAGCTGTCTGACCTTCCTGGGGACCACGGCTTGAACTTGTTCTGCCGGTTTTAACCTTTGGCTTACCACTTGGGCCTGGCGGTCTGCGGCCTTCGGATTCTCCCGGCAGCATAGTTTTGGTGATTATCCCGGTGGTTGCAAGGACGTGCTCGAGTACCCTTTTTGCTTTTCTGGCTAACTCTTTTTCGTAGTTTTCAACTGGTGTCCTGTGGTCTATTTTTATACCTTGCAATTTATCATTCCATGGAGTTAGTACCTCCTGCATTCTTTTTGAAGCATGAATCCATTGAGGTGAGGAGTGTATGAAGCTGGATTTATTCGGCGTTACCGGGACGAAATCGAAGTCTACCTCACCAATTAGTCTTGCCGCTTCGGGCATTTGGGCTGGAGTTGGGTGACCGAAAAAATGCTCCGCTTCTATTAAACGCCCATGATAATAGCATCGGATACCCGGTTTAAGGATTTGGCCTTCTTCCATTATCCCAACTTTTAACTCAAAATGGTCCCCAAAGCGTGTTTGAACAAGCAAATTATCAGGCTTTAATTTTGGATCGTTTTCAACATAGCGAATTTGAAGAGGTTCAACGTCTTTACCATTAACTTTAATCTTGACCCTATTGGTTAAAAGCAGGGGGCGGTAGATATCTCCAAGTTTCGTTGTAAGAGCAGCCGCATTAACTTCTTTGGTCAGATTGGTTATTCTGATCCTGAAATAGCCGTCTTCGGTATGCGCCTTTTTCACTTCCGGTGTGAGTCGTTTTGTTTCGCCTTCTACTCTTCTTGTCCAGTTTGGATCCGCTACTTTGTATTCCTGTTGAGAAGCTTTGGCAGAGCAAACTAATTCCAAGCTTTGGCCGAGATAGCCGGCAGCCCCTTTACCGCCTACACCCCAAATGCCGATGCGCCCGGATTTTTCGGAATGGCCCCAGTTGAAAAAGTCTGTAAGACCGGAAAGGTCTAAGCCCTCACCACCCTGATTATGGACAGAGAGCTCGTCTCTGGAAACCCGAACACGAACCTGCAGGGGATTGGCACTGCCCTCAATACGGTTGTCAATGGCATTATCTATAAGCTCTAAAAAAGCCAGTTGGGCATCCCGGTAATTAGCCATTAGAGCTTCTATTGCTCCGGGCGAGAACTTCTCTTCGATTATTAGTTTAATTACAGGCTCGTGTTCCTTCATATTTTAATCCTAAAAACGGTGTTACCGTTTTGTGGGCGGGGTTGCTTGTAGTACCTATTTTGAGACTGTCTAATTTTACTTTTAAGTTTTTTGGAATACTCTGCAACATTTCCGGAGGACACACGGTTTATCGATTCGTTCAGTATTTCCCAGATTTGTTTGTCCCCGTCGGTCCAGTTTTGGCGAAGTGCAGGTATTGCTGCCTCTTCGCGAATTTTAGCAACAGCTCTGTCAAAAACCTCAATTATTTCATCTGCCTGTTTTATAGTGATCCATTTACCGGTTGGTGTTTGATAAATCGAATCCGGGGAAAATAACCCTTTCTGCAGCGTTTCAAAGTCTATTGTGTTGTTTACTGGGTGAATTGCCAAGATAACTGCTTTTAATGTACGGTTTTCCGCACTGGATCTCTTTTCATCTTCTGTTGCTTTGTATGGTACGTAGGTTCGTTGTGCTGAATCAATCCTTGGTGAGCCAGCGGCTTGCTGGTCTGGGCTTGCAACAGGCTGTTTCTCGTCTGTTTCCGGTTGGGTGGATGAAACTTCTTGAATTGTCTTTTCATCGCTTATGAGCTCAACGTCCGCATTTAGAAAGTATCTTGTGCCTCTCGTTTTGCCAGTTTGAGTGATGATTTTTGGAGTATCTTCAGTGTCATTAAAGATACTCCTTAATCTTTTGATGACTCCGTGTGACGGTCCTTTTTTATCGCCTGCTTCACGACAGATTCTGGCAATTGTTTCTCCGAGAAAGCCTTTTTGTTGTGACTGGGCAATTTTAGCTAAAATAACAAAATCCAGATCGTCGATAATATCCAACACTGTGCCCGTCACTTGATCGGTTAGGGATCGTTCTGATAAATTAATGGTATAGCTTCGCCTTTCTTCCTGTGTTTCTTTTGGTTTTGTTACTTTTTTCTTTTCCTTTTCTTTTTCATCTTCTACAAATTCTACTTTGGCGTTTAAGCTATAGAAATACTTGCTATCTATTTTGGTGGTAGTAATTATTAGTGGGTTTTTAGAATCCGGTTCCAAACTCTTTCTTAAGCGATAGATTAAATCTCTAATATCATTTGCACTAGAACCGGCTTGTTGGGCAACCGCGATTAAAATCTGTTTAGGAAGGTCTTTATTTGGATTTTGTGCAAGGTAAGTAAATAGTACCCATTCGACTTTTCCTGGTATTTTTGTGGCGATTTCGTATTTTGGTATTTCGACCCTTTTTGTTTCTGGATTAACTAAGATTTTTGGTAGAAACTTTTCTCCCTCTTCTTTTGAACGTATTGTTTGTCTTGACAGCTGATGTGGTCGGTGGGGCTCGTAAAATTCTACTCCCGCAAGATATGCTTGGGCACTCTGCAGATGTTCGTCTGTAAGTTGGCCTGCATCAACGCGTCCTTTTACTCGCTCCACGTACTTGTGGGCATTTACAATATCTTCCTGAATAAAAAGTGGTTTTCTCTCGCTCATTTATTTTGAATTGTTTTAATTATCTTAGTTTTGTTCATCTCGTTTTGCCAACTCTTCTTGGACGAAATGTCTTATTTGTTTTTTGTCTCTTTTGCTTAAACCGTTTGCAAAATCTTTTAAATAAAGAAGAATTGCTACTTCATGGACTGTAAATATCGGATGATGGTCTCGTCCTTTTTTACTTTGGATATAACCCTCCCTCTCTACTTTTTGGGCGAATTTTGCTTTGATGCCAAGATTACCGAGTTGCGGAACCGTGAGAGTCCGACTTCTGTCGGCAGCTATTGATTCGAGTTGGTCCAGAATTCCCTGTATTCTTTGCCTTAGTTGGGGATCATGGCGCTCAAGGCTGTAGACCTTTGGTTTTTCAGTTATCGAGTTTGTTTGGTTATCTGGGGAAACACTTGATGTGCTTAAGTCGGCCAAATCTGTATGTTTTTGATTTTCGGGTTTCCCATCGGGATCTGGGATTGGATTTATCCCTGTTTGGGCACTTTTGATTTCATGGCCGTCTAATCCTTTCCAGTATTCTTGAACTCTGCCTGATACCACTTTCCATCCTGCTTCTGTTGGTGCAAGTAAAGCTTCTTTGAGTGCTTGAAGTTGCGTCTCAGGGTCAATTTCCATGAAATATATAATAAGTTTCTTGGTACTTTCTGGTGCTTGATCGTAGAGTTCGTTTAACTGGTCGCTTTGGACAATGCTTGCAAATTTGTCGTAGGCGCTATTGCGCAAGCTCACTATCTCGTCAGCTGCGAGATCTAGCCTTCCCGGGAATGCTTTTAACGCCTCTTCGATTATATCTTGGGGGAGTTGGGGCAGCTCGTATTTTTTAATAATGTCTCTTCTTAGCTTGTAGATAGTTACCAGAAGTGCTACTTCGGCTTCCGTTGGTAATTCTTTGATGGGTTCTTTAACTTCCTTGCTTTTAAGCACTTCCTCAACTTGCTTTCTATCTGAACTGAAAAAGTTGGTTACGATTTCTTTGAATTTGGCTTTTGCCTCAACGTCTTTTAAGCCAAGTGCCTGTTCGATGTTGGTTTTTAAAGCTTGTTCTGCCTCTGTTGCGATACCCATTTGGTTCCTGTTGAAAAGATGCCAAAGTGCGCGATTGGCTGCAAAAGCAGCTTGAGGCCTTGTGTGGGGAATGCCTTTCTTGGTTGTACGAAGCAGTGCGATTGCGGTTTGCATCCGGCCGTCTGGGTTTTGTCTGATGTAGTCGAGTGTGTCTAGGTGGCTTTGGCGAAGACCAAACTCTACAGGTGGAATTTGTACGGGCGGAGTTTCAACGGGTGGGGTTGGCGGAAAGGTAGCCGGTTTGGCTTGTACACCGTCTGGTGTGATTTTTTCGAGATAATATTTGGCGTTTGGGATTTGTTGCTCAGTGCTTTTTACGCCCTTTTTAAATTTGAGATCTTCGTGTGGGACAGGCTGAATTACAGTCCAATTGTATGGTTTGAGTACACTTTTAACCTTCGCTACCTTGCTTGCAACTCTGCTCCTACTACTTCTGTCTGCTTTACCATAAAGTTGCATTGATAGACTTTCTGTTCCTGTTGGGTTATCGATTGTTGCCGGAAGCAAGTGTTTTAAGGTATCGGCATATCTTTGACCCTGAATTTTGACAACTTGACCGTCTGGCATCTCGATCTCGAAGATTTTCCATCCTTCTTTGGATAATCTTGACCGTTCTGATTTGCCGATAAATTCAACATTGGCATTAATGGCATATTTCGCACCGTTTCTTGAACCAGTCATGGTTAAGATTTTAGGTGCATTTGGATCTACTTCAATTTTTGCTCTTATTTCATTAATGACCTGTGTGATGCTTGTTTTAGGACTGACTCCCGCGTTCTTTAGAACACCGCGCAGGGTTTTCGGCTTCACCGCTTCATTAGTTTCCCTTGCCAGCCTTGCAAAGATGGCCATTTGAGCCTTGGTCAGTGTAACCACCTCATTTCCACCAACTTGGACTGTACTTACGCTGCGGTCGATTTTCAAAGAGGCTAGGGGTTCTTGTTCGTTGCCAGTTCGTTTTTCAATTGGGGGGATAAAAGTAGTTCTGCCTTGTCTTTCTTGCTTCTGTAATTTTGCCAAGTAGACCTCTTTTGCGCGGGCAAGCTCGGGGTCGGTTTGCTGGAGGCTTTCTATGCTGCTGTAGTAAGCCTTGACCTCGTCTAGGTCACCGCTTGTAAGAAGCCCTGCTATAACTCTGTCTTTGGTGACTTCGACATAGGTTGCTGCCCGTTTTAATTCTTCAAGGTGGCTGGCGTACATGCTTATTTGTTCAGGTGATTCGTCTTGTGTTCTTATCTGCTCCTGGGTCTTGCCAAGGCTTTGCACTATTTTCGGGATCGCATTGTCCCTTATTGCTCCGCGAATATCGGCAACCCGAATGTTTGCTTCAAGTGCAATGTGCTGGGGCTGAAGTAATTGGCCTTTGTTGACCCAAGACCTTGCTTTTTCGGGTGATTTTCTGACTGCTTCCTCAAGATGTGGTGCGTATATTCGGGCTGTATAAGTAAGCTCAACGCGATCGGCCTTTAGCAGGCTGCCTTGCAGTTTTCTCTCTTTTGCCTGTAAGGCTTCTAAATTTAGCGGTGGCTGTTCTTTAGGCATTTTTACCTATAAAAATTTGGGCAGAAATTCAAGACCCATAGTCTATCATTGTGGGGGGGGGGTTGTCAAGTGTCGTGGCTGGGGTAATTAATTAGGTAATTTCTTGTTTATGTGGCTTTATAAATTTCCAAGATTGATACTTCGGTAGATGTAGGACAAGTAGGCGTTGGGCTATTGGGCAGCGGTTAATTTATTAGGGTCGAGTCTGATTGGTGGGCCCATCGAGGTTGTAAGCGTTGCTTTTTTAATTTTTGTGGTGCCGATTGCAGTTATGAGTGCTTTGAAGTTGGCTTCCAGTTCGGTTGTTTTCTGGGAAAGTTTACCGATTTTCGTGTGAATAACTGGAGCTGTTGGATCGGTTTTTACGGTTGTTCCGGCTAAACTTGCAGACCCATCGAAAAATTTTTCAACATTTTCTGAAACAGTTTCGTTTTTGGGGTTTGGCATTAAACCTTTTGGTCCAAGGATTTTGGCGATTTTTGCAAGTTTTGGCATGTATTGTGGAGATGCAATAACTTCTGTAAAATCACGACCGGCTTTGAGGGATCCTTTTTCTACCTCAGCAATTGTTTTTTCATTACCCCAGATTACTTGTGCTTCTTTGGGGAGAGTTTTTTGGTCGGCAAAAATTAAGTATTTTGGGTGATGGTCCTTTTTTTCCTTAAAATGGGGCATATTGACTGTAACTTTGATATTTTTTTCAGAAAGGCCCAGGTGTACCTCCACTGTTGGGTCGAATTTGGTGAAAGATGTCATGGGTAGCAGTTTGAAAGCTTCCTTTGGAGAATAGTCTTTTGGCTCTATTAAAGCTGCTGCCTTTTGGTATTTTGCGCCCTTGTGGCGTGCGTGTTTTTTGAGCGGTGACTCTTTTGTTTTTTTAACTATTGGGGTTGGTTGATTTTTTCCCTCCTTTACTTTTGTGTCGGGGATTGAGTCTTTTTGTTCAACCGGCATTTCTTGTGTTTGGGCCAAGGTCGCTTGTATTTCCTGGGTTGGAATTTCGCTTGCAGGTATTGTTTCTGCTTTCGTTTTATCCTTTTTAATTTTTACTGCGCCAGAAAGTTTTTCCGCGTGCTTTCTTGCAGTTTTAATTTCCTGCTGACTTGAAGAAAGATCGATAACTTTTATGCGAGTGGTGCCCATATTAATTAATTTTTAATTTTAAATTTGAAATTTTAAATTTCGGTTTCTACCCCCATGGATCTTGCGGTTCCTTGGACTATTCTTGTTGCAGCATCTATGTTTTTGGTGTTTAAGTCCGGCATTTTTTCTTCAGCGATTTTTTTTACCTGGTTGATTGATAGTTTGCCAACAGTCTGCTTGCTTGTAGTTTGGGCACCTTTTTCAATGTTCAGAGCTTTTTTAATAAGGACTGCAACAGGAGGTTTTTTTACAATAAAAGCGAAAGTCCTGTCTTCAAAAACTGTAATTACAACAGGCAGGGGAGTCCCCATTTGATCTTTTGTTTTGTCGTTAAAAGCTTTGACAAAGTCCATTATAGGTATACCTTGAGGTGAGAGTGCCGTTCCAACTGGGGGGGCGGCAGTTGCTTGTCCGCCTTTGAGGGTTAACTTAATGAAGGTTTTAACTTTTTTTGTCATGGATTAGATAGTTATATTGTTTTATTGATAAATCGTTATATTGAGAGTGTCTATCTAGCTCGGAGTTGCAATGCAACAATCTAACAATTAAGTTGAAAGTATACGCTAAATGCTGACTTTATTTCAAGGTATTGGGATTTTCCAGTGCATCGAACGTGGTTTTTGAGAGATTGGCAATGTTTGTGTATGCATCTTCGGGGACTGGTGTTTCTGTTAAAAATACAAATATGTAATCACTTCTTTTGCCAAAGACAATGCCGGCATCATGGCGGAAGTTGTCCAATTCTCCGGTTTTATGTGCTACTTTGATATTTGGTGGCAGAAGGGATGGGATTCGGTCATTTTTTTGCTGAGCAAGCAGTAGTTCTAGCATTTCACGCGATGCTTGGGCGGAGACTGCGGTTTTTCTGTAAATTCTCTCAAGGAGATCTGCGGTGGCCCTGGCAGTTGTTTCTGGGTAATCTTTAATCATCAGGTTAAAACCTGTAACCCCTTCACTTTGAAGAAAATAGTTTATGTTTTTCCAGCCTAGTTTTTCTGCCAATATGAGGGCGGATTCGTTATCGGATATAGTTATCATTTGCTCCAGTGCTTTTTCAACAGTTAGGCCGTTTGAGAGAATCTGATTTTTTTTTAGTTCTCCTTTTTCTAACGCATCGAAAGCCTTGTACATAACGGCAAGTTTATAAATACTGGCGCTGGGGATTTTTTGGTTTTGTCCTATGGAGTAAATCTGGTTTGTTTTTAGGTCTTTTATGACAATATTGTAAGTGCCTGTAAGTTGTTGAATTTCTGTTTGCAGAAGATTTTGGATATTTGAATCAGGTTCGGTAATTGTGGTTATTTGGTTTGGGTTAGGAGATGGCGTTTTATTTTGCTCTGTGGCAATTTGGTTTGGTGAGATTTCATTTAATGAGAAGAAGGTGATGGTACTGACTGCAATGGCGAGTAGTAATATTTTTAAGCGATTCCTTTTTATCGTGCGCTTGATTTTATTGATGTTGGGCACATCTTTATTTTACTATTCTTATCTCTATTCTTTTACCCCTTTGGACCTTTTTGTCTACCGTATTTTGCAGGTCACGTGCTGCGTCTTCTATTTCGGCGGTTATTCCGTCTATTTTTTCTGCAACTTTTATTGCTGCGTGTGTCACCATTATTGCTTGCGGCATGACTTTTTTATGAGATACTCCTGCATCCACAAGGGCTGATAAATCGGCTGCAGCGATATGGATTTTTTCTGCAACTTGCGAGACTGTCAAAACTTTATCTGCGATTCTTAAGGTTTCCATATTAAAGTTTTGCAACTTGTAGAAAATCAAGCTCAACAGGTGTTTCGCGCCCGAAGATAGAAACTAGTATTTTAAGTTTGCCTTTTTCTTCATCTATTTCAGAAATTGTTCCCAAGAATTCGGCAAAGGGTCCATCGGTAATTTTTACGGCTTCGCCCTGCGAGAAAGCCGTCTTGAACTTTGGAGCTTCCAAGTTCATGAAGCGTTTGATTGTTTCTACTTCTGCCTCAGGAAGTGGTGTCGGTTTGTTTGCAGTGCCGATAAAGCCGGTGATTCCCGGTGTGGTTCTTACCGCAAGCCAGGTGTTATCGTCCAGTACCATATTAATAAGTAAGTAGCCGGGAAAAATCTTTTCTTTGACTGTAGATTTTTTGCCTTCTTTAATTTCTATTTTGTCTTGTGTTGGAACCAGAATGTCGAGTATTTTGTCGCTGAGTTTTTGGGATTCAATCCGTTGTTTTAAAGTTGCGGCGACTTTTGCTTCGTGGCCTGAATATGTATGGACAACATACCAGTGGGCACCTTTTAATGGTGGAGTGTCTACTGGGCGGGGTTTGGATTTTTCATTATCATCGACCTGATTGATAACATTAGTATTGTCTGTATTTTTGGACTGATCTATGACTTCTGACGGTATAGTTGATGCGGTTTTGTCGCCTCGGTCAGAATTTTCGGATTTTTCCGTCTTTTTTGATTTTTCTTCCGTGCTTTTTATATTTTTTTGACTGTCGTCCACTTGTTATCCTTTCTGTAGAAATCTTTCAACCAGCAGTGTAAAAAGTGTATCGAGCCCTGCGATGTAAGCACCCACTAATACAGAGACTATGAGAACTAAGACAGTTAACTTGATGGTCTCTGTTTTTGTTGGCCAAACTACTTTTTCCAGTTCGGCCCTTGATTCTTTTACGTACTCTAAAGGGTTAAATACCACTAAACAACTCTCCTTTTTGTCAAAGGTTGTTGGTTATGATACCAAAAGCAATTAGTAATAAGCAATAAATAAGTTGATTTAGGATAGTTTTTGGGAGATAATTTCTTGTACTAATGAAAAAGGTGAGGAAAGCAGTAATTCCTGCGGCGGGGTTTGGGACGAGGTTTTTGCCGGCAACCAAGGCAATGCCCAAAGAGATGCTGCCTGTGGTTGACAAGCCTATTATTCAATATGTTGTTGAGGAAGCGATAGAAGCAGGTATAGAGCAGATAATTCTGGTGACTGGGTGGCACAAGCGGGCGATAGAGGATCATTTTGATAAGCATTTTGAGCTTGAGGCGAGACTGGAAAAAGACGGAAAAACTCAAATGCTTGAGGAAGTAAGAAGAATTTCGGAACTGGCCAACTTTGTGTATGTTAGACAGAAAGAAGCACTCGGTAACGGTCACGCGCTGCTGGTGGCTCGCGAAATTGTTGGGGATGAGCCGGTAGTAATGTTGTGGGGAGATGATTTTGTAGCGGCAAAACCATCGAGGACAAAGCAGATGATTACAGCTTATGAAAAATATGGAACTTCAATCTTGTCTGGTATTGTGCGGCCGGATGCTGATGATAAAAAGAAGTATGGATATGTTGGGGGCCGTGAGGTTGCAAATGGAGTTATTGATGTTGAGACTTTTATTGAAAAACCCGGAGTGGAGAGGGCACCGAGTGATCTGGCTGTAGTATCCGGTTTTTTATTTACACCGGATATATTTGAGGCACTGGAGCGGGCGATGCCTACCACCATAGACAAAGGAGAAGAACTTTACTATGTAGATGGCGTTAATAATATGATTTCGGATGGTAAAAAGGTTCATGCGATTGAGATTGAAAATGGCAAATATTACGATTGCGGGAGTAGAATTGGGTACTTGAAAACTGTTATAGATTATGGTCTTTTGCGCGATGATATAGGTGATGAGTTGCGGGATTACCTCAAAAGTTTGGAGTTCTAACATTTTACTGATGCATAGAATCTTTTTGTCAAATGGATTAAAATCCCTGTGATGGGTAAGCATCTGGCTATTTTGAAAAGTGAGGCAATTGAGGCGATGTTTAGCGGCCGTAAGAGGATAGAGGGAAGATTTTCTAAGATTAAGATTGATCCTTTCGGTAAAGTTGCGGCAGGGGATGTGGTGCTTTTAAAAGTGCCCGGCGAAAAAATAGTGGGTCAATTTATAGTTGATCGGGTTTTCTATTTTGACCATCCGAGAGTTGAGGAGGTAGAACTTATTAAGAAGACCTACGGTGATGACCTTGGGGTGCCGGTCGGGTTTTGGAATGAGCATGAGAAGGTGAATTTTGTGACACTGATGTTTATCAAATCTGCTACAAAGTTTATCATTGCGCCGGTTATTAAGAAGAAGGATTTGAGGCCGTGGGTAGTTTTGGGTTAATTTAAAATTATTTCCTAATTCTAATCTTGGGTTTGTCGATACCAAACGAGTGAAGTTTGGCAGCCGATTTTTTGGAAGCGACAATTATGGTATCCGCTTGATTCATCAGTAGTTTGGCCGGAAAGTTAGGAGTTGGCGGATTGGAAAAACATTGTGCCCAAATGAACTTCTTGCCCATGAGACGAGATAGTAGGATAGCCGCCATTTGGTTGGACTTTGCTTTTTCCAGTATGACGATATCCGCTTTTTTATTTTTGTAAATTTTTTTGAGAATTTTTTTAAAAGAAATATTTGCCCTAATTGTGAGCACATTTTTTGTAGATATAACTAGTGAAGTATTTTTTACATTTTCCACTAAAGCAGACTTTGGGTTGATTTAAACCTAGTTACCGAAATTTTACAAGTGGTAAAACGGTATTGACTAATAGTAATGGATTTAGTTAAAATAATTTTAGAAAGTTGAGCGGCGCAAGTATAATCTTCTTGAATTATTAATGTTATCCCAAAGTTATTGATGAAAGGAGCGTGATTTAATTGAGTACTAAATTATTTGTTGGCAACTTGTCATATTCTATGACTTCAGACGGCTTGCGTGCAGTTTTTGCGAAAGTTGGAGAAGTTGTTGATGCCAATGTTGTGATGGATAAGCAAACAGGAAGGTCGAGAGGCTTTGGTTTTGTTGAAATGAAGACTGAGGATGACGCAAAGAAAGCAATTGCGGAAATTAATGAAACAGAGGTTGAAGGCAGAAAAATGTATGTTTCCGAAGCAAGACCTAAAGCCGATAATGGACCCAGGCAGTAAATTTTGTACTATTCCAGTTCTTCGAATTTTTTAAGTATCTGGAAGAAAGTGCTCTTGAAGTCTAATTCTTCGGCAAAATAAGTGTTATTGGTGAGTTCCAGTAAGTAATAAAATCCCCCGTTTTGTAGTATGGCTAGTTTAGTGGCGGATTCGTCAGTTTGGAGGTGAAAGGTATTTTTATTGAATTTTATTGCTATTGTGCCTTGAGGGATTTCATATTTGGACATGACCGTCACTTTCAATTTGATTTTATTTGAGAGGAATTTCTCAAGTATAAACAACTCGTTTCCTCGTGGCTTTGGATTGAGTGACCCGACCCATTGTTTTGGGTAGAAAATGCTGAATTTGTAACGTTTATTTTCGGCTTTTACCCAGTTGTTGGGAGGGTCCATTTTGGCAGAAAGGGACGTTTGGTATCGGCTATCAATCGCTGTTTCGACATTTGCTTGGGATGTTGAGAGAAACTTTGAGAGTAAGAGCACACTTGTGGATATCAGCAGCAAAATTATGAGGGGAATCAAAATTGACCCTTTGTGATTTTTGGAGAGCAGCAACATCACGATTAATAATCTCATACTTTGGCGAATATTAGAAGTTACTGGGAGCGAATTAGTTCACCATTTGGGTCAAACTCTATGAAATGTTTCACGTTGCCGTTTTTGAAATCCTGGCACTGATTTTCTGCGCTGTCGTCGACTGCTTGTCTGGGGTTGTGGGCAATATCCAAAACCCAATCGTCAGCGACCCTGCCAAGGCATGGACCGGTTGACATATCTACACCTTCCTGTTTTTTTTGGATGTAAAGGTTTAGGGCATTTTTAAATGCATCCTCATTACCCTTAAAGTTTGGGCTGTTTGTTTGCGCTTGCCGGGTTGATTCTTGCTGTGTGGTTGGTGCAGATACTTTGTTGTGGGATACAAGGAAAGCGAATATTAATAATGCTGTAAGGCTGACAGCGACTATGATGGAAAAAATTGTTTTTTTGTTCACAAACTTATTTTACACCTAAGGTTTAACCTCAATAAAGATGGCGCTTTTACCTATAATACTGCCTTTATGCTGCAAGACCAATACGAGATCTTCTATCCTTACCCCGCCCCAGGGAAAGTAAAGGCCTGGTTCGACTGAGAAGACCATGCCGGGTTTGAGTGTGTCCTTGCTTTTTCGTGAGAGTGAAGGTTTTTCGTGTACTTCGAGTCCGATACCGTGGCCCAGACTGTGGATGAAATAACGATCGAGCCGAGCTTTGCGGAAAACTTTGTGGGAAGACTCGAATACTTTTTTGGCCAAGGTTTCTCCTTTTATTGTTTTGATGGCAGCTTGCTGGGAGTTGAAGACAAGTTCGTGGATTTTTTGCTGCTGGCTGTTTGCCTTGCCAATGAAGACTGTTCTTGAGAAGTCGGCACAGTAGTTTTTGTATGTTGCGCCAAAATCGAAAAGTAGAATGTCCCCATTTTTTATTTTTCGTTTCCCTGTTGTGTAGTGAGGACGTGCAGAATTAGGTCCAGATGCTACGATAGGTTCGAAAGCCAGGCTTTGGTGCGTAAAATGGTGTGTTATTGATTTGAGCCGCTGTGCGATTTCGGCTTCGGTTTGGCCAATCTTGATAGTTTTGATGATTTCGTTAAAAACTTTTTGGGTGATAAGCTGGGCGCGGGTGATGTATTGAATCTCGTCATTGCTTTTTATGGATCTTAAGTCTTCTATCAAGTTGTTCGTCGGGATAAATTTTGCATCTTTATGGTATTTTTTGAATTTTTTGTATTCTGAAAATTTTAGGTCATCCTGTTCAAACCCCAGCCTTTTTATGCCGTTTAATGATTCTTTTATAAAGTCTTCGTATTCGTTGCGTTCAGCTGCGATTTTAACTGTCAGATTGTTAGACGCGACTTTTTTAGCTTCCGCTTGGTATAGTTTGGCGGTTATTAAAATGTTTTTTGGCTTTTTGACGACAAGCAGTGCCTCGCGTTCTGTGGGGGAAACACCCCTGAAACCGGTCAGGTAAAAAATATTTGTTGGGTTGGTGACCAGAAGTGAATCTAGGTGGCGTGTTTTTAGAATTTCGTGAGCTTGCGCGAATCTATCTGCCATATGAATTTTTATATTATGCCTTCAAATTTAGGATGATTCAAGCTAGAATATGTTTATGGACGAGAAGTCAGGAGAAAAAAGAGTTAGTCGTCCAAGAAAATCAGGGTTTATCCCAGCAGGTCGGGCTGTGCTTGCGATTGGTCTTGCTACTGGTGGCGGTGTTGCTGCTGCACACCCTGCAGAAAGTGCCAGGGCTGTTGTTGAAATTGTAGATAATCCTCAGCAGGCATATGTTGATTTAGTTAACAGGCTCAGTAATATTTCGGAGCTTCCACAGGGTAAAGTTGAAATTGCACCTATCGAGCAAATACTTTCAGAGGAGGAAATAATCGATCTTTTTTACCCCCACCTGGAAGGCAAAGACAGAGAGACACTCAAGATTCAGATTAATGTTGTGAAAGCTGATATGAGAGACCGGCTAACTCAGGAATCTTATGACAATATAGATAAAAGGATGGGTACAATTAAAAAAATCTCTGAGTATACTCATATACCTGGCGAGGATTTTGTTCTTCTGCTTGGTGCTGAATCGCTTGGAGGCAAACTGGGTGGGCTTGAGTTTATGACAGATGCAGGTGCATTGGGAGATTATCAGATAACAGAAGCGGTGGGAAGAGAGTTTGGAATGAATATAACTAACGATCAAAATGATGACAGGTTAGATCATGATAAATCTGCTGCTGTGGTTGCCGCTTATCTTAACAGGAGCGCTAAAATTTTCGGTGACAACGAGGGTTTTGTGGTTTGGAGCTGGCATAAGGGCCCCAAAGGAGTTCAGGGGGTTCTTGACCAATATGCAGCATTGCACGGTGATGTAATTGGGGATTATAGAGAATACATAAAAGAGAAGGGACTTAATGTTTTTCAGGTATTGGACCAAGCTGAGATTAACAAAGACTTGGAAGATCCTAGTAATAATCAAAATAAAACAACGCTTTTTAATATAAGAGGGATTGCAAGCGCTATCCTTTATTTTCATCCTGAGCAGAGAGTGGCACCTAAATAGGCCTTGCACGGGCGGAAGGAATCGAACCCTCATTAGCGGTTTTGGAGACCGCTGTCCTGCCGTTGAACGACGCCCGTAAAAGTTCGTAGACAATTATATCATCAACACATACGGTTTGTGCACTCTATAATAAAAGACTGATAGTATATTTATATATTTTTTTAACTCGGGTATTTTAGCTTTCAAAGCCTGGCTTTGCATTGGGGGGGTGTTAGGCTTATAGTGGAGTGGAGGTAGCTAGAGCGGTGGTGATTTGACGCAATAGTTAAAGCCGCTGCCTGCGAATTGGTCTAGTCCTTTGAAAGGTGAGGTGTTTGAAGGACTGGTTGAGAAATCCGGGTCGCTGGAATTGCAAAGAGCGCTGCTGTTTGTGTAAATCTGTGGGTCGTTGGCGTTTTCCAACTGTGCCCAGAGAACAAAAACTTTTTTGTCATTTGAAGCTCTATAGCAGTAGACGTTGGACTTATCGTCACACTGGCCTCTTGAAGCTGGCGGGGGCGGTGGTGGCGGCGGGGGCGGAGGTGGTGGTGCGCTGTTGGGACAATATTCTGGAATGTCTGCTGGCTGTGCGGCGGATGTAGACAAAACGAATTTATCTATGTTGGTGGTTTTCTCCCTGCTGAAAATTTCGAATGTATGAGTTCCTGCACTCAGATTGATAACCCCAGAAACTCCGGTGTTGGTCCATCGCCATGTATCGTAATTATTGTTTTCATTGCCGACCTTGTAAATTGTTGCTGAATTGTCGACTTGCAGCCAATAGGAGTTATGGATGTCTCCGCTCGGTGTCGGATAGCGCACTTTGGTCCAGAAATAATAATCGCCGGTTGTGTCGATATAAACTGTTCTTGATATCCTGCCGCCGCGGCTGCCGTTTGTGGTGCTTAGGGGTGAAGTTTCCGTACCGTTCAGTGGGTCATTAGGGTCGTTCGCGCTGGAGCTCACATAGGATCCTGAAGAACCCCCACCCGCAGTTGTTGTAAAGTTGCCAACCGAACCGGTATCAAAAGTTCCGCCTTCTACTTCACAGGAAATTGTAGGAGGCGATGTATCAGTCCAGGAAATATCAAGCTTCGGGGATTGTGTCCCTTGGGGATTAGTAGCTTCGAAAGCTTGTGCCAACCTGCCAGGGCCATTATAACCGTCTGTGCAATCTGCTATTTGAGTGCCGTTATCTTCCCAAAAGATATTGATATGCCTTGAGCTAGCATTCCAGCCCGATTGATTGACAATCTGCTGGATGATCCCGTTAAGTTCCGGGCTCATAAGATCTGCAGGATCAGAAGGAGGCGGGTTCCATCTTGCTGGATTCCAGTTAACAGGAGCGGTCATATTACTAC
>CAZBKB010000003.1:0-5765 GCA_964492425.1 uncultured Gammaproteobacteria bacterium | reverse complement strand
ATCAGTGCCGTCATTATAATTAATTCGTGGGGCATCCAGACTTAATTCCCCTCTGAATTTTGTTTTTACATGTATGGGGTCGTGGGCATTGACTATATCGTCATTTGCAAATCCGCTTATAGCGGAAGTTCTGGGGGTGAAGGTAATTTTAGCCGAGGTTATGGTTGCCCCTTGTGGTATGGTGGCTCCACTAAAGCGAAAATACAGATCCCTGGTTTCATCTTGGCAGGAAATAGCAAGGGCGACTGACTCCTCTGGAACGGGATTATATTCGACGCGAGTCTTTTCTGCCACCGTTGATGTTACCCTTTTAGCATCATCTTCGGTCGCGGTAATTAACAATGTTTGGCTGCCTGAAGCAGCTACTTGTCCTTGAGGCCTGTTGGTAATTGAACTCATGTATCCTATTGGGGCTTTGATAAAATTTGCCAGCCTGGTTAAGATTTGTGTCTGCAGGGGGTCTTTGGGGAATTTAGTAAGATATGTTGCCAGATCCGGAATCCAGCTGGCGGGGTTGTCGTAAGACGAAAAATCGAGCTGGGTATTGGCCGGGTCTGTTGGGGGATAGTGGTTGAAATCAGCATAATAGGCAACAAGGGCAGTGCTTGTGGCTTTAAGATCGTCTTTGCGTCTTGCATCTTTACCTTTTTCCCGGGCGTTATTTGTGGAGTAGAGAAAGGCACTTGAGAGCATTGACATAATTGCTATCACAACCAGAAGTTCTATAAGCGTGAAACCCTTGAGAAATTTTAAATTTTTAATTTTTAATTTTAAATTAATGAGGGGCATTGATTTAAGATTAATAGGTTTTGGGGATAAAATCAAGGATAATGTGAGAAATTTTTAATTCGTTGTGCCCGGTGACCTTGCGGTGTCGCTTGCCCCACATTTCTTGCCTTTTGCCTTTTGACTATTATCCATAGACGGTTCAAGGTGCGAAATTGAAGGACTGCGCGATGCCTAAATTTTAACTTCGCGATGGTTTTGGACCTTGCGGCATCGCTTGCAGTATTTTTTGAAGGATAGCTTAATGTTTTGGCCTTTGTTCTTTATGGTTATATTATCCGCGTTTTTTTCCGTAGTGTAGTTGCGGTTTTTGCAAACCGGGCATTCCAGGTTGATGATGGTTCGTTTCGATTTTTTGGCCATATGATAGTTTTTTAGTTAAATAGCGTCTAGCGTTTAGCGTCTAGTTAACTTATGTGTTACCTTTCCTTAATTTTGTAATCATAGAGTTTAACATCTTTAGAACTTCTTGTAAAAGGTTAGAGACTAGTTGAAATTTTTTTTCCGAAACAAATTTCAGATTCATCGCCAAAATTACCTGTGTTTCCAGCTCTAATGCTGAGCCGTACGCAACTCTTAAAAATTGTATAAATTCTTTTTTGGAGTTTCGACCATACCCTTCGGCTATGTTCGAGGGAATACTAACACTGCATCTCCTTGACTGAGAAACCAGGCCATAAATTTCTGACTTAGGATAATTTGAAGTGAACTCAAATATGAGTTCTGCAAGTTTCATGGACTTCTGCCACACGATTAATTCTTTATAAGAAGCGAGATAAGCCACCAAATTTACTATACGCTAATTCACTAGACGCTAACCGACTATTTACTATACTTATACGTTCCTTTAATTGGCTGCCAGGAGCCGCCTGGGCCTGAAGTGAAGGAAGCGGATGCAAGGCCGGTTTCGTATGTGAGTGTTGCGGACTGGCTCATGTCTAAACCATTGGCGACTAGGGCTGTCACCTCTGCAGATTGGGTGAGTGATGCGGTTCCTTCGAGTGCGTAAAAAAGTGCGGTTTGGCCGGCTTGTGAAATTGACATGGCGGTTGCAGTTGTTGAGGTAGTAGCAACTAATAAATAACCTTTCGGGTTTGCATTATTGGGTTCGAATGTTCCCCCTTGGGTCAGGTCTATATCGCCTTCTGCCAGTAGAACTGTGCCGTTTGAACCGAGAATATCGGAAACTTTGATTTGTGTGAGCCCCTGGGACATAGAAAAAGTTCCGGTTATGTGTACTGCGCCGGCAATAGTAACTTGGGCATTATTTGTTACTTTCAGATTGCCAATGTATTTCTTGGGACCTATGGTGGTATTCGAGGAAATGGTGCAGGTGGGGGAGCATGTTTGTTCTCCTCCCAGCGCTGCCCTGCCCTTCCAATATTCGTAATCTACAACTGGCATATCTGCGGCTGACTGATTTTCGTGTTTTGTGCCGGTTACTTCCGGATCCGGGGAGGAGATTGTACCAACCGCGAACGCATCCCCTACAATGCGCGATGATTGTGAACCCTGGATGCTTACGCCAGTTTTGTTTGAATATACATTTCCGTTGACGGTTGACGTGTTGGCCATGGTGAGGCCTCCTGCACCGACCTGGACGCCATAGTTAAAGGAGATTATGGAATTGTCGATGGCAATATCTACCTTAATTTTTCGCTTAGAAGTAGGGTTAGTGGAGTTGGGGACGTAACCTGTTGCAGTGATAGTTTTTGTGCGTGGTGACTTATCGACAACTGCAACTGTGAATGTGCCAATATTGCCCAATTGGGTATTTGATTCGCCGGTATATGTCCCGGCGGTTTTATTCAGCTGCCAGAGAGCTCTTTCTAAACCTGCCTCTGCCAGACTATTTGCCTGTTCTGCAGTTATTGAGCGGGAGCCGAAACGCAGGAAGCTGGCGGTGCGGTCAAAAAGGGATGCGGCAAGAATTGCAGCTATCGCCAAAAATATGACAGCAACTACCAGGATTTGCCCGCTAAAGTTGCTGGTTAACGGTTCGCGGCAAATAGTTTTGTACCAAAGGCTATGTATTTTCATTTATTTCTGAGTACTGCTTTTGATTCACGCTCTATTTCTTGAACTTTGCCTGAATTGTTTGTGGTGTTTTTTATCTTAACCGTAACTTCGGACGCCTGTGATGGTGTGGCATTGTTGTAGATGAAAGTCAGTGCCGAAATATTTGTTGAGAGTACTTTATTTGAATTTGGTCTTGAGCTGGTTGCATACGGATAGATTATTTTGCGCAATTTTGTGCTGTCTGTTGAGTCTTTTTTGTAAACTATATAGTCGTAGTTAATTCCTCCATCGAATGGTTCGCCGTTTGCGTTTAACGGCCACAGTTGCAATATCAAAATGTTTGCACTTGTTGTGTCAGGAGAACAAGGTGTACAGGTTGCAGCAATGGACTGGCTTTCCCTGATTTGGTTTGTGATCTCGTCAAGGGCAATTTTGTTGGCTTCGGTTATGTTTATTACGCTGCTTTCGTTTAAAAACAGCTTAAAATTTGTGATCATGATATTGCCTAGGGCAAATATCACGATTGCCATTAAAACTCCACCTATCAAAAGCTCTATAATCGTGAAGCCGTGCCAAGTTTTTTTAGATGCCATATTGGTAAATTAAAGTCTCCATTGATACTTGCCGGTTTACCTCGTTAACTTGCCAGGTAACTGTAACATTTACCTGCTTGATTTCCGGGGCACTTTGGTAATTTGTAACTGTTCTTTGGGCATTTGCCGACGGTAGTTTGGTAAGATCAGGATCACCTGTTATGGTGCCACTTGAAGGTAGTGATAAAAAGTCAAGACCTCGCAGGCGTTCTATTTCTTTTGAAGCGATTTTTGCGGCAATACTTTGGAGGTTTGACGAATGCCTTTGGGCCAAAGTTCCCGATGTGGTAAGTAAAATTACACCTAAAATTGCTACAACAAATAAAACTACTAGTATTTCTATTAGTGTAAAGCCGCTGATAGATTTTAAATTTTTAATTTTTGACCTCTGTGAGAAAACAAGCTCTCTTATTTTAAATCTTAAATTAGTGGAGGGCATTGATTTTATTGTAACAGGTTTTAGATTGACCCTGATTGGTGGTAAAGATTTGCTTATTTTTGTAAAATGTGTAGGCTACTTGCTGGGATGGCAGAGTGGACAATTGCAACGGTCTGTAAAACCGTCGCCCGAAAGGGCTCCGTAGGTTCAAATCCTACTCCCAGCACTTCGCGAACAGAATTCGCTTAGTGTAAACACTTACGCTAAATCTCGTTTACACTGAGGAACAAGGTGACGAAGTGCCGACGTGGCTCAGTGGTAGAGCACCTCATTGGTAATGAGGAGGTCATGGGTTCGATCCCCATCGTCGGCTCTGATTAATTAATAATACTTGCAAAGAGTTTTAGAAGTTCCTTTTCCCAACCGTATTTTTCGCCAAGGATTGTTTCCTCAGGGGAGATTAGCCCGTGGAGAGATTTATTATCTTTAATGATGCCGCTACCCGTGCCATCGGGTCGATTCTCTGTACCGGGTGAGAAGGAAGTGGGTTCAGGTGATGGTAAAGGTTCGAATTGGGGTGGAAGCTCTTCCAATGGTTCTGGCAATTGCTGATTGAATAACTTCGAAAGTTCTTTCATTACTGTTTCGATGTTGATCGCCCCCTCTGGGGGGATAATGACTATATTTTTGTTGTAGTTTGAAAGTTTGACTGCGAGGTTAAAGTTAAAGATGGTCTGTTCTTGCGGGAGCAGGTTTATGGTACTTGCAGGTGATGAAAAGTCATCGATTGCCAGTTCGAATTGGGCATTTATACTGCTAAGGTAATAAGTGTCTTTTTCAATTTTCAATGTGATTTTTAGGTTATTAACCTTTTTGAGGGCAACGGTAATACTCTCTTTTTCTAAATCTGCTGCTAGCTGCTTTTGGTCTTTGGGTTCGTAAACTTGGATGATGTCATAAATTAGGTTGGTTATCGTCTCTGCCGGAGGTTTGACTTCTAAAGTATAGTGTTGGCCCTCTTTGGAGGTGAGGGTAGTCCACTGCTGTGAATTTTGGACGAAGCTGGTTATGAGTTTATTTACATTTTCGCTGATTTCCTTATTTTCCTCTTTTTCTTTGTATTTTTCTGGAATATCCCAGTAGTACCATTTATTTTTGTAATTTGTAAGTTCTTGGTGGAACGTGCCAAAAGGGATCTCGTTGATTTTGAAATAGAGACGGTTTTCGACGGTTTTGACAGAAGCTGAACCATTGAAGCTTGCTCCTTCGAAACCTATTTCTAAGGCAATATCGAACTCTGTTGCTTTTGACAGGGGGTTATCGAGTTCTGCTGGACCTTCGACAGTTAGTTTTACGAGCTCAACTGGTGAATTCTGGGAATTTGCTGTCATGGAAAGTTCTGTTTTAACGTCGGCGGTTTTAATTGATGCGGTTTTGGCAAATGCGGATTCGATTATTAACCTTTTGGGTTTTGGCAGCGGGGAGATCGCTATTACTTTGTCTATTGCGTCTTTTACAATCTTTGGAGGGGTCACAAGAGGGTAGTTGTAGTAGGCAGCGGTGATTGCGCTGCCAAAAGTAATGACTGTTGCGAAAAATAAAATTGCGATAATTGTTAAAAAGATCTTTGCAGTCGATTTCGGATAGATGAGTGGAGGGGGAGGGGCCTGCTTCTGTGGAGTTTCTAACTCTGGTGCTGTCTGGGGTTGAGGGTGAACAATTGAAGGTTCTGGCGAGGCTTGTGGGGTTTGTGGCGGTGTTGCTGTTTGTGATGTGTTAACTGTTTGCGGTTTCTGGCCTTCGAATGGCTGTATTGTTTGTGGGGGTGCTTTTACCGCTTGCGGCGTTGTCAGGTTGTCTTGATCTTCAGGCATTACATTTAGCGTAACGTAAAGACTCTTGTAAATCAATTAAAATGAGCCGAGACGGGGATTCGAACCCCGGACCTACTGTTTACAAAACAGTTGCTCTACCACTGAGCTATCTCG
>CAZBKB010000002.1:52242-86084 GCA_964492425.1 uncultured Gammaproteobacteria bacterium | reverse complement strand
CGCTATTCTTAATCTTCTTTTTACCATACTACTTGCCATTCCTAAGTCATTTTACGCTTCAAATAATGAACATGTTTTTAAAGCAAGGGGCAAGACTTCGACGATGATCTCAGCCGAATCGTTTCTCTAAATACGAAGTATAATTTAACATAAACTGAAGTGCAAAAACAGGTTAATCCAAAAGTCGGCCATTTTTCATTCTTCTAAAGGTGTCTGATGTAGGATGTTGGAACTTTTGATATACTTCCATAAACATGTTTATAGGAATTGATGTAGGCGGAACTTCGATAAAATTGGCCTCTTTTAAAACTCTCTACTTGCCCAAAGCAGTTAAAGTAATTGAGCTTAAAACTCAGAATAATTATCAAAACGATTTTGATAATCTTTCCAAGGCTATTTCTGAACTGGCAAAATCAAAAGTAAGTGGTATAGGAGTAGGTATTGCAGCAGTATTAGACGATGACAAAACACAAATTTTAAAAGCCAATAATATTAAAAGCTGGGAGAAACAAACTATAAAAAATGATTTAGAGAATTTATTCAAGTGTAAAATTGTCCTTGAAAATGATGCTACTTGTGCAGCTTTAGGTGAGGCTAAATTTGGTTTTGGCGTGGGTAAAGATTTTATATTCATAACTTGGGGAACTGGCATCGGAGGAACATGTGTTCGTCTGATAAACAACCAGGTCTACACCGTACCCTGTGAACTTGGACACCAGATTATAAAGTGGCAGGGTATTTTTGACAATTGCGGGCAACACGGTTGTCTTGAAGCATACTGTGGTGGAAATGGAATTGCAAGGCTATACGGCAAGTCAGCAAAAAACCTGTCAGAGGGTGAATGGCGGGAAGTGGAACAACGTTTTGCTCACGGACTACTTAATGTTTTGATAATTAATCCTGTCAATCTTGTTATTTTCGCTGGCAGTGTTACTTTAAACCAAAAGAAAAAAATAGAAAATATAGAAGTTATTGTTCGTGACAAATTGAAAATATTTCAAGCTCCTCAGTTCTTAATTTCTAAATATCAAAATGATATAGGTTTGTATGGTGCAATAGCACTTTTAAGAAGACAATAATTCCATATAGTAGTTCGGCAAGTCATTCGATTCAGAGAATTTCTCGACAAGCTCGATGAGATCTTGAAGCATTAGCTGTCGATTGAAGGCCGATATTGTAATGCTTCTGCGACCATTCGGTTACACTCATGGTCTTCGAATCCCTTAATTATCATTTGGGCGATATTGGAGGGATTCTGCGACGTGATTGGATTTTATTTTGGCTGATGCTTCGAGGTCTGCAATTGTGCGAGCAATTTTTATTACTCTGTGAAAGGCTCGAGCGGAGAGATTGAGTTTTGATATGGCTTGTTTTAATAAAAGGATTGATTGATCATCAAGGTTGCAGAATTGCTTTAACTGTTTGTTATTCATCTCTGCGTTTGAAGTAATTTTTAGGCCTTTAAATCTTTTGAGCTGAATATCTCTGGCTTTCTGTACTCGTTTTTGTATTGTTGCTGATGGTTCACTCTGATACTTTCCTGTTAATTTACCGGGTGGGATCGCTGGGACTGAAACGTGTATATCGATACGATCTAAGATTGGTCCGGAGATTCTTTTTTGGTAGCGGGTGATAGTTTGCGGTTGGCAAGTACAGTTTCTTTGCTCATCCCCAAAAAACCCGCATGGACAGGGGTTAGCTGCTGCAACAAGTGTAAATCTTGACGGGAATTTAACAGAGCCCGCGGCACGGGAAACAACTATTTCTCCATCCTCCATTGGCTGGCGGAGGGCCTCTAGAACATGCCTTGGAAACTCAGGGAATTCATCCAAAAATAAGACTCCTCTGTGAGCAAGAGATATTTCTCCTGGTCTTGGAATATTGCCGCCACCTATCAAACCGATGTGAGAAGTCGTGTGATGAGGTGAGCGAAAAGGACGAGAAGTAATTACAGGATTTTTATTATCCAATAAATTGGCAATCGAATAAATTTTAGTTACTTCTAGGCTTTCGTCGAATGAAAGTTTGGGAAGAATTGTAGCAAAGCTTCTTGCCATTAGAGTTTTGCCGGCGCCGGGCGGACCTTTCATTAGTATATTGTGGCTTCCGGCTGCAGCTATCTCGAGAGCTCTTTTGGCGCTTTCCTGTCCACGAATATTTGCAAAATCGTAATCTTGATTTTCTATTGCCGCAAACGTTTGCTTTTTGGTTTTTGAAGGGATTATTTTTTTGTCAGTTGCAAAATGGTCAAATAATTGACGAAGGTTTATAAGTGGGAATACATTTATTTTATTGATAATTGCGGCTTCGTCTAGATTGTCTGCGGGGATATATACTTCCATAAATTTTTTGTCACGAGCCATAATTGCACAAGGTAAAACTCCCCAAATTCGACGAAGTGAACCGTCAAGAGACAACTCTCCCAAAAAAATACTTTCTGTAATTTGGCATTTGAGCTGTTCTGACGCTATTAAAATGCCAAGAGCTATAGGCAGATCATAAGCCGGACCTTCTTTTGGAAGATCGGCGGGTGCGAGATTGACAGTTATTCTTTTTGCAGGAAAATCGGCACCGGAATTCTTGAGTGCCGCGCGGACTCTTTCTTTTGATTCCTCGACTGCCTTATCTGGAAGACCGACAATCGTAAAACTTGGTAAGCCTTGAGCTGCAATATCAACTTCGACGGTGATGGGGACAGCATCTAACCCTACGACTGCAGCGGACATAACTTTGGCTAGCATTCAAGTAATATATATAAGAAGCTAGTTTACCGCAAGCTTTTAACAGTGAAAGCGCAATCACCTTGATTTAAGTACTATGGCGTCCAAGCCTAATATATGCCTATAATTAGATTAAGGCCTGTTAGGCTGATTTAGCTTTAACATAGTGCCCGTCTAAAATTAGAAACGCTGACGTAAGCGGTAAGATAGTTAAGAAATCAGCGCACACTCCTCTTGGAGTTTTTTCTGGTGGGGGAAAAGTTTTTTTGTTCTACCATCTAGGGCGTGACGAGGGGAGTTTTTTTAGGATCGAGACCAGTACTGATGGCATTAACTTTTCCCTCTTCCACCCTATTTGCCAGATATTGAGTGAGCAAGACGCGCGGGTAGATTCCAGAAAAATCAGTGATTTAAGCCTGGCAAAAACTCACTCTGGTTATTTCCTTTCTTACATCTTTAATAAAAAAGGGTCAAAGAATTTATTTGGGGCAATATCCGAGAATATGGCAGAGTTTAAAAACCTTGGATTAGTTGCGAATGTGGACGAAACTGCGAGCATAGTGCCCGATTACCAGTACCACGGAAAATACGTCATGTATTTTGGAGAAAGCTCTATCAAGTGTGCGTATTCTTACGACTTGGTGAAATGGGAAATTGAGAAAGAGCCTGTTCTTTTACCAAAAAAAGACTTCTTCGGCACTTCTCCCCTTCATGCTAGCAATATTTACAATCTCGACGAGGGTATTTTGGTTTTTTATTATAATAAGAAGAAACTTAAAGGCAATACTCACTACTTCTTACACGCTGCTCTTTTTGATAAAGAAAATCCGCAAAAGCTTATTCGCAAAATTGACGATCCTTTATGGGAACCACACCCGACTTGGCACAAAATGAATTTATTGCCTGTTGGTGTTGCCCTGCACAATGGGGAGCTTCTTAGCTACTGGCAATCGACCGATGGAATTATTGCTCTTGTCCACCCATTTGTGCTTGACAAGATACTTGAGAAACAGCATTTTTCGCATGTAATACTAAAAAAATTAAAACATAACCCAATAATTAGGCCAATTGTTGAAAATTGGTGGGAATCCAAGGCCACATTTAACCCGACAGCTTTTACTGACCGAGGCAAGGTGCATATCATCTACAGAGCAATCGGGGATGATGACGTCTCAGTTTTAGGTTATGCGACTAGTATTGACGGGATCCACATTGATTCCCGAAGTCCGAGCCCAATTTACGAACCCACGCAGTCATTTGAAGGTAAAAATACAAAAAGGCTGTCTTATTTGGTGTTTTCGCCATTTATGTCCGGAGGGGGTGGCAGTGGTGGTGTCGAGGATCCGAGAATTACAAAAATAGACGGGCGGATTTATATGACTTATGTTGCGTACGATGGGGCAACTCATCCGCGAGTAGCTCTAACCTCTATTGGGGAGGAAGATTTTCATAACCAGAATTGGAATTGGGAAAAACCGGTTCTTATCTCGAAACCCGGAGAGGTTAACAAAAATGCCTGCATATTACCTGAAAAGATGGATGGAAAATATGTCATTTTTCACAGGGTTTATCCTGATATCCTGATTGATTTTGTTAACAATTTGAATTTTGACGGTTCGAAATTTTTAAAGGGAGAATACAAAATAGGGCCAAGTAAGAACTCGTGGGACAACAGGAAAATAGGGGTTGGCGCAACACCAATTAAAACTGCTGATGGGTGGCTTTTAATCTATCAGGCTGTAGGAGACATGGATCCGGGAAAATATAAAGTTGGGGCTATGGTTCTTGCCAAAAATGACCCGACAAAAGTTCTTTTCAGGTCCAAGTCGCCTATTATTGAACCCCTAGAAAGTTATGAAAATGACGGATACAAATCTGGTGTAGTTTATCCATGCGGAGCCGTTAAGCTTGGTAGTGAACTGATAGTCTACTACGGAGGAGCAGACACAGTGGCTTGTGCAGCTCACGAGAATTTCGATTACTTTATGAGCAAACTTATGGAGTATAAAGAAGTTGATATACGAGCAGGATTTTCCACTAATTGATGATAAATGTAAGGCGTTTTAGCGCGAATCCAATTCTTTCGCCGAATAAAAAAAACAAATGGGAGGCTGTTGCTACTTTTAACGGTTGTCCAGTCCAACAAGGCGATGAAACTTTTCTTTTATATAGGGCAGTAGGTGAGAAAACAAAAGTTGACGGCAACGACTTAAATTTATCAACAATTGGAATTGCTCATAGCAAAGACCGAATACATTTTATCAATAGGAGACAATTTATAACGCCAAAAGAAGAATGGGAAAAATACGGCTGCGAAGACCCGCGGGTAACTAAAATCGGCAACAAATTTTTAATTTTCTATTCTGCTCTATCTAAATTTCCCCCGGATGCCGATTCCATCAAAGTTGCTGTTGCAATTAGCAATGATTTGAAAAGTGTCAGCGAAAGGCATTTGGTTACTCCTTTTAATGCTAAGGCTATGGCTTGTTTCAGTGAAAAGATAAATGGAAAATACGCGGTTATATTGACAGTTAATACGGACAAGCCTCCTGCAAAAATTGCTGTTGCGTTTTTCGAAGAGTTGAAACAGTTGTGGAATCAGGAGTTTTGGGAGGGGTGGTATGAAGATCTTGATATGTTTGTGATTCCACTTTTGAGATCTGCCGACGACCATCTTGAGGTAGGTGCGCCGCCGGTTAAAACAAACGACGGCTGGCTTTTAATTTACTCGTATATTAAAAATTATTTCTCCGGACAAAAGTCATTTGCAGTTGAAACTGTGCTGCTAGACCTTAACGACCCTTTAAAGAAAGTCGGGTTATCGACTGAGCCAGTCATGACTGCCCAGGAGGATTATGAAATATACGGCGAAGTGTCAAACATCGTTTTTCCAACTGGAGCCCTTGTGCATAATGATGACCTTGGCATTTACTACGGAGCAGCTGATACCGTTTGCTGTCTGGCAACCGTGAAACTTGCAAAAATCCTTGCTGATTTGCGGCATTTTGAATACATTGTTCCTCAGTCTCCTGGGAATAAAATTACCTTTAGGCGCTTTTCGGATAACCCAATAATTTCCCCTATTCATGAGCACGATTGGGAATCCAAGTTCACACTTAACGCTGGTGCAATTTATGAGAGGGGCAAGGTGCATATTTTATACAGGGCCCAAGGGAGGGATGACACATCTGTCTTGGGTTATGCTGCTAGTTCCGATGGGGTTCATTTAGACGAGAGGTATCCCGAGCCGGTATATGTTCCGCGAGAAAGTTTTGAAAAAAAACAGCAAGGAGGGTTTTCAGGGTGTGAGGATCCGAGAATTACAAAAATTGGCGATAAATTCTATATGTGTTATACGGCATTTGATGGGATTAATCCGCCAAGGGTTGCTTTTACATCGATAAAAGTCGATGATTTTTTAAAAAAAACCTGGGATTGGGAAAAACCCGTTCTGATTTCTCCACCTGGGGACATGGATAAAAATGCGTGCATTTTACCGAAAAAAATCAATGGCAGGTACGCTTTTTTTCATAGGCTTAATATGTCAATTTGGTTTGATTTAGTAGATGATCTGAATTTTTCGGGCAGTGACGGTTTTTTGATGGGGAAGATTGTTTTGAAGCCCAGACCTGATAAGTGGGATAGCTTAAAAATAGGCATTGGTCCGGTTCCAATTGAAACCAAAAGTGGGTGGATATTGATTTATCACGGCCTTTCTAATTTTGACAACAAATATAGGCTTGGTGCGGCATTACTTTCGTTAGACGATCCAACAAGAATTATTTCAAGACTTGAATATCCAATCCTTGAGCCTGTGGAGAATTATGAGAATATTGGTCTTCGGAAAGGGACAGTTTTTTCCTGCGGGGCAGTAGTTCTATTCGATAAAATTTTCTTATATTATGGTGGAGCTGATCAGTTTATTTCGGTTGCTTCTATTGAGGTTGAAAAATTGTTGAATGAACTTAAAAAATAAAATACAACGTACTCTAAGGTAGAAATACCATAAACTCAAACGGAATTGCTGGTAAGCTGTCCCTACCTTTGTAAAGGATGGGAGACCTTGGGCGGCAATATCAACTTCGACAGTAATCGGGATTGCGTCCAGACCGACGACTGCGGCGGAGGTTACTTTGGCTAACATAGGACTACTATAATTAACAAGGAGACGTGAGTAAAGTCAGAAATCCAATAATCTAATTAGGAGCTTTTCCTGTTCTTAGTGATTGATATGCTTCTCCAGCCTTGTCTAAAAATGTTTGATTGATGGTTTTTCCTTCTTGAAAGTACGATATTAGATGCGGGCGGAGAAGTTTAGTAAAAAGTAAAATGGAGATATTAACCATACAAAGTAAGGACCAAATCCAATTTCTAAAAAAATATCTGGAACAAGAAGTATGGGTGATTTATCCCAAACGATATGCCTGATAAGAGCTGACATCAGCTCATCATCCGTATTCCAATATTGGTATCCAGTAAAGTTGAAAAATCGGAAAAATATGGCAATAGCTATTATAAGAAGCAATAACAGATCGATTTTTCTTACAATTCTAAAATTTGGCATTCCAGACAGGCAGCTATTTAAAAAGTTATAATGTTACACTGGTAATGTGGTTTTTACTTTAATTTTCCTTTATTGAACCCTAAAGCTTTAATAAATATACTGACAGAATTATTATGACGAAAAATAGTATGTATAAAATCTGGAGTCGGGTTCCTGTCAACTATTACCAAATAGGTGTAAAAAATAACTTTTTACAAAGAACTTGGCATGGTGAAAAGATTCAAAATGCAAAAAAAATGATTGAACAATTAGATTTTTCCAATTGTTTGGATGTCGGTTGTGCTTCAGGTTATATGATTTCTATGCTTGCTAAAGATTTTCCTGACAAGAAATTTTATGGTATAGATGCCTACGATAGAGCCATTGCCTTTGCTAAAAAAAAGTATAGGAATATAAGCTTTAAAGTTGCCAGTGCAGAAAGTTTACCCTTTAAAAATAATTTCTTTGATTTAGTAATTTGTTACGAGACCATTGAGCATGCAAATAAACCAGAAATGCTACTTATGGAAATAAAAAGGGTTCTTAGGAGGAATGGCATTTTAATCTTGGCTATGGATAGCGGTAATTTTCTCTTTAGAATTGTTTGGAATATTTGGGAAAAGACAAAGGGCAGAGTGTGGAGTGGGGCACATTTACATCCTTTTCATCATGATGAACTGGAAAAACTTATAATCAAAAGCGGCTTGAAGATTCAAAAAAAAGTTTTTACACACTTTCGGATGGAAGTTGTGTTTATACTTCAAAAGTAAACTGATCAGTTTTGAACATTGCGCACATTTATTTTTTACAAAAAAAGAGCTTTGTTGATTTCTTTTAAATTGCTTTTGATTTTAATCTGAAATTATAATGTTTTAGAGGCTTATTTTTTAAGGTTCGAATGGCTCATAGATTTTATCTATTTATTATTTTAATTTCTTTTGTTGTAGTAGGGCTTGCTTTATTTACA
Source organism: uncultured Gammaproteobacteria bacterium (assembly GCA_964492425.1). Lineage (GTDB taxonomy): Bacteria > Patescibacteriota > Microgenomatia > Curtissbacterales > GWA2-41-24 > LBZV01. The sequence continues at coordinate 77,854 of CAZBKB010000002.1, read as the reverse complement.
CTCACACGGCAGGGATTCTTTTTAAGGACCGGGCAACACAATATAGCAAAGACGGACATGGACGGGAATTATCAATACGATAGCAAGTATGCACTTTACGAGAGACAACAGATTCTTGTTCCAGAATACCAAAAATCATTTGCTCAGGATATAGTACTAGGAGAAACTTCAAATGAAAACAAAAGAATAGAAATCAATCTTTCTGGGCAAAAACTTTATGCATATGATGGTGATAATTTAGCATATGAGTTTACTGTTTCAACCGGTAAACCATGGTGGGCTACACCGACAGGAGAATTTAGAACATGGATTAAATTAAGATATCAAAGAATGGTTGGAGGCTCAAGGGCGCTAGGCACTTATTACGATCTTCCAAATGTTCCACACATTATGTATTTTTATAACGAAAACACACCAAAATGGAAAGGCTATGGAATTCATGGTGCATATTGGCACAATAATTTTGGTCATCCAAAGAGTCATGGTTGTGTTAATTTGCAGCTTGGAGATGCTGAACTATTATTCAATTGGGCAGAGGTTGGTACAAGAGTTATTATTTACGGACAAACTCCATCAAGTTGAGATTTTTATAAATTGCATGCAAAAAAATAGGCTCTTGTCTTAAAGACTTTTAGTATTTTTTTGTATGGTGATGCGCTGCCTTTTTGCGTGGATTTTTTGCTAGAATTGTTTTGTGGCAAAAACGCTTTATATAATTTTACTTTTAGTTATTGTCGGAACCAGTTCGTTCTTTATCTATGACAAAAGAGAATCTTATGCCTCCTTGTACACCGCTCTTGATCCGTGCAAAAGGCCGATAAGCTTTAGAGTCGACAATGTAGATAAGCGATTTGGGTTAAATCGTGAAGAGGTTATTGGTTTTGCACAGGAAGCTGCAGATATTTGGAACAAGGGAATGGGTCGTGATTTGTTTGCTTATAGCGAATCGGGTACTATCTCGGTGAATATGGTATTTGACTCCAGACAGCAAGCGAGCGAAAAAATTAGTGAACTTGATAGAAGCGTTGATACAGAAAAAAGTAAGTTAGATTCCATGATCCGCAGTCACCAAACAAGGGTTGCCGATTTTAAAAAAAGGCTTGCGGAGCATAATGTAGTTGTTAATTCCTGGAACAGTCGAGGGGGAGCACCACCGGAAGAATTTGAAAAGTTGATTGCCGAACAGAATGCATTGGAGACTGAAGCCTCTAATTTAAACAGGGAAGCAAGAAGTTTGAACATTGCAACAGAGGACTATAACTTGCAGGTTGGACAGCTTAATGAGACGATCGCTGATTTTAACCAAGATCTAAGTGTAAAACCCGAGGAAGGCTTATTCATTGGTGAGGAAAACAAAATAGAAATTTATTTTAATATCGATCAAGACGAACTTGTTCATACAATTACCCATGAATTCGGCCATGCAAGAGGAGTTGATCATAACAATAACCCGAAATCGATAATGTACCCGTTTTCGACAACAGTAACAACACTTTCTGCGCAAGACCTTGCTGCAGCTGTTGAAGTTTGTAGGGAAAGGTCACTGGTTGAAGTTGTAAAAACAAGGCTAAACTTTTGATTTTCTAAAACCAGCTTTTTGTGCTTCTTCCTCTGTGCAGAAGTATTTTTCTCCTCTTGTTTCATCTATTACTGTTTTAGACCAATATTTTTGACCAAGAAGATGGTAAATTTTATCACCACTTGACGAGATATTCCCTTTTATATTGCAACCCTCTTGGGTTATTTCAGATGTGTCTATCCCCTGTTTGCTGCAACTTCCCCACATTCCACGGCTGCCTTGTTGGGCTTCTTCTTGTGCTTGATTCAATTGATTTTGATATTTGGTGTCTGGAGGATAACTTAAGGCATGAGCATAGCCTTCACGCACTAAAAGTTCGTTAACGAGTTGATCCCCTAAGTAAACATACCTAAGTAAACGGCCGTATTTATCTGTTTCGGACACATCTTTTTCTAAACTTACTCTTTTTCCTTCTACTAACTCTTTGTTTTTACCTGCTGCCGCAGTCCCAAAACACTGTGTTTTAATGTTTGGGTTAACAGTTTCCGGGCTGTCTATGCCAATGTAACGGATTCTTTGGCTACCTTCAATTTCTATAGTATCCCCGTCTATTACTCTTGTAACTAAAACTTCGTAAGTTTGGTTTTGTGATAAAAAGTCGCTTTCGTCTGTAGCAACATATGTTTCTCCTTTGATATTTTCAGAATTTGGTGCATTTATAGTCTGGATACTTTTTAAACTGTTTTTACCAGAAACAAAATAAGAAAGAGTTACACCTAAGATTATTACAACTATTTGTGCAATTAAAAATAATAGAGGCTTTTTCCACATAAATTTGCTATTATCAAGTCAGACACCAATTTGAGTAGCAGGAATTTATTACTGTCCTTGGCTGCAGCAGCTCTAACTGCCTTCTTTTTGCCACCCACATTGCAGGAGAAAGGCATTAATCTTCTTTCTGCATACCCTACCTATTATATATATATTGCCTATCCTACGATTGCGTTAATTGGAATGATTGTAATGTATTACATCGGTAGGAAGGTTGCCATTTTGTGGCAACTTGCTAAATTTGGTTTGGTTGGAGTTTTAAACACTGCGATAGACTTTGGAATTCTCAATTATTTATCCAGTTACATGGGAATAACCGAAGGAATCCAGCTAATACCCATAAAGACTCTTTCATTTATAGTGGCATTGGTCAACAGTTATTTGTGGAATAAAAACTGGGTTTTTGAAGGAAAAAAGAAAGCAAGTCTAATAACGTTTGTTGTAATTTCTACTATTGGAATCTCAATAAATGTTGGCACTGTTTATATTTTGACAACACTTGTAAGTGCGCCAGGTAATTTTACGGCTCAAGTTTGGTTGAATGTGGCGAACGTTGCTGCTACATTTTTATCTTTAACTTGGAACTTTTTAGGGTATCGTCTAGTAGTTTTCAAAAAATAAATTATTCTTCTAAAAATTTTCTTAACTTGGATAGTGCTTTTGCACGATGGGAAATCCGATTCTTGAGCTGAGATGGTATTTCGGCGTAAGTTTTACTATATCCTTTAGGAATAAAAACTTTGTCAAAACCAAACCCGCCTGCCCCCTTATTTTTTTTAGATAAAGTGCCCCAAACGACGCCCTTGAAAATTTTTAGATTCAGCCCATTATAAAGCGCAACAGCTGCGGTGACTTTAGTTTCAGTTGATTTTTTGCCGATCAACCTTACAGTGCCTTCTGTGCCAAGCGTTGCTAAGAAAAATTTAACAAACGGACCGGGCAGGCCGTTTAGAGCTTTTATTTCCAAGCTTATGTCCTCAACAAGAACAGGTTTTTTAATTATTTTAAAAGCTGATTTAGCTTTTGCGGTTATGACTTGGTCTATGTCCAGTGATTGAACTTCGGGAATGTCGACTTCTGATACCCCATGATCTGTTCCGAGAATTTCATTGATTTCGGCAAGTTTGTCTTTGTTTGATGTGACAATGACAAAGTCTTTCAGTTTCAAGTTGTGCTTAAATCGTTTTGCCGAAATGCTTGGCTTACTCATATTCTATTGTCGCCGGAGGTTTTTGGGTGATGTCGTAGACAACGCGGTTGACACCACGCACTTCATTAACAATGCGTGATGATATTTTTTCCAGAACGTCAAATGGTATTTTTGACCAGTCGGCAGTCATAAAATCTTGAGTGTCGACAGATCTTAAACTAATGATATACGAATAAGTCCTGGCATCACCCATTACTCCAACGGATTTGACAGGAAGGAGGGCGGCGAATGCTTGACCTACCTTATTATATAAGCCGTTTGATTTAAGCTCCTGGATAAAAATATAGTCGACTTCGCGAAGAATAGATAATCTTTCTTCTGTTACTTCACCCAAAATTCTGATTGCAAGGCCGGGCCCAGGGAATGGATGACGCATTAAGAATTCGTCAGGAATTTTTAAAATCTTGCCGATTTTTCGAACCTCGTCTTTATAAAATTCGGCCAAGGGTTCAATGATTTCCAGCTTTAGCCCTTTTGGCAATGTTAGATTGTGGTGGCTTTTAATTTTGTCGGCGTGCTTTGTAGGCTGGGCTGATTCGATACGATCTGGATAAATCGTACCCTGGCCTAAATATTTAACCCGTCTTTCGGAAGATGGGGTGCCATTTATTTTTTTGGCTTCTTCCTCGAAAACGGCAAAGTAATGATTAGCTATAATTTTGCGTTTTTCTTCGGGATTGGTAACTCCTTTAAGCGCTTTTATAAATTTCTTCTGGGACGTGGCAATTTTGAAATTTGCAAAGCAACCATTTTTGACGATTGATTCGACTTCTTTGATCTCATTTTTTCTCATAAATCCTGTGTCTATGAAAACTAAATATAAGTTTTCTGCGACAGCTTCTTTTAAGAGTGTTGCGGCGACAAGCGAATCGACACCACCGGAAATTGCCATAATGGCTTTTTGTTTACCAATTTTTTGGCGAAGGTTTTTTATGATATGATCTTTTTCCTCTTTAAGATCCCAATCTTTTTTTACGCTTGCGATTTTAAATAAAAAGTTTTTAAGGACTTGCATGCCGGATGGTGTATGAGTAACTTCCGGATGGAATTGGATTCCAAAAAGTTTTTTGTCGAGATTTTGCATACCGGCAATTTTTGCACCTCTAGTGGATGCAATAATTTCAAAATTTGGCGGAGCCGATTCAACCTGGTCTCCATGAGAAAACCATACTATCTCTTCGTTTTTAAGATTTACAAACAGTGGTGATTTGCCAACCCTTAATTTTTCTTTGCCAAACTGCTTCTGCTTATGAGAAGTTACTTTTCCGGAAAGCTGATAAGCCATTAGCTGCTGGCCATAACAAATTCCAAGGATTGGCAATCCCAGATCATAAATTTTTACGTCGATATGCGGTGCATTATTTTCGTAAACAGAAAATGGACTTCCGGAAAGTATTAAGGCCTGGGGATTTAATTTTGTAAGGTTCTCTACGGAAATATCGGGGTTTACTAACTCGCTTTTGATTTCTAGTTGGCGGATTCGCCTTGCGATAAGATGCGCATACTGTCCACCGAAGTTTATTACTGCAACCATAGGTTATTGTATCAAAAAAGCCTGCTTAGAGTAATTTTGTTAAACTTTCGTTGATACGCTCAATTGGAGATTTTGATAAATCGATAGTAAATTTTTCTCCAGTAAGCTTTTCATATACCTCCTGATACTTTAGCGAAATTTTTACAATAAGATCATCCGTCATTTGTGGAGCCTTGCCCTTTCCGGCATACCCTTGTTTTGTAAACCAAAGTCTCATGATTTCCTTATCTGCATTATCCACCTCTTCGTCATTTCTGAATTTTTCCCTGTAGGTTTTCTTGAGCCAATACCTGCTACTGTCTGGAGTATGGATTTCGTCTATAAGAATAAGTTTGCCTCTTTTATCAAGCCCAAATTCGTACTTAGTATCTGCAAGAATAAGACCAGCTCTATCTGCAATTTTTGTGCCTCTTTCATAGAGTTTAAAAACTGTTTTTTCTATCTGACGCCAAATCGCAGATGATACAAGTTTGTGTTGAATAATTTCTTTCTTTGTAATTGGCTCGTCATGGCCACCTTTGCCGGTTGCACGGGTTGTTGGGGTAATAACTGCAGTTTTAAGTTTTTGGTTTTTTTTGAGGCCTTCGGGAAATTTTATCCCGTAGATTGTTCTTTGGCCTCTTTCGTAATGTTTCCACAAAGAAGTATCTGTTACTCCTGTTATATAACCTCTAACTACTACTTCTATGTCTAACGGATCGCATTCTGCAACTAGCATTATATTGGGGTCTACTACCCCAATCATATGATTTTGAATAATGTCACGTGTTTGCTCAAACCAGAAATGGGAAAGCAGATTTAAAACCGCCCCACGAAATGGAATCGTTCCTAGCACTTTATCGAAAGCGGATATTCTGTCTGTGGCTATCAATATTCTTAAATGATTTATAGAATACCAATCACGAACCTTGCCGCTTTGTCTTTTACCAAGACCCTTAAAATCTATTTTTGCAATAGTGTTGGGTATGTTTTTTTTAATTATTTTTTTATCAATCATTTTGTCTTCTCTGGTGCAGAAATAACCAATTCATCATAGCCACTTGCCTTTCCACTTCTTGTGGCAGACAGCCCGTGAGGTAAATTTAAACGGGCCAAGTATTTTTTAAAACTAGTTGACTCAAGTTCTATGGCTTTGGACTCTACTGAGATCTCTTGGTCTTTTTGAAATTTTTCTAGCTGTTTATACAATATCGGAGAGCTTATTGCAAGAATCTTAATTGCTAATAATGCCGCATTTTTTGAACCATTTATGGCAACTGTTGCAACCGGTATACCTGGAGGCATTTGGGCAATAGACAGAAAGGAATCTAGACCATCCATAGTTTTTGTCTTTATTGGTACACCGATAACGGGAATATTTGTTAAGGCTGCAGTCATACCAGGTAAATGTGCCGCTCCGCCCGCTGCGGCAATTATAATTTTAATTCCATTATTTTTGGCATTTTTTGCAAAATCGTACATCCTTTTCGGCGTTCTATGAGCAGAGACGATAGTTAATTTGTAAGGAACATTAAACTTATCTAAGATTTTTGCGGTATCTGACATTACTTCCAAGTCACTATCCGAACCCATGATTATTGCTACTTGCGCATTTTTCATATTGTAATTGCCTTTCTTGCGCTTAGGGCTTTTTTTAGTGTGCTTTCAACGTCATTGCCTGTAACAGTTATATGACCCATTTTTCTTTCTATCCTTGTTTCGAATTTACCATATATATGTAAATAAGTGCTATCCATTTTCTGAATATACTTCATACACTTTAAATTTGCCTTTCCATTTCTCTGGCCTAAAATGTTTATCATTACGGCAGCTTTCTTTTTTGGTTTTACTGACACAAGCGGCATTGAGCATACTGCTCTTACATGATTTTCGAATTGTGAAACATTACATCCTTCGATTGTCCAATGACCACTATTATGGACTCGCGGAGCAATCTCGTTTATTAATATTTTTCCATTTTTAGTTAAAAACATTTCCACTGCAAAAATTCCTGCTCCAAAAAGTTTGGATACTATTTTTTGGGCAATTTCAATTGCCGATTTTTCAATATTTTTTGTAATATCTGCCGGATATATTACGGTATGACATATACTGTTTTTTTGGATTGTCTCAACAACAGGATAAATTACCTGATTTCCTTTCGTGTCTCTGGCAATTTGTATTGCAAGTTCTTTTTCAAAAGAAATGAATTCTTCTAAATATAGGTCTGCCCCTCTTAGTTTTTTTAGGGCAGCTTGGATGTCTTTTTTAGAATGAATTACGACATTACCACGGCCGTCGTATGCATGGAATCTGGATTTTAAAACAAGTGGAAACCTAAGGTATTCTGCAACCTTATTAATGTCTTTTTCACTTTTAACTTTTGTGAAGGCTGGAAGTGGAATTTTGTACTCCTTTAAAAAATTTTTTTGGCGTAATTTATCTTGAATTACTTCTAAGCTTCGCGGATTGGGATTTACAATAGCTCCTTTAGCTTGTAATGCTTTAAGTGCTTTTGACTTCGCACTTTCAATCTCCCAGGTTAGAAATTTTGACAAGCCAGCTATTTTCTTTATTTGGATTGGATCTTTAAAATCCCCAATAATTTGTTCTGTAATTTGACCTGCAGGGCTATTGGATGTTGGATCAAGAACAATGGTTGAAATTGTTAACTTTTGGGCAGCCTCCACTAACATTCTGCCCAGTTGCCCACCGCCAATAATTCCGAGTGTTTTCATTTTGTGATAACTCTTATTTTGCGGGTAGTTTGTTGTGATTTTGCGACTGCAAGTCCTACATATTTTTTATAATTTGCTGCATCCTTTATTTCTTCTATTGTGAGGAATTTCAAAATTTTTTTATCTCCTTCGATATGCTTCTTGAGATTATTTTTCCCAGTTTTTTGCATTTCATCATAAACCTGAATTGAATGATTTCTAAGAATTTCGTGCATCTCCTGACGATTAGCACCTTTTTTAGTGCTTTTTAAAAGTATCGCCTCAAGCGCAGAAAATGGGCCATATAAGTTTAAATTTTTCTCAATATTTTTTTTGTTGATCGCAAGGTCTTTCACAATAAATACTGCAACTTTAAGGATTTCGTCCGTTGCTAAAAAACCATCCGGGATAATCAGCCTGCGAGATGCTGAATCATCTAGTGTTCTTTCAAGAAGTGAATTTGCAGCGTTATCCCAAGCAACTTTAGTAAGACTAGCTATGTATCGCGCAAGCGAACAAATTCGTTCTGCATTTTGCGGATTTCTTTTAAAAGGCATAGCACTAGAACCTACTTGTTTATGGCCAAAAGGTTCGGCTAGTTCACCAAATGGGGAAGATTGCATAATTCTAAGGTCAAAAGCGAATTTGGTGAGGCTTTGCGCAATTGAAGCAAGTAAAGTTAATACGAAGTAGTCTATTTTTCTTGGATAAACTTGGGTCGTGACATTGAATGCTTCTAATCCAAGATCTTTCATAATATCTTCCTCCAGCCTGTTTGCTTTGCCGCTTAAGATTGACACATAACTTGCGCTGTTGCCAACCGCGCCTTTGATTCCTTTTCCCTTGATCTGACCTTTGACAAATTTTAAAAGTTCCAAGTCAATCATGAGATCCTGAGCGTAGGAAGAAAATCTGTAACCTAAGGTCGTTGGTTCTGCAGGTTGTAGATGGGTATAAGCCATGCAAACAAGACTTTTATTTTCTTCAATTTTCTTTGCCCAAATTTTAAGAAGTTTCTTTATTTTTTGTTCGATTATATTTACAGCTGAGAGAAAAATTAAAGCATCTGTGTTATCTTCTATATCCTGGCTCGTTGCTCCAAAATGGATTTTACCGCCACCTATTTTCGCTTGGCTTGCGAACGTGCGAACTTCCGCCATCAAATCATGTTTTAAATCTTTTTCGATTTTTTGGGCGCTTTCTATATCGATCTTGTTTTTATATTTTTCTATGTCTTCTAACTCTTTTTTGCTAATTAGCCCTTGTTTTACTTGTGCTTTTGCTAGGGCAATCCATACTTTTCTCCATGTTTTGCGTTTATGTACTTCCGAAAAAATGGTACGCATTTCATTCGATGCATATCTCCAAGAAAATGGCGATTGATATATGGTGAAATCGGTTTTCATGTTAATAATGTTTCCAGTTGTTGCTTTTCAATAGCATTTCTTATTTCCATTGCAACCCTTTCACCCATGCTTAAATTTTTGCCGAACAAATATTTCGTATATGGTGTTGCAGCTATACCAGGCGAACCAGGCATTCTTGGTGAAACGTCAAAAACCACAATTTCTTTTTTTGGCGGTCCTGCAGTAACTACCGCCTGCAGCGAAAAAGGCCCTATAACTCCTGGAGAGAATAATTTTTTGCAGGCTTTTGTAAAACGTTCACCTGCTTCGTAAGCTGGTTCCAGTAGTGACTCTAGCGATGTCACAGCTATATGGCCTGCCTCCTCATATTTTAAGTGGATTTTATCCATAATTTGGTTTTGGAATATAGACGGGAGACGAAGTAAGCCATCAAGGTTTGTCTGGCGTCTAGTATCGGTTCCTATCAACTCAAGACGGTCATAAATAGGGGAGTAAAAAAAGTTAAAATTTACTTGTACACCCAGTACAAACTCCTCTATAACCGCGGTGTCTAAAGCTTCTTTTGTTATTTTCCCCTCAACTAGTAGTATGTCTGAGGTGATCTTAAAATCTTTTTCACTTGATGCCAAAAAGAAAGCTCTCTCGAATCCCCTTTCTTTTTCTGCAACTTTTACAATTACCATCCTGTCGATTTTATCAGGTGATTTAAATGCTTGTGGATATTTGATTCCAGCTTGGTCCAAAATATCATATTGATTTGGCTTTGCTGTTCGCTCTTCTGCTCTTAATAATTTTCGATTACCAAACATGGGTACCTTAAATTTATTTTCTATAGCGTCATAATCGTTTATATAAACTTCAAATGATCTGTGGGGGATAAATATTGAGTTTTTGCCGTTTAAAATTTTTTGGTTTTTCTTGTTAAGTAGATCTTTAAATTTTGGTAATTCTAATACTTCATCTACACAACCGTATATATCATTTGTTTTATAATATTGGGAATAAGTTTTATCACGTCCTGGTTCTGTTAATACTAATGTTTTGAATCCTTCATCTTTTGCCCCTCTACATATATCGAGTGCACTGTGTGAACCGAGGGTGGCAATAGTATGTATATTATTATTCATATATAACTTCACCTCTTTTTGGTCCAACCCCAATAAATTTTACCGGTATACCTACTATATCTTCGATTATTTTAATATAAGCCTTAGCATTTTTTGGTAGGTCTGTACGATTTCTGCAAGCAGAAATATCCTCCGCCCACCCCGGACATTCTTGATAAATTGGTGTAACTCTTGAAAGATGATCTGCATTATGTGGTTTATAGTTTTGGGGTTGATTCTTTAATTTATAGCCAATACAAAATTTAAGTGTTTTTATACCAGAGAGCACGTCTAATTTTGTGACCGCAATGGCTGTAATTCTATTTATTGTTACCGCTTCTTTTATCAATACCAGATCTAACCAGCCCGGGCTTCTAATTCGTCCTGTTGTTGTTCCCACCTCATGACCGTTTTTTACAATGATATCTGCTATTTTACCTTCAATTCTTGTTGGCATTGGCCCTTCTCCAACTCTGGTGGTATAAGCTTTGGTAATTCCTATCACTTCATCAAAATCTGCGGGATGAACGTCGAACGATCTTAGGATGCCAGCCATGCCTGGGTTAGATGATGTAACGAAAGGATACGTACCTGCATCTATATCTAGAAAATATCCTTGCGCACCTTCAAATAAAATATTTTTAGAGTTTTTGATTGCTTTCCTAACGACATCTGCAGTGTCACCAATATAGTTGTTAATTGTTTTTTTATAAGAAATGTATTGATCTAATATTTGACGAGCATTTAACCTAAGACTAAAAAGTTTGTTTTGAATTTCCACTTCTGATGTTAACTTATCCTTAAAATCGGAAGAAAATAAATCGGCGACTAAAAGACCAACCCTTTCAGTTCTGTCTGCATACGTTGGGCCTGTGCCTTTACCTGTGGTACCTACTTTTTTTGTGCCCCTCATTTTCTCTCTGATACCATCACGAAGTTTATGCCAAGGCATAGTAAGTGACGCTTGCGAATCAATGACGAGATTGTTGTATGTAACACCTGCTTTCCTCAGGAGATTTATTTCATCTACTAGAGAATCTAAATCTACAGCAACGTTCCTTCCAACTAAGCACTTAGCGTTTTTGTGAAAGATTCCGGAAGGGATTATATGAAGAGCAAATTTCCCAAATTTGTTCTCTACCGTATGACCGGTATTAGAACCACCGTTGTAACGGGCTACTATTTGTGCATTCCCTGCTAAATCATCTACTAAACGACCTTTGCCAGAATCACCCCAATCTATACCTAAAACTGCTGCTAATCCCTTCCAATTTTTAATAGATTTTTTTGACATTGTTAATTAAGTATTTTTTTTAGTTGATTGTTTTTGATTGCTTCCCTGATTTCCATTGAGATCCTTCTACCAGTTGAAACATTCTTATCCCAATATAAAGAGGCATAGGGTGAACCGTTTATAAATAAATTAGTACCTGCAACTATACGACATGAGACTTCTATAATCGAAAATTTTTGTTCTGGTGTAATAATGGTTTCTAGGCAAAACGGACCCCATAAACCTCTGCCGATTAGCTCTTTTGATGTTGCAACTACTCTTTCACCCATGCTAAAAGCCTCCGACAAAAGTGATTCTCGAAGAGTCAATGGGGAATTGCCAACCACTACAAACGACGGTTCAATCCCTAGACCTGTCTGGTTTTGCACAGGAATTCTGCCAAGAGAGTCTACATTTGATTCATATCGCCTATCGATTGAAAGAATCTGTAAATCGTTTGTGATTGGGGAGTAAAAGTAATGAATATATAATGGTACTCCGATGACATATTCTTGGACTATAAAGTTTTTTGGTTTAAAATTTTTAATTCTTTTATTAAACTCTTTCTGGTTTTTTGCAAAAAAGTAACCATGTCCTCCAGCTGCACCAAATGATTTTACAATTACAGGTCTGTCGATTTTTTCTCCTTTTTTAAATCGTCTTGGGACCGGAATATTTGCCTTTATAAGCCACTCTCTTTGCATTTTTCGATCGCTTTCCCAGTCAAGCACTGACTTGTTTCCAAAATATGGAATTTTCATATTTTTGTTTAAGTCAACGCCCAGGTAAGCCACAAATGATCCGTGAGGAACAATTATTGCGTTTTCCTTTTTTAGTTTATCTTCTATTTTTGCAAAATCTGACCATTTCTCTATTTGGATAATTTGGTCAATGAATTTGAATCTGTTATAAAGAGATACGCGATCTGGGATAGAGATTAATATTGTTTTGAAGTTTTCGTCTTTTGCACCCTTCAAAATTTGCAGCGCGGAATGTGAGCAGAGAGTGGCGATTTTATATGGATTTGGTGCCGCCATCTGTGAATTATAAGCTATGTTTTGCAAAAATGCAAAAAGTTGGATGCGTTTCAATAAGCTGACATTTAAGATTGTTCTGATCCGCAGTTGGGGCAATGTTTCATGATAGTATATCTTTGCTTGGGACATTTGGAGCATTTTTCCATCAATTGCTTCCCACAGCTTGGGCAAAAATCCTTTGTAAAGCCAAACGGGAACTCACAATATGGACATTTTTTTGATCGAAGTCTTCTGAGCTGTACCCTTGTCGGGTCAAATATTTTCTTTTGCAGGTGATATACTGCCCCACCAAATATGACGATGATGCACAACATCGCAAAATAGTAGAAAACTGTCCTAAAGAGAGGAAGGTCTGCAATTAATGTAAATATCTCTTTCAGAATATCCTGTAAAAATGTGCTCCATAAATATGAAATAGTTATTCCCAAAACAAATAGTCCAGAAACGCCTACAAGTGTCGTTGCAATTACAGTATGTGGACTGTCATTCGACTTAAATCTCATGTAAATTTTTAAAAATATAAAGAAGAGCGGAAATACAAAAATAGATTGGATTAGAAAAACTTTAAAGTTGTAAATTGCCTTATCGTGATTGTAATCACTTCTTGCTTTTTTGACAGCAGCTTCTAATTCTTTGTTGGCCGTAATAGTGATTGGTTCAAGCTTATTCAACTCGGCGTTAATTGGAGTAATACTTGCCTGCAAAGTTTGTTTTTGATTTTGAAGCGATTGTACTCTTTGCCTTAACTGCTCAGGTGTTTGACCTATCCTTGTATCTTCGTTTGCGATATTTTCCTGAAGGCTTAGGTCATATTCCCTTTGGACTGTAGAAATTTGGCTATCCAGTTGGTAAATCTGAGAATTTAGATTGCTTTTTTGTTTATTTAAGTTGGAAATTTCTATTATGGTCGATTCATACTTTTTATATATTTCAGGGATTTTGTATTTAACTTCGTATTTTGAGAATTGGCAATTATTAGTTGATAAGTTGGAAAAGGTAGTATTAAGCCCGGAATCTGCACAATATGATAAAGGTGTAGGCTTAGTCGGGATATTCTCTATGTCCCTTAAGCCTTGCACACCTAGGAAAATTAGAAGGACGGCCATTATGAAAAGGAGTAATTTCCCAGCTGTTGGCGTAGGTTTATCCTCGGGTTCAAATCCGATAACCTTTTGGGATAAACTTGTATTAGAATCCTGTGGCTTTTTAGTAAATATCACTATAAGTTTATCTTACTGAATACATATGTATTGAGTCAATAAACCCATTATTAGATTCCCCTATTGATTTTACTTTTACAATAGGTTAGTCTATGCAGAAGTTTATGGCTCCTAAAAAAACAGTTAATCGTATAAAAGCTGTAGGATTAAAAATTACTGGTGTAAATGTTGTAAGACTTAAAGATGTTATCGGGAAGTTTTTAGTGCTACAGAAAATTGTTTCTATTCTTTCGATAATTTTTTATCTAATTTGGATTATGATTGGTTCATTTTTGGTTTGGTTTATAATTGCAAACTTCAGATTGGGTGCTTTTGATCAGCTTATGCGACAAGGACCAAGTTCGCCATCTCAACAAATGCCGCAAGCTCAACAAACACCAGAGGAAACAACGGTCCCAGGTGTTGGATCAGTTAATGTTAATTGTGTTCAGAAAAACCTAAGCGAAGATTTGATTATAAAAATGGTACAGGATAAAGGAACTCAAAACTTCACAGAAGATGAAAAAAGTAAACTCGCACCCTGCATAATTAAAGCTGAGTCACCGACGGATGCCTCTTCTTCCACCAGCCAATAATTATTGCATTTAAAATTTCGAATCACGATAATTAAATTGTGAGGCAAAGTCTCGTTGTTTCGTATTTGTTAAGTCTATTGATTTTCGGTACTCTCCTTTCAATGTCAATTCTTGCGGGTCCGTCTAGAAACACGATTTTTTATCGAGGTAGTTTAGACCCAAATAACTTTACTCAAGCATTTTCTAAAAATGTGAATGGTTCTTATTTGCTTAATTTATTTGGATCTCCAAAGATTGTGATGATACTGTTAAACGGTTCTGGACTTCTATTACATTCAATTTTTCTCTATAGAATAACGAGTAGTAAAAAAACTTTTAAGAAGACTGCTTATCCATATTTAGTTTATTGGGGAGTTTTGTTGCTGCCTTATGTTCTATTGTTGATTATTACTATTTAGCAATTTGTTTTGTCCACCAGTTTTTAAGAATTACGAGTGTTGCAGTGGAAATTAAATAAGCAGCTGCGGGAATTATTGCAGAAAGTAACGGTTTTTCAACTTTGATTATAATTAAAAAAATTGTGATTAAGATATAAGTTGAAACAGCGATTGATATTCTTCTTACCCAACTTGTCTCCCAAGCTTTGTCTTTTTCGACGCGTTCATTGCGGGCTTTTATCTTTTCAATTTCAGATTGGATATCCGCTAAATTGGCCACTTGAGACTATCTTTCTTTGATAGAGTGGGGTTTAGTCCCAAATACAAAATCTTCCCGTTGATTGCTCCGGGAAGGTCTATGTAAATCATAAGTTTCAGGATCAGGGTGAGTCATATCTCCACCAATAGCTGCGATTGAATCACGATCCAAAGTTGTAAGCTCACGTGTACCCATGTCCAACCAATGGTTTACTCTGCCCGGTCTATTTGGGTGACTTGCATCGTATTTGATCATATATATACTATTATGATATATTCCTCAAAGTCATACAGTCAAGTTTTACCTTAGATCTAAACTTCCAGATTTGAAGGTGAGATTTTTGGGTTTGATGATTACCTGGCGCGGGCTTTTTTCGATGTAACCGGCATTTATTGATTCGAATTTGTTTTTTTTGATGATGTCTTGCGCTTTTTTGATATCTTTCGGATTCAGGAAAATTGCATAATCTTGACCCATGTTTAGCGTTTGGTATATTTCGTCATCGGTTAGATTTGCGTGTTTTTGGATGAATAGAAAAACTTCTTGCGGCTCGAATAATTTTTCAACTACATAAGTAAAATCGCCACGGGCGCGCATTATTTTGCGCAAACCATGGCCAGTAATGTTTGAAATATAGTGGATATCGACACCAACTGATAATAGATCCTGAACTAGTTTTGCATAAATATTGGTTTTTGTGAGAATTGCTTCACCATATAACTTGCCATCTGAGAGTTTTTCCGAGTAACCTTTCTTTAATTTTTTAGCAACGGCGCGGGCCAGGGAGAGACCGTTACAGTTGATACCGTTTGACTTTATTAGGATAATCCTGTCCCCTGCTTTTAGTTTATTGTCGGTGATGAGATTTTTTTTATTTTTAATGACGCCGATTGCCGATCCGCCCAAATCGACTGTCCCTTTTTCAACAATACCTTTGAGAGTTGGCGTTTCGCCACCGCCCCAAGTAGCCATTGAAAGTTTGCAAGCATCACGCCATCCGTCTATGAAATCGGTCATCCTTTTCTTGTCTTGAAGCCAACTGTTGTCTTCTACGGCCCAATAGGCATGAACTACTCGAGGCTTAGCGCCCACAGTTATTAAGTCATTGATTATGGTTGCAACGGTATCGTGACCGATGATATCGTAATAAGTTTTGCCGGTAATTTTTCTCATTTCATCTGCCACCAAATTTTTTGTGCCCAAACCTTCCACTACCGATGCTAAAAGGGTCGGACCTTGTCGCCAGACAAAAGCGGATTCGCCGCGGGTATCTGTAACTTCTTGGAACCCTAATTCGTTTTTAATGACTGTTTGGCGCGCGGCAGCTTGCGCTAATTTTTTAACTGGATCTTTAGTATCGTAATTGTCCCCGACTTGGGAATATGTGATTTTCTTCATGATTGTTTTGAGTAGTTTATCATTCCCTCGAAAATAAATCCGCACTTTGCATTTACGTTACCACGTCGCCAATTAGGATGCTGGGTAATTTCTACAAATTTTTCCGGATGGGGCATCATTCCGAGGATTCTACCGGTTGGATCACAGACTCCGGCTATCGCATTTATTGATCCGTTTGGGTTTTGCGGGTATTTTTGTGTCGGTTTGCCGTTTTGGTCAACATATCTAAAGATCACAAGATTTTCATCCTCAATCCTGCTGATGACTTTTGGTTCTGCAAAAAATCTTCCTTCGCCATGATTAACTGCAATATCGATTACTTTGTCTTTTTGATTTAGAAAAACACACTTACTTTTTTGGCTTTTTATTTTGACCCAGCGGCATTCAAAATGGCCACTTTCGTTTTGGGCCAGAGTAACATCCATTTTGCCAAGATTATTAAAGGGCAAAAGACCAGTCCGAACGAGTGTTTGGAATCCGTTGCATATCCCCAAAACCAGTCCTTTTTTGGCAACGAAATTGGAAAGTTCATCCTTTAGAAAATTAACGAGCTCTATTGCCAAAACTTTGCCAGATGCCAGATCGTCGCCATAAGAAAAACCGCCGGGGAGGGCAAGGATCTGAAAGTCTTTTAGCTTTTTGGATTTGTTCCTTAGCTCGTTGACATGGACCATGACGGGAGATGCTCCGAATTTTTCAAAAGCATAGAAAAGCTCCTCGTCGCAATTTGCTCCATCCGATCTCAAAACGCAAATTCTGAGTTTAGCCATGGAATATCTCCTTCATCGGCTCTTGCCAGAATTTTTTTAGTTTATTTATGTCAACCTTTATTATTTTTGATCCGTTTATCGCTATTTGATTTGACTGAGTCGTTTTCCCCAAAATCGTGTGTGGGACTTTGGCAAAAAGTTTTTCAGCTATCTTCGCGTTTTTGACTTCTACTAAAAAAGTTCCGGGCGTTTCGGAAAACAAAATAAGGTCATCTCGAGTTTTAAATGGTTCAATTGAGATCTGTGCACCAAAATCTGCCCCAAAGCACATTTCGGCAAGGGCTGCCGCCATGCCACCTTCTGAAATGTCATGACAGGAAAGGATGTGGCTGGACCTGATGCCCGATGTTATGGATGAGAGAACTTTGGTAATTAATTTTAGGTCGGGCTTGGGAACACCAGATCCTTGTGAATTTGTAACGTCAAAATATGTTGATCCGCCAAGGTTTGCAAAATCCGGCTTGCCGACTAAAACTATTGTTGATCCAACCTTTTTGAAATCTGAACTTGCGGTTTTTGCAACATCGGCAATTTTCCCAAAGACTGATATTAAAAGGACAGGCGGGATTTTGAGAGTTTTACCGTTTGGGAAACGATATGTTGAGGAGAGTGAATCTTTTCCTGACACAAACGGCATTGCCAGAAGATTGGCCATATCCAAACATGCATCGACAGATCTATCAAGGTCTGCCAAAGATTCCTCGTCTGGAAAGGGCCAAATAAAATTGTCGATAAGGGCTGCATCTTTTAAATCTCCGCCAATTGCAACATAGTTAGAAACTGCCTCTAAAATTGCCCAAACACTTCCCCAGTAAGGGTCAATTTTATTTAGAGCAGGGTTGAGCCCGTGAGTGACAGCCAGTCCATAAGGTTTTGATAAAATCGGACGGATTATCGCCCCATCATTTGGTGCATCCAGGTTAGTCCCGCCAAACGGGTGAAGGGCTGCTGTTCCTTGAACGTTATGGTCGTACATTCTTATAATCGGCTCTTTGGAGCAAACATTACCGTGGGCCATAATTTTTTGCCAAATTGCTGATAAATCTTTCGGTCTGTTTGGTAATTTTTCTTCAATTTTAATTTTCGATGTCTTTCCAACCATGTGTCTTTGCGGTAGGCCGTTGTGGAGAAAGTCCATTGAAAGGTCACAAACTAGCTGTTTGTGATAGTAAACTTTTAGTTTTTTAGAATTTGTGAATTTACCGATAACTGACGATTCAACGTTGAGAATTTTTGCTTCTTTTTCTACCTTTTTGATATTTTGAGGACTGATTGCAATAACCATTCTCTCTTGAGATTCGGAAAGGAAGATCTCCCATGGTGCTAAGTTTGTGTACTTTAGGGGCACTTGCTCTAGATTGACCTTTGCTCCACAATTTCTGCCCATTTCACCTATCGCAGAAGAATAGCCGCCAGCACCGCAATCAGTCACCGCGCGAATTAGCCCTTTTCGCGAAAGGGCAAGAACTAAATCAATAATCCGCTTTTCCTCAATTGCATTGCCAATTTGGACTGCTGAACCAGATGTTGAGATTGTTTTTGAAGTCATTTCACCCGATGAAAAAGTCGCTCCATGAATTCCATCCCGGCCGGTTTTACCACCAAGAGTGATTATCAAGTCACCCGGTTTTGGATTACCTTTTTGGGCTTTTGATTTTTTAATCAAGCCAAATGAGCCGACGGCAACAGTTGGTTTTGCACGAAAGTCGTGGTGGAAATGAACTGAACCGTTGTTTGTTGGGATACCAACTCTATTTCCATAATCGCGGACACCGGCAACTACTTTTCTCAGTAAATATTCGGGAGGCAAACAACCAGGAGGTATTTCTTTTGGACTTAGGTTGGGTGGTGCAAAACAAAAAATGTCTGTTGATATGACAGGTTTTGCCCCCTGGCCTGTTCCCAATATGTCACGGAACACCCCACCCGAACCTGTCATAGCACCGCCATAGGGTTCGATTGCAGACGGCGAGTTATGGGTTTCTACTTTGCCGCAAATTGCCCAGCCATCGTAAAAGTCAATAACTCCAGAGTTGTCGACAAACGCTGAGACTATCAATTTTTGATTGTTGTGAGCTGTTTTTTTGATACGCGAAAATAATGGTTCCTTAGCTTTGCCATTGATTGTCAATTTAGCTTTGAATGTTTTATGAACACAATGTTCAGACCAGGTTTGGGCTAGAGTTTCGACTTCACAATCCGTCGCGTCTCTTTTAATTTTTTTAAAATAATTTTGGATTACTTTCATTTCTTCTAGATTTAGGAAGAGCTCGTCGCGGGACAAGTCCATAAGCTGGTCTTCATTTAATTTGCGAATTGGGATTATCCGAACTTTCTGGGGAATGCCCGAAATTTTTAAGGTTATAGGCGGTTTTTGGACAATAGTTTCTATTGTTTTATTTACCAGCAGGTGATGCACAATTTGATCCAGTTGAGACTTTTTTATCTCTCCAAAAAACGCATATTCCCAAGATGAATCGCAGGCGTCGATTTTAACATTTAAATCCCCCGCTACTTTTAAAATTGACGCTACCTCTGGATTCATAACTCCGGGTTTATATGCAACCTCTACAACTTTTGCTGACTTTGGAAATATTGGTTTATTGAAAGAGGCAATTTGATTTGTCTCTTCAAAAAGTGCTGTTTGCGAGAATTTTTGTAGGTCTTCTTTTTTTATATTTTCCAGGCGGTAAACTTTAGCCGTATGGATTGTTTGGATAGTGTGAATGTTTAGCGTTCTTTTTATTTCTGAAAGAAGACTTTCGCCCCTCGGGTCTTTTTGATTCTTCGATTTAACTCGTACGGTACAAATCATTTGACCAATGATACAATAGTGGTCAGTTCTTTTCTATTTGGAAGTCCTGCTCTAGCACCAATATTTTGGACGGAAAAACTTGCAATAGCATTGCCAATTTGTGCACATTTTCCCATAGATTGATTATTTAAGAGGCCAAAGAGAAAACCGGCAATAAAAGCGTCACCTGCACCAGTAGTATCGATGACGCTAACTTTGCGAGCTTTCTGAGTAAAGGTTGAGTGTTTTGTGGCAATATAACATCCTTCTTTGCCTTGAGTGATTACTACGATTTTAGGGCCTAGACTAATTAGATATTCTGCCGCTTTTTTATAATTTTTCCCGGTCAAATGGTAAGCTTCATTTTTGGCAAGAGTTAATAGATATGTATTCTTAATAATCGGCAGTACCGCTTTCAACCCTCTATGGACATAGAGACTTCCCGGCGCAAAACTGACTTTTAAATTTTTTGGTAGCTTAGCCACTATTTTTTTTTGCACTTCTAGTTGTTTTGAGTCAACAAATGAGCTTATGTGAATGTAATCAAAAGCTTTAATGTAATTCATATTAATATCACTTTCTCGTAGAGTATTATTTGCTCCAGGCTTAACAAATAGGGCTCTGTTTCCTCTCTTATCAACATAAGTTTCAACAATCCCAGATGAATTTGAAAATCCTTCTTGTTTTCTTACGTTGATATTCGAAGTATCAATTTTTCTTTTTTTAAACTCTGAGAGAATAAGTTTACCGTAGGCATCACTTGCAACGAGCCCGATGAATCCGCAGGCAACACCGAGTTTTGCAAGTGCAGAGATAGTGTTTGCTGCATTGCCACCTGCTTGAACATCGATGGGGTAAGCAGAATTTTCAGACATTTTAAGATTTTCAACTTTAAAAATGTTATCAACATTTAAAGCTCCAAATCCTACAACCCTTTTCATATAATTGGTAGAGAAGCCTCGCGTATTCGCATTCGAGTATCGTGATGAATAGCT
Source organism: uncultured Gammaproteobacteria bacterium (assembly GCA_964492425.1). Taxonomy (GTDB): domain Bacteria; phylum Patescibacteriota; class Microgenomatia; order Curtissbacterales; family GWA2-41-24; genus LBZV01. Next base: position 56,893 of record CAZBKB010000002.1, on the reverse strand, counting down.
AGTGTTGTTTCCATGCATTCAGGGGTAATAAGGATATATCTTGCTAACCTTTCTCCAATAACTGTTTTTCTTTCTGTTCCAGTGGTTATGAATTGACCTTCGGCTACAAACCTTCTTATCCCATCTAAACCTGCATTAACCCATACATCCAACAGGGGTTTTACTAAACTTACATCTTCTGTAGCAACAGCAACTTGAGCATTTCTCATCCCATATTTATCCGCATTAAGTGCGATCGACAAACCACCATTTTCCCTAATGTGTTTTTGTGCCTGACTGTCGGTAATGCTGTCGCCAACGAAAATAATATCTTCTTCCTTAATCCCAATTCTCTCTGTTTGTGCTAGAATTGCCTCAATTTTACGTCTTCCACCAACTGCTTTTGTAATATCAAGTGGTGGAAAGTCCAAATTAGGCAATCCGGAAAAATATAGTTCTTCTAAGCTCTCCGAAATTTTCCTCATTATAGGTTTATCAAAAACATCTTTAAGTGTTTGATCGGCTTTAAAAGATTCAATAGAATTTCTGACATCAGGCGCATTTTCAATAATGATTTCTTCAGCTTTTTCAACCAGACTGGTTATTCCGCTGTCAAAGAAATGTTTTTCCAAATATCCAAGATCCAAGTGTGTACTTGTAACATTTGTATGCGCAACCCCAATTTCTGTTTCTAGTGTGCTCCATAAATGACTATAAGCTGTTGAGATGATATAAATTTGCCAACCATCTCGTTTATGATTTGCAAAATGCCGTTTGGCACCATTTGCAATGGGAGTGTTTCGTGCTTCTGCTACTAAATCTTCGTCAGTAATTTTATGGAGAAGAAGGTGTGGAACTAAGAGAGAAAGTGTATCACCTGCTTCCAAGGGACTATTTGGTTTTTCTGATTCGAATGCTACCCACATGCTGATAACGTCAAACAAGTGTTTTGGCAGCCTCTTTTGAGCAATGTCACGTGCTAAATCCTTAAAGACAACTGGTCCTTCTCCATCAGTGAAATATACTTTAGGTTTTGCTTCTTGCATTATGTAATCTACTCATATCCCGATAACCAATGTCTTTGCGAAAGTGTAAATTGTTCCCTCTTACCGAAACATGAGATAGAGCATTATAGGCTATTTTACGTGCTTGTGCAACGTTTGTGCCTTCTCCTAACACATAAAAGAGTCTCCCCCCTGCAACTTGCCAATTATTCCCAGACTTTTTAATTCCTGCTCCGAAAACTTTGGCTTTTTTAATTAGATTTTCGAAACCATGTATCACCCTACCGTCTACTTTTGAATAATCTCCTGGATAACCTTTGGAAGCCGCAGTTACAACTAATCTGTACTTTTTATCTTTTCTTATTATTGGAATTGCTTTTGATAATGTTTGTGTTACTACATTGTAATAATCATTTTTTATTGCCGGTAAAATTACTTGCGCTTCCGGATCGCCCCACCTGGCATTAAATTCTATAATCCAGACTTTTCCGTTTCCATCTATGATTCCACCTAAGTATAAGATGCCTGTGTAAGGTCTTTTTAACTTTACAAGGCCGGTAGTGGTTTTTTTAAATATAGTATAAATCTGATCTTCAATATTTTTTGACATTATTTTTGGAGGTGAAGAACAGCCCATACCACCAGTGTTGGGACCAATATCACCGTCTAATGCTTTTTTGTGATCTTGAGCATAACCTACAATTTGGAATTTTTCTGCATTTACTAGAGCAAAAGCTGAAAATTCTTCTCCCTCTAAGCACTGTTCGATAAGATATTTGCTGCCGGCATTGCCAAATTTGCTCATTTCTTTTATTGCCCTTACTGCGTCTTTTTTATTTTTTGCAAAGATGGCTCCTTTACCTGCTGCTAAGCCTGATGCTTTAACATACCATTTGTTATTTGGCTGACTATTGATGTAATCAATGCCAGATTGTTGTAAGTTGAATATGTTATACGAAGGGGCTGGTAATTTTAATTGTCTCATAAAATTTCTGCTCCATGATTTGTCCCATTCTATTTTACCAGTCTCTTTTTTTGGTCCAAATACTTTAATATGAGATTTTCTTAACGTGTCTACTAATCCAGCAGCTATGGCATCGTCTTGGGCAACATCTACAAGATCTACTTTTTCTTTTTTACAGATTTGCAATATTTTTGGGATGTCGGTTGTTTTTATGTCGGGAAATATTCTGATTTTATCTAGGGTCATCAAGTCGTTGCCAGGAATTGCTAATACTTCCGTCGTTTTTTTACTCTCAAGATATTTCTTTGCTAAAGCATGACCCCTACCACCACCATCAATAACAAGGATCTTCATGAGTCTTTTTCCATCAAGAGTAGATTCGAGATTTGTTTAATGGCTTCACTTAAAATTCTGTCCTCAACGGACATTAATTTTTTTCTGAGGGCATCAATTGTTTTTGCCTTACCAACTTTGATAAATTCCCTTGCGACAACGTTTCCCGTATCATAATTTTTTGGGTTCATAAAGTGGACAGTTGCACCAAAATATGTTAGCTTTTTCTTTAATACCGATTCTAGTACTTCTTTCTGTTCCCCTTTTAGCAGGGGTGTTTTTGTGCCGTCTGGCAATGTAATATCGTTTTCCCCCTCTGTTGGCATAATGGCAGGGTGAAGATTGATCGCTGCATAACCGTCACCAATAGGATTTCTGAAATAGTTAAAAAAACTATCGCCAAGTATTAAATCCCATCCGGCAAAAACAAGTAATTTTGGTTTGTACTCTCTTTGCGATATGAACCAGCCGAGAGTAGCTGCGTAGTCATATTTGGCAGTTTTTGAATTATTTGTAAGGCGGCTGCGGAAATCCGGCAAATTGAAATACACTGCAGGAATTTTGTTTTGTAATGCTACTTCTATTCCTGACGATAATCTTTTATGGGTAACTACAAGTGATATATAAAAATTGCTTTGACGATTTTTTGCAAATTTAATAATTGCGGGCAACTTCGAACCTCCACCGATTAAAACGGCTATAGGGATTTTTTTAGCCATAATTGAGGAGCAGTTTCTGTAACTATAGTTTAGAAATTATAGAAGTGTCAATATTACTTTTCGTCCTTAAGGTACAAGCCCAATATTCCCAATACGCCAGCTACTAAAAATAATTGTGTTGGGGCAAGCGTAGTTATATCTCTCTGAGTGACAGCTTGATACGCCGCCACTACTATAATAACTAGCGTTAAAGCTATTAACACCTGGGATATAGGTGTATTGTTTGATGGCTTAAGGGCAGATTTTTTAGCCATAACTTATACTTGCATCTTTTAGGCTATAAGTCAAATAACTGGTGGATGGGGTCGATATTTGGTATAATTCATGTCCATTTGGGAAGAAGAACGATCGCTCACCATCGCATAAAGCTGTGGTGAGAGGAAAGTCCAGACAGCAGGAAACCAAGGACGGAGTGCAAACTCCGACGCGAAAGCGCTAGTACTTAAGCTCTTTGCCTCGACGAGCGGGGTGAGCCCACGAGTGGAGCTTAAGGCAGGTACTGAGATTACAGTGCTTGAGAGCAACAGAGACGAGTGGGGGTGAAACGGGTAATCCTCCTTGCTGCAACCCAGAATTGAGCCGAAGATCACGTTTCCAATAGGCTCAGAGTAGGGGCATCCGCCAAAAAGGCAGACTAAGTGATAAATATCATTTAGAGACAGATGATCGTTAAAATCGAGTCAGACTCGATTAAAACAGAATCTGGCTTACTCTCTTCCCAAATGTTCTTATTGTTCTATTAAGTTTTCTTCAAACTTTTCATCTTCTTTTAAAAATTCGCCAATAATTATTTTAATTATTATGAGTATTGGGGGAACCAAGAAAGCGCCTCCGATTCCAGCTATTTTGGCACCTATTAGAAGGGAAACAATTATTATTGGCGGCTGAAGACCAATAACCTTGGACATAATAACCGGTACAATCAAATGATTTTCAAGTTGTTGAATAACAATAAAAAGGGCAGCAACCGCAAGGCTCATGAGAGGACTTATTGTTAAACCAACAAGGATTGCCGGAATTGAAGCTATGATTGGCCCTATGATAGGAACAATTTCTAAAATTGCTGCAATTAGCGCTAATGGTAAAGCATATTGTATCCCCAGCAGTTGCAATCCGATAAATGTTAGTACTCCAACAATAAATGATAAGGACAATTGTCCTCTGACCCATCGTCCTAGACCGTTTTCCAACTTGGATATTACATCTGTAACTTTTTTTTCTTGACGACCAGAAAATGGTGATGAAACTAAAGTAACAAATTTTTGCCATTCTAAAAGAAGATAAAAGGTAATAACTAAAACGGTTATAACCAAGAGGATACTAGAAAATATTGCCGTAGAAATTGAAACTATGTTTCCTATAAACCCCTGAATCTGCCTGGATAAAACTGACGAAACGTCTTCTACTGGAATCTTGACGAAGATGAAAAAGTCATTTATTGTCGAGATTATTTGCGGCAATTTAGTAATTAGAGCAGATGACTGCTGAATCAACGGCGGAATAATTATTCCAATTACAAGAGAAATAAATGCGATCATTAAAAGATATACCACTATAACGGCTAGTACTCGTGGAATTTTTCTTGAGTTAAGCCATTCAACAGGTTTGAGCATGGCAGCAACTAAAATAATTGATAAGAAAACCATGATGAT
>CAZBKB010000002.1:0-52232 GCA_964492425.1 uncultured Gammaproteobacteria bacterium | reverse complement strand
TATCAGGATATTTGGGCTGCAAAAAAAATATTTGAATCAAAAACCAAAGTGCAATCAAGAAAGCAGCTGTAAAAATTACTGTTTTGTGAGAAATTTCTACTTTTACAGGTGATTTAGATTCCGCCACATGTTGAGTATATATCAGCTTTGTGCTAAGGTGCAATCTGATATTTTATTTAGATTAAAAAAAGCAGCAAGTTGGTTTGTAAGACAAATACTTCATATTCAAACTCCTATGATATCTGCCAAAAAATTACTTCAAGCTTTATTTAAAGTGAAAGGTTTTGCAAGTTGTGTTTCCAGTTTCTTTCTGAGATATCAAAATATTTAATTTTTGGAAATTGTCTTGAGAAAGTTTTTTGACGTCTAATATATGCGTGGATGTCTCCTTTAAGTCTGCTAATTGCTTCATTTTGCGAAATTTCACCAAGTAGAGATCTGGTGATCCATTTATATTCCAAACCAAGTGATTGCAACCAATTTGAACTAATGCGGTTTGAAAGCAGGTATTTGACTTCATCGATCAAACCTAAATCCAATCTTTGTATAAGCCATGCATCTGCCCGTTTATAAAGAAAATCATTAGGTGCTGTTAAGCCGATGATTTCGTAATTGGCTGGTGATGTTTGGATGCTTGTGATTGAATAACTGTTATTAACTGCGATTTCAATCGCTCGAATTAAGCGTCGAGGATTTTTTCTATCGGATTCGTTTAAAGAAATCGCTTTGTTCCTGTTTAACTTAAACAGGGTTTTATAGAGCTCGGTCTTGGTTAAATTGTCTAGTTTTTTACGAAGTGTGTAATTTGGCGCAATTCCTAAGGTCTCAATTCCAAATAGCAGCGACTTTATATAAAAACCTGTTCCACCAACAATTATCGGTATTTTATTCTTTTTTTGGATATTATTAATTATTCCATTTGCGTAACCTATAAAATCTGCAGCTGAAAAAGATTCTCCGGGGGCTATTACATCAAATCCATATATTTTTACTCCATCAACAAACCAGTGACCATTATACTTTTTAACATTTGAATTTGGAGAGACCTTACCGGTTCCTATATCCAGATTTTTGTAAACTTGACGTGAGTCAGCAGAAATTAGCTCACCGTTATTTTTTTTTGCGATCTCTATTGCTAGATTAGTTTTGCCCGTCGCTGTCGGCCCATAAATTACTAACATCATAAAGATTCCATCCACTTGCCAAATTTATTTGAGGATAATTACGGTAATAATTTAGGTTGATACTAAAATCTTGAATTTCTTGAGGGCCAACAGTAACGTAATAAATCTTGTATTTTTTTATTAAATCTTCGGCAGTTTTATCGCCCAAGTAAATAACCTTAACATCATTAGCCTGTTTTGTGTAATTGACACCATGGCTCCATAACCATCCGTGAAATCCAATAATTGTTGACCTTCCTGTCAACGTAGGGATGGGGTTGTTATGGTTTGAAGCAGTTACAAATACTGCGTTTTCAGGTGTGAGTAGTTTTGTTTGACGGGCAACTTCTAAATCTTGTTTCGTGTAAATTTGGTATGAACTTACGGGTGTAAATGTACGAAATAAATCCAAGCTACCAGAAAATGTAATTAATATTACTATAAATAAACCTGTAATTTTTTTAAAAATGTGGCCTGTGAATAGTGCGTATGATAGGAAGTATGCTGCTACAATACATGATGCAAAGTACCAATAAATTAAAAGCTTACTATTATCAAATTCCCAAGGCTGAAAAATCCAGATGTTTGAAATGAAAAAAATTACTAAAAACGGTAGATACAATATAAATATTTTCGCGTTTTTAAAGAGCCAAACTATTGAGACTATTAGAACAGGTGCAAAAAAACCTAGATTTTTAAGCCAGAACCAGAAGATGTTTTCTTTGCTAGTCCAACCCGGATCGTAACGGATAAAATCCAGGGGATTTGAAACTGAAGAAATAATTTTAAAAAGCGGCAGTGCAACTGCGGCTGCGACCGCTCCAAATAAAATCCAGTTTATTATCAGAGTTTTAAATTCCTTATTTTTATAAAGGCTTAGAGGGAAATATATGGTAGATAATATGAAGATAACGAAGAGGCTGTGAGCTTGCACAAGTGGGAGGCTTCCAGTAATAATTCCTGCTAATAAAAAATATAATCTTTGGTTTTTTTTGTATCCTCGGTATAGCAGTAGCAGAACAATTAAAGTTATTGGAAATGCAAAAAGAAAACCTCTTTGGGGCAAAAAATATGCAAGTAGTGAATTAATCCACCAATAACCCAAATCTTTCAAATCAGTATATTCCCTTGGAAGGGATAGCATAAAATTGAGTAGGGATTTTTGCGATATAGCGTAATCCCGGAAAAAGTAAAAAAAGCCGAAACCACCATTTAGCAAGAATAGTAATAGTGTTAAAAATGCTACTTTGTTACTTTTTATGAAAGTTTTAATAAATAATTTAGAAACAAAAAGAACAATTATTCCACCTATTAAGGTAGTTATAAAAAGAGCAAAGTCTATACTAGTCGTGATGGTGATAAGAGATGTCATAAAATCTGCGAATATTGGATAGTTTATTTTGTCACCAGCCAAGATAGGGTTATCAATGACAATGTCTTGTGAAGTTATAAATTTGTTGATTAGTGCAAGATGGTATACAAGATCTCCATATAAATTAACCTGTCCTACATACCATCCGCTGCTTTTTACTTGAAGCATTTCCTTTGCAAGGTGCCAAAATATAAAACCAAAAAACAGATAATAAATAAGAGAACTCATGCTAATTTTATGAATCATTTTTTGCATGTTTAATATTTTATACATTGCGCATTAGCTTCATTATATATATATTTAAATTTAACCATGCGTGTTTTTTCTCTATATTTTATTTGCTTACTTACTTTGTTTTCACTATTTTTGAGATTATATCGCGTCACCGAGCCCCAATATTACTATTTCGACGAAGTTTACCATGCAGTGACTGCTAAAGCATATGCTGATAATAACCCGGCAGCCTACGATCCATTTGCTTCCCCACCTAAAGCGAATACAGCTTATGACTGGTTACATCCACCATTTGTTAAGCTGATACAAGCCGGATCCATAAAAATTTTTGGTGATGAGCCATTTGGATGGAGATTTCCGAGTGCAATATTTGGTACTCTCATTATTCCCTCAACATTCATTCTGGCATTTATTTTGTTTGGGCCAACTGCCGCCGTTTTTTCAAGCGTAGTTATTGCATTTGAAAATTTAACATTTGTTATGAGTAGAATTACTATGAATGATGTATTCTTAGTTTTTTTCATCATTACTTCCTTTATATTTTTTTCTTTATATGTTAAGTCTTTAAAGACTAAGTATTTAATCGTTACTGCTATTTTTTTGGGTCTTTCGGTAGCTTCTAAGTGGTCAGGAATTTATGGAATACTTTTGGTTGTTGTAGCAAGTCTATACTTTCAAATTAAAAGTGGGCGTTTACACTGGACTATTGTATCGTTGTTTGTTATTCCATTTGTTATTTATCTGGGTTCTTATGGTCAATTTTGGATTCAAGGACATGGTATTGGGGATTTTGTTGATTTACATAAACAAATTTGGTGGTACCAGAACCGTGAAGATTTACAACATTCTTACGGAACAACACCTTTGTACTGTGTACCTCAAGGCCTTGATGGGCCCAAAGATTGGTGCCCATGGATTTTAAACATTCGTGGAGTTTATTTTTCTTATGATGATTATGGGGATAATATTGCCGGATATATTTACGCTCTAGGTAACCCTTTAATTTTTTGGGCAGGTGTTATTGCTATTTCTTACATTACTGGGAAATACATCGAAGAGAGAAATAAAAATTTATTATTCTTGATAACCGCTTATTTTATCTTCTGGATACCGTGGATTTTTTCACCTAGGATAATGTTCCTTTACCACTACTTGCCATCTGTCCCTTTTTTGGCAATATCGTTAGGTGTTGCACTTGGTGATATTTATAAGACTAAATTGAGGTTTTTATCATTCTTAATTTTAGTAGTTTTTACTGTCGCTTTCTTTTATTTTTATCCAATATCTTCTGGATGGCCAATACCTATAAGTGACATTGATAAATATATGTGGATTAATAAATGGAGATAATTTACTACTTAATAGCCGATCTTTGTGATCCCTTGTGGTTTATAAGTTGATCTAAAATTAACCAGCGTCGATTTTTTTCTTTGTGGGATACGTCGTCGGCAAACGCTTTGGTTGCAGCGGTATTAGGACGACATGAATATTTAGCAACGTAAGCGTATGTGAAATCTGCAGCCTTAGCTAATTGGACTGTATTTTTAAATTGTTTTTCGGTTTCTCCTGGAAAGCCAACAATTATATCTGTAGAAATTTGAACATTTGGAATTTTACTTTTTATTATATTTACAAGATTTAAATACTCTTTGGTTGTGTACCAGCGGTTCATTCTTTTTAAAATTTGGTTGTCACCAGACTGGACGGCAAGATGGATATTGCGGTCTATTTTTTTATTCTTTGCAATAACTTCTATTAATTTATTTGAAAAATCCCACGGGTTGGATGAGATGAATTTAATTTTTTTTACGCCCTTTATTTTGCAAACTTCCTCTAGTAAATAAGGAAATAGCGTAGGTATTCGATATTTACCCAAGTGTTTTACCATTACAGGCTTAACAATACGACTGTTCGCTAATTTATATCCCTGCCTGTCGGCAAACAGGTTTTTTGTGTTTTTAATGAGGTCTGATCCATAAGAATTTACATTTTGACCCAAAAGAGTTACTTCACGGCACCCATTTTTTGCAAGGTCTTTGATTTCTTGAATGATGTCATCAAAAGGCCTTGATATTTCGCGCCCTCTTGTAAAGGGGACAACACAGAAGGTACAAAAGTTGTTACAACCGTTTGATATAGGTACCCATGCATGAGTGACATCATTTCTAAGCGCTGGATAATCAAAGCCAACTTCTTCAAGAGGCAGAAATTCATCCACTTCTGGCATTCTCTTTCTTAGAACCTTTATGTATTTACCTGTTTCATCTCTTGTGGCCATTCCTACCATGCAACCAGTGATAATGATTTTTGGTTTTTCCTTTCTTCCCTTTGTAATATTTTTAACTAAACCTGTAACCCTATCCTCTGCTGTTTGGCGAATCATGCAAGTATTTATCACGATTTCTGTTGCCGTTTTTACCGATTTAGTTTCTTTAAATCCTCTTGCAATATAGTAGCTGGCAATACGTTGAGAATCGGCATAGTTTTGTTGGCATCCAAATGTTTTTATGAAAAATGTGGACTTCATGGGTTTAGATTTTAACATGGACTTAGGTTGACTTCCAAGGCTGATCGCGGTATAGTGCCTATCTGAAAGAGAGTTTGATATGTCTGTAAATCCGGAGAAAAAACTTGGGGATGCAACAGTTGAAACATCTCCTTCCAATAAAGATATAACTGGAGCTTTGGGGATAACCAAGCGTGAAATTGAAGGAACTAATAGGAGTGTTGGCGATTCGCAAATTGATGATGTTGATGCATCTAAAGTGGTCGGTATGTCTCAAGTGGGAATTCCCGGTACTGCCAATAATCTAGTTATTGGTGATCAAATTAGTGGCCAGCTGACACACAAAGATTCCGCATTGGGAGACTTTCTTTTTCGCCAACGAAAGTTAAAAAAGGCTGCTTAAATTTGGGAGATTTATTTTATTAACCTTTTGAGAGTTTTGCCTGCAGTGAAACCAGGTAATTTGTGTCCCATTATTTTAATTGAATTACCCGTTTGAGGATTTCTCCCTGTTCTTGTTGCACGTTTTCTAACTATAAAAGTTCCAAACCCAGTAATAACTACTTTATCACCTTTGGTCATTGCTTCTCTGATATTGCCGAAAACGGCGTTTACTGCACTTTCTGCTGTTTTTTTGGTAAGACCTACTTTTTTTGCTACTCTATCGACTAATTGTTTTTTCGTCATATTAGCTGAAATTAAATTGTGCTAACAATTATATAAAAACTGGCAAAACTCGTCAATTTATTTTGCAATGTCTACCGCACGTACCTCGCGAATTACTGTTACTGTTATTTGACCCGGATATGTGAGTTCACTTTCCAGCTTCTGACGTACATCATGTGATATTTTTACTGCACCAGCATCGTCTACAACCTCCGGTTTAACAATGACACGTACTTCCCTCCCTGCCTGAATTGCATAAGCTTTATCCACACCAGAAAAAGACATCGCAACTTTCTCGATATCAGTAAGTCTTTTGATATAATCTTCAACCGCTTCGTGTCTTGCACCAGGTCTTGCACCAGAAACAGCGTCTGCAACATGAACAATTATTGATTCAATAGATGAAAAAGGTTCATCTTCGTGATGTTGGGCAATGCAACTTATGATTTCTTGAGGGAAATTCCATTTTTTTGCTAGCTGAACACCAAGTTGAACATGAGTGCCTTCTTTTTCCATTTCTGTTTTCCCAATGTCATGGAACAAGCCACCTTGTGCACAAATTAGCGATTTAGCACCAACCTCTTCCGCAATTTTTTTAGCGATTTTCCCTGTTTCCAGTGCTGCAATTAATTGATTTTGCCCATAAGAATAGCGGAATTTTAGACGACCTAGACGATCAAGAGCTTCTTGAGGAATATTAAATAATCCAAGTTCGCTTGCGGCTTTTCTACCCGCATCTGACATATCTCGATTTACTTCTTGGGTATTTCTTTCTACAATTTGTTCTATTCTCGTGGGTTGAATTCTTGCATCTTTTACTAATTCTTCAAGAGCACGCCGTGCAATTTCACGCCTTATAGGGTCGAAAGAAGAAAGCCTTATTTCACCTGCTATATCGCTGTCAAGTTCAACATCAACCCCTGTTGCAAGTTCGAACGTCCTTATATTGCGACCTTCCTTTCCAATTATTCGTCCCTTCATTTCTTCCGACTCAAGCTTTATGGTTGTTACCGTGTATTCGGCCACCCAATCGGTTGAACCAGCTATCATGGCATTAACAATAATTTCTTTTGCTTTATTAGATGCTTCTGCTTTTATTTGCTCTTCTGCCTCTTTAATTCTTTTAGCTACCTCGTCTTTAAGTGATTCTTCTAAATTAGCAAGAATCAGTTTTTTTGCTTCTTCTCTAGTCAGTGAGGATATTTTAGATAATTTTTCGATTAATTCTTCCCTTGTTCGAGAAAGTTCCTGTTCTTTCTTTTTATATGCTTCTTTTGCAAATTCTATTTGACTCTCGAATTTTGATAATTGTGCAATCTTGTCGTCTTGCGATTCTTCCTTTTGAACAAGCCTTTTCTCAATTTCAAGAATTTCCTGTCTAATTTTTCTAGCTTCTTCCTCCGCTGATTTTTTGATACGATATGCTTCGTCTCTGGCGTCCTGGATAATTTCCCGAGCATCACGATTACTGTTAAAATCCTGGTGTGGAGAGCCTACAGAAACAATCACTTTGCCTTTTTTTTGTGTTTTTATATCATTTTGATTACTCATAAATTTTTATGGGAGATACAAAGAATGACCGCGTTTTCCGCAGTTTATCTGATGGAAGTCTTAGATTTTTTAATCAAACTTAGCATATCCAAATAAGAGTAACTCTACTTCTTTGTAACTGCCTTATTTTTGAAATTTTATCTCTTTTTGCTATATATTGCAAATGCCTCATGTATTACATCATAATCAAAGCCACGAGAAATAAGGTAGTTAAAAATTCTTCTTTGGACCTCCCTTGGCTCTAATTTTTCAAGTTTTGTTCTTTTTTTTTCCAAAACTTTTAGGGCAAGTTCCAAATCTGTTTTTGGTCTTGGTGGCAAGAGTTTGTTGATGAGTTCTTTATTGATTCCTTTTTTTATTAGTTCTATCTCAATTAGCTTTCTGCCTTTTGGTCTTGCTTTTGTACGAGATTGAATCCACCATTTTGTAAAATCTATGTCATTAACATATCCATATTTTTTTAATTTTTTAATGACGTATTCTGGCAAGCCGGACTCCTTAGCAATCACCCATTTAACTTTCTCAGATTTTGAAATTGTCTTTATGAGATAGTCTTTTATTTCTTGCTCACTTCTTAATCTATAAGATAGAAAATTTATGGCTTTGTCTAAAAGCTTATTTTGATTTTCCTCTTTTTTTAGACTATTAATTCGGCTTTCTGATATATTTTGGCCTTCTTTTAATTGTAATTTAAGTAAATTTTCCTCGCCAACGCTAAATGCATACTTTCCATTTAAAAAAATGTTATATCTCTTGTCTTTTTTTTCTTTAAATCTTCTAGCGTTTGCTTTTTGATCTGTTATTGATGTAATACGAGGCACAAAAACTTATACAGTTGGGGTAATTTCTTCCAAAATTCCTTCTGATTCAGACTCATCATTGGATGTATTTGTCTTTAACCCAAATTTCCTTTTCTAACGCGGCATAGTCTTTTTTATGTTCATTAAAATATGCTTTAGCGCTCTCTCTACCCTGTCCAATCATTTTAGTACCCCAACGGTAAAATGCTCCTGATTTTGTAACAAGACCTAGCTCTTGCGCTACATCTAAAAGACCTCCCTCTTTTGAGATGCCTTCTTCACCCATGATGTCGAATTCAGCAATTCTAAAAGGAGGTGAAACTTTATTTTTGACTACTTTTACACGATGGCGTGTACCTATTACCTTATCACCCTCTTTAATATTATCAATCTTTCTAATATCAAGACGCATTGACGCGTAGAATTTGAGGGCACGGCCACCAGGTGTTGTTTCTGGGTTTCCAAACATAACACCGATTTTTTCCCTTAACTGATTGGTAAAGATGGCAACAGTTTTGGATTTTGAAATTACTCCGGTTAATTTTCTAAGCGCCTGTGACATCAGACGCGCCTGGACTCCAATCATAGAATCTCCCATTTCCCCCTCCAGTTCGGCTCTTGGTACAAGAGCGGCAACAGAATCGATAACTATAACATCAACCGCACCAGAGCGGATTAAGGTTTCTGTAATCTCTAGTGCTTGCTCTCCTGTGTCCGGCTGAGAAATTAGAAGATCTTCCAGATTAACACCAACTTTTTCAGCCCAAACAGGATCAAGTGCGTGCTCGGCGTCAATTAAGGCTGCATTTCCACCAGCCTTTTGAGCAGATGCGATAACTGAGAGAGTGAGAGTAGTTTTCCCGGATGCTTCCGGGCCGTAGATTTCGATAATTCTTCCGCGTGGAAGACCGCCAACGCCCAGCGCTAGGTCTACCGGAATACAGCCTGTTGGAATGATGTCTATTTCGAATTTTCCAATAGACGCACCCATTTTCATGATAGAGCCTTTGCCGTATGCTTTTTCTATTTGGGAAATTGCGGTTAAGATTGCTTGCTTTTTAGCATCAGAACTCATTAATTTTTGAAGAGCAGAACAGTCTAGTTTTACTATACGTATAATAAAATTGCAATACTTGATAAAATGATTGCTCCAAGTAGGTTGACTTACGGGGCGTAGTATAGTGGTAACACACCGCGCTGGGGGTGCGGTATCGGAGGTTCGATTCCTCTCGCCCCGACCAAAAGAGAGTCGTTAAAATAACAGTAAAAATAAGCTTTCAAGTGCCACGGTTTTTTAGCTAAGCTATGATTTTATGGATAAATCTTCTGAAGCTTTACAAATGATATTTATTTATGCATAATGGCAAGTATGGAGAGTAAGGGCCCTGAAGGAGGCTTGCCACAAGAGAGTGGAGGTTTAACTCCATCGATAACTGCTGTTGATGTGCCACCGAAGGAAGGGGGAATTATGGGTAGAATCAAGAGGTTGTTTGGAAGAGGTGGGACACAACAACAAGGAACTCCTATGGCAGAACCGCTTCGGAAGCAACCGGTGACTATTGATAGCGGAACACCTATCCCAACTACAGGTAATCTTTCTGCGGGTGGTTCCCCTGATGGTGTGCCTGGTAGCCTAGGAAGTGCCACAACGGAAGCTGTTACACCTGGGGTTGGTCCAACACCATCTAGCAGTATAAAACCAGAATAAACACCAACATCAACTTAATCCGAGCCGCAGTCTGACATCTGAGCCACACGCTTTTAAGTTTTAATGAGTATGATTCTGTTTATGAAGTCCGAGATTGCTATCGTTTAGGACTTTGCTTGCCTTTTCTAGCTTTTTGAGCACGTCCGTATTTTCTACGCTCTTTTACCCGTGAGTCGCGAGTTAAAAAGCCTGCCTTTTTAAGAATAGGGCGAAATTCTTTTTTATTTACTTCGTTTAAAGCACGAGCCAAGCCATGAACTGTTGCATCTAGTTGACCCTTTTTCCCAGAGCCTACTACCTTAATTGTTGCCCAAAATTTTCCTTCTGTTTTGGTGAGACGGAATGGTTGTAAGTATAAAGACTGTTGTGCAGCACTTGGAAAATATTCCTCTATGGATTTACCGTTAACTGTAAATGTGCCTTTACCCTCTAAAAGTCTTACTCTTGAAACTGCTTCTTTTCTTCTGCCATGGGCATGGATAATTTTTTTATTGTTGTTTGATTTTTGTTTGGTTTCTTTTGACATTGCTGTTAGTTTTTAATTTTATTTTTGTATGGATGCTCATCTGTTTTATAAACATGCAACTTCTTTAACATAATTTTCCCCATTTTAGTTTTTGGCAACATGCCGTAAACTGCATTTATAATAAGGTCGTTAGGTTTTCCTTTCCTCAATTGGGATGCTGTCCTTGAATATAATCCCCCTGGATAACCCGAGTGTTTATAATAAACTTTTTGGGTTTCTTTTTTCCCTGAAAGTTGAACTTTTTCGCTATTTATTACAACCACATTGTCGCCAGTATCCAAATTTGGTGAATAAATAGCTTTGTTTTTACCCATCAAATACATAGCGATTTCTGTCGAAATTCTTCCAAGTGTTCTGTTTTTGGCATCAATCAAGTGCCAGTCTCTTGTTATATCTTTTTGTTTCAAGCTTTTCATTTTTTATTTTTTTTAGAAACTGTTTTGATCTTTTTCTTTACTACCACTGATTTTTTGTTTTTTTGTGAAGAGGTAGCTTTTGCTTTTTTTACCTTTTTTTCTTTGGGACGAGCAACTGATTTGGACTTATCCCACTTCAGAAGTTCGATTCTTGCCATGGATGCATTATCCCCAACTCGCGGATGGAGTCTTATGATCCTTGTATAACCCCCTTGTCTTATTTTAAAACCTGGTGCGATCTCATCAACTAACTTTAAGAAGGCTTTATTGGTGAGTGTAGATGCTAACACTCTTTTGCTCCCAAGTTTAGTTTTCTTCGCTTTGGTTACCGCTTTTTCGATGTAACTTTTAACAAACTTAGCTTTAGCGAGCGTTGTTTTTACTTGCCCATGTAAAATCAAATCGTTCGTTAAGTTTTTGAGTAAGGCTTTTCTGGAATTTATATCCCTGCTCAACTTTTTGCCGAATACTCGATGTTTCACTTTATTTCTACACCCCTCTCCCTTAATTTTTCTTCAACCAAAGAAATTGACTTTGGACCCATATTTTTCATCTTCATCAAATCTTTTTTGTCCTTTGTCAAAAAGTCACCGAGGGTCTCGATTTTTCCTGACTTTAGACTGTTCGTTAGACGCACAGGCAAATCAAGTTCTTCCAGTGAAGTTTTTAAAAGTTCATCTGTTATGGATTTATCCTCTGCTGATGGTGTACTTTTTTGCTTTTTTGATACTGCTTGAGGTTCATAGATTACTTTAAAGTGATCAACTAATATTTTAGCAGCACTTTTGAGCGCTTCCGATGGTTTTATGGTACCATCTGTAGTAATTTCAATTGTAAGCTTGTCAAAATTTGTGACTCTTCCAACACGTGTTGCTTCTACCTCATAATTCACTTTGCTCACTGGTGAAAAGTTTGCATCCACTGGTATTAAGCCTATTTCACCAGTTTTTCTTTCTTCAGCCAAGGAGTATCCGCTTCCGTTTTCGGCAATGATTGTCGCACTAATTTTTGATTTTGAGTCGGCAAGATTTGCGAGTGTTAAATCACCATTTACAATTTCTACTCCAGCCGATTTTCCTATATCTTTAGCTTTGACTTCTTTTGGACCCTTAACATCCAGTGATAATTTCACGGGTTTGTCACTCGTTATTTCAAGTCTTAATTTTTTTAGATTTAGAATAAATTCAACAATATCTTCTGACATACCCGACACGGCAGTGAACTGGTGCCTAACCCCAGAAATTTTCACCTGAGTAACAGCTGCTCCGGAAAGGGAAGAAAGAAGCACACGTCTTAGTGAATTGCCAATTGTGTGCCCATAACCCTGATTAAGTGGCTCAACTGTGAACCTACCAAAATTTTCTGTTTCTTTTTCTACTTCTGTCGTAATCTCTAATAAATCTAGCATCTTCTTTTCACCTCCTTCATATAACATAACAAGTTTGTACTGTTATCTTTAAGTTTACTTTTATCATGTTTTAGCGAGAGTAGAACTCAACTATTAACCTTTCGTTTATTTCAGAGTCTATATCTTCTCTTTTGGGCATAGATTTAATTTTCCCAACAGTTGCCTTTTTCTCAAGCCATAAAGGTAAGTTCGCACCTTTTGTTTCTTCCTGTAATTTCTTTATGAAATCCAAGTTCGAAGTCTTTTCGGATAGGGTTATAATGTCGCCAATTTTAACATTATAAGATGGAATAGTCACCTTTTTACCATTCACTCTTATGTGGCCATGAGATACTAATTGTCTGGCCTGGAACCTAGTTTTTGCCAAATTAAGGCGGTATACAACATTATCCAGGCGAGTTTCTAAGATGTTTAAGAGTGCATCACCTGTTGTTGCTTTTTGTCGAGATGCAAGATTGAAATATTTCTCAAATTGTCTTTCAAGTACTCCGTAAATTCTTTTTACCTTTTGTTTTTCCCTAAGCTGAATACCGTATTCTGAGAGTTTTCTACGACCCTTTTGTCCATGCTGTCCAGGGGGACCAGCGTTTTTCCTGATAACAGGACATGTGGAAAGACCGCACAGGGCTGTCCCTTCCGCTCTACAAAGTTTGTGTTTCGGACCTGTGTATCTTGCCATTTAGACTCTCCTCCTTTTTGTTGCTCTCGGCCCGTTATGCGGGATAGGGGTAATGTCGGCAATCATCGTAATATTTAGGCCAGCAGCTTTAAATGCGCGAATTGAACTATCCCGTCCAGGTCCAGGCCCTTTGACAAATATTTCTATACTCGATGCGCCAGCTTCTTTAGCTTTTTTAGCAATCCCTTCAACAACAGTTGTCGCGGCAAATGGTGTAGCTTTCCTTGCACCCTTGAAATTTGATGCGCCTGCTGAACCCCAAGCGATTGTGCTACCTTCCTGATCTGTTAATGTAACGAGCGTGTTGTTAAAGGTCGCTGTAACATAAGCCCGTACATGAGATATTTTTTTAGCGGTTGATTTCTTTATTTTTCTAACTTCTTGTGCCATTTTCTATGAACTCACAACTTTTGCTACAACATCTTTTCTAACTGTCCCAATCGTCATCCTCTTACCTCTTTTTGTACGCGCATTTACTTTGGTTCGTTGTCCTCTTGTTGGTAAGTTTCTTGAGTGCCTAATCCCGCGATACGCACCAATTTCTTGCAACCTTTTAATGTTTCCTTGTACTTCGCGCCTTAAATCTCCCTCAACTTTATATTTTTCAACCTCTTTTTGCAGTTTGTTTACATCTTCTTCAGACAAATTTTTAGTTCTTTTATCTGGGTCTAGGTTGCAATCCTTAATTATCTTATTTGCCAATGTTGGACCGATACCATAGATATATGGAAGCGCTGCTTCCAGTCTTTTGTCATTTGGTAATTCAACTCCCGCTATTCTGGCCATAATGTTACATTAAGATCAAATCTAATACATTCTTCCCTTTTTATTTTTTCCCTCTGTGTTTGAATTTTTCCATTACTTTTAGACATTTTTACTTTTATTTATTCTGCTCCTCTTTAACCTTGGCGCTGTTTGTGCCTAGGGTTTGTTGAACAAATAACGTAAAGTCTGCCTTTGCGCTTTATTATTTTGCAATTAACACATCTTTTTTTTACACTTGCTTGTACTTTCATTTTTCCCCTTATATAATTTACTATATTCTGAAGGTTATTCTCCCTTTAGTTAAATCGTACGGCGTTAGTTCAATTTTCACTTTGTCTCCTGGAAGGATTCTGACATAGTGTATTCTCATCTTTCCAGAAAGGTGGCAAAGTACAATTCTCTCTTCATTCACACCAGGTAGCTTACCCTGTGATATTTTTACCCTAAACATTGTGTTGGGTAGGGCTTCCGTAACTTCTCCTTCAATTTCGATTACTCCGGCTTTCATGATCTTATCCAGAACAGTGATTTTAACAAAATCATAGGTACGGCGTCAACACTATAGGGCCGCCCCCTTTAACTGCAATCGTCTTTTCAAATAAACCACCAAGAGAGTTATCTTTTGTCGATATTGTCCAGTTGTCTTTTTCTAAGCCTACTTCACCAGACCCTTGGGCATAAATAACTTCAATGGCTATTGTCATATTTTCTAAAATCTTTGAGCCGGTGCCTTTTTTACCAAAACCCGGAATCATTGGTTCTTCGTGAAGTTCTTTCCCTATTCCATGACCTGTAAGACTTTTAACTATTGAATAGCCTGCGCCTTCGATCACCTCTTGAATTGTTGCAGATATATCTCCGATTCTATTTCCTACTTTTGCTTCGTTGATGGCTTTTTGCAGTGTATTTTTACCGATGTCGAGAAATTTTTGCTCGTCCTTGGTTATTTTTCCTACAGGTACGCTTATTGCCAAGTCGCTGTGAAAACCATTGTATAAAGCTCCGATATCAATTCCAATAATATCTCCATCCTGGAGAATACGGTTTGTAGGTAGCCCATGAACAACTTGGGCATTTACGGTTGTGCAAATCGTATATTTATAATCCTCAACAGTTTTAAAAGACGGTGTTGCCCCCAGTTTCTCAACTTCTTCCTGGGCAATGATATCTAAAGTGTTACAAGAAATCCCAACTTTGACGTTATCTAAAACTTTCCTGAGTGCTTGTGCGCAAATTTTCCCGGATTTTTTCATAATTTCTATTTCTTCATTTGTTTTAACAAAATTATTCTTTACCATTTTTTACAATCAATTCTATGTCTTTGTTAATTTCTTCAATTGACCTCTCGCCGTTTATTTCGACTAAAATTCCTTTCCGCTTGAACTCGCTTAGTAATGGCTCTGTTTTTTCGTGATAAATCGTAAGCCTTCTTTTCAAAAGCTCCTCAGTATCATCATGACGAGCTCTTAGACTTAATCTTCTTATGGCTTCGGCATCAGAAACCTTGATGTAAAACACTTTATTTATTTCATGCTTGAGCCCATCTATTTGTGCTCGATTTCTTGGATATCCGTCTAAGATAAACCCATGATTATAGACTGGATTATTTAATGTTTTATTCAATAGGCTAACCGCGATGTTATCAGGAACCAGTTCACCTGCATTCAGTGACTTTTTTATTTTGTTTCCAATGTTTGATTCCCCACTTGCTATATCACGCAACATTTGTCCCATCTCGATATATGGAATGTTTAGGATATCTGCAACCATCTTTGCTTGTGTTGATTTACCCGACCCTTGCGGGCCTAGGAAAATTATATTCATTTTAAAACCCTCTTCTGCCTGCCCCAGTTAAAAAAGTATCATAATCACTCATGACCAGCTGCGATTCGATTTGCTTGGTTGTTTCTAAAATGACTGAGACAACTATGAGCAGACCTGTTCCACCAATCATAAGTGTCGTTATACCTGTCAGGCTCTGACCAATTGAAGGGAGGACGGCAATTAAACCTAAAAATAGAGCGCCAAATAAAGTAATTCTTAGAGAAATATAGTCCAGGTATTTTTTTGTGGGTGAGCCGGGCCTGATTCCGGGGAGAAAACTTCCTTGCTTCATTAGCATCTCGGAAATTTGTTTAGTATTAAAGGCAACGGTTGTATAGAAATAGGTGAAAGCTACAACAAGAAAGAAATAGGTTATATTATAAAGCATTCCACTGGGGTCAAATGCCCTTGCTACATCTTGTGAAAAGTTTGCCAATAATGGATTTGGTGATTTTTCAAAAAATCTTGCAAATGTGCTAGGAAGTAAAATTAAAGACACTGCAAAAATTATTGGTATCACCCCCGCCTGGTTTAATCTAAGCGGTATGAAGCTAGAATTAGTCGATCCACCTTGTTGACTTCTTCTTGAATATTGAACTCTGATTGGCCTTCTGGCTTCAGTAACTATTACAATTGAGACCACGACTAATAGTGCCATTACAACAAAGATAATTACATTTCGTATTTGTGAAGGGTCAAAAATTGATGCCTGTTGAAAAAGGCTTATTGGGAGTCTCCCGACTATTCCTGCAAAAATTATCATAGATATGCCATTGCCTATTCCTCTTTCTGTAATGAGTTCTCCTAGCCATACTAGAAGCATGGTACCAGCAGTAATGGCAAGCACAAGGGATATCAAAGTTAGGGGTGAAACTGCAGTTAAAATATTTGAGTTTAAAAGCAGAATATAAATTCCGAATGCTTGTATCGCTGCAAGGGGAACTGTTAAATATCTGGTGTATTGATTAATTTTTTCTCTCCCGGATTCTCCTTCTTTTGAGAGTTCTTCCAGTTTCGGAAATACGAGCTGTAAGAGTTGCATAATTATGCTACCGTTAATGTAGGGATTAAGCCCTAAAGATAAAACAGAGAAGTTAGCCAGTGTACCTCCTGAGAAAATGTCTAAAAGCGACAAGAGCTGGCTTTCTGCAAAAATCCGTTTGAGTGATCCTATGTCTACACCCGGAACCGGGACTTGTGCAAATACTCTAAAGATAAAAAATATAAATGCGGTAAATAATATTTTTCTTCTAAGGTCTTTAATTTTGTAAATTTTTTTGAGCAGGTCTAAATATTTCATTTATTAGTGATTTTTCCGCCGGCTTTTTCAATTTTTTCAGCCGCTTTTTTAGAAATTGGTAATTCAATAGTCAACGCAATTGGCAATTTGTGTCCGCCAAGTATTTTTACTCCATATTTTTGGGCGTCTTCTTTTTTGATAATACCGTTTTTTATGAGACTCTCGATATTGACAACTTGTCCCTTTGTAAACTGGGAAAGTGCGTCCAGACTCACTATAATAGGCTTTTTTGAGATTTTAGGGTTTCCCTTTCCTCGCTTGTAAGGTAATCTTTTGATGAGCGGTCTTTGTCCACCTTCATAATGGGCGTGTGTGATCGATAGCTTGCCTCTCGCATTCTGTCCTTTGGTTCCACGTCCGGATGTTTTTCCACGACCAGATCCTTGACCTCTGCCAATCCTTTTTGCCCTTCTGGTAATTACTTTGGAAAGCTGTCGTTTGTTCATTTTATAAAACTCCTCAATGCTTCTAGTGTCGCATAGATGTTTGATGCTGGGTTTTTGGTCCCCAATACCTTACTTGAGATGTTCCTGATTCCTGCCGCTTCGACAATTGATCTAACTGCTCCTCCTGCAATTACACCTGTACCTTCAGGGGCTGGTTTCAAAATTATTTTTGCTGCACCTCTTTTTATGAAAATGTCATGAGGTATAGTACCTTTAACAATCGGCACATTGACTAAGTGTTTTTTTGCTAAACTAATTGCTTTTCTTATTCCAGACGATACATCTTTTGATTTTCCTAAACCTACTCCAACTCTACCTTTTTTATCACCAACTACTACAAGTATTGAAAAACGCATTTGGTTACCACCTTTTGTCTTTTTGGAAACTCTGTTAACAGAGATTACCTTCTCCTCAAATTCTTTAGGTTCCTGATATGCATGGTATTCTCGTTTTGCCATTAAAAGACCAAGCCTCCTTCCCTTGCACCTTCTGCTAAAGCTTTAACTCTGCCGTGATATTTATAACCGCCCCTGTCGAAGACAACCTTATTTACCTTTTTTGACATGCTTGCTTTTGCTATTGCCCTACCAGTTTCTTTAGCTTTTTCTAGCTTACTTTTTGATTTAATTTTGATGTCTGATGCTGCTGCAATTGTTTTTGAATCTATATCATCGATCAGTTGACAATAAATATGTTTGTTTGATCTGAATACAACTAATCTGAAACGTCCAGAGTCCTTAATTTTGCCTGTGACTCTTGAATGTCTTATTTTTCTTTGAAGTTTTTTGTTTTTCATATAATTACACCCCTGCCTTTAATGCTTTTCCCGCTTTTCTTCTTATATATTCGCCAACATATTTGATGCCTTTTCCTTTGTATGGTTCCGGGGGTCTGACTCTTCTTATTCTTGCAGCGGTTTCCCCAACTAAAATTTTATCTGCTCCGGTTACAATAATCTTATTTTCTTTAGCATCTAAGTTTATTCCTGGTATATGATTGATAACAACTGGATGAGAATAACCGACGTTAAGAACAAGATTCTCTCCTTGTTTGGCTACTTTATACCCAACACCGACTAATTCCAAAACTTTTTCGTGACCGTCCAGTACACCTTTGACCATGTTTGCAATAACACTCCTTGTCAGGCCATGTAAAGATTTTGCAAATTTTGTTTCCGATATCCTATCTACTTTAATCTCACTTCCATTGACTACAACTTTTATCTCCGGTCTAAACTGGAATTTTAGTTTACCCTTAGGGCCAGATATTTCTATTTCTCCTGAGGTCACAGTTGCCGTGACGCCTGTTGGTAATGAGATTGGCATTTTACCTATTTTTGACATATCTAACTTCTACCAAACTTGGCAGATTACCTCCCCTCCCAAATTTTTCTTTTTTGCTTCATTTGATGCCATTACTCCTTGCGGTGTTGAAATTATGTAAATTCCCTTTCCGCCTTTTAATGGTCGTATTTTTTTACTTTTAATGTATATGCGCAAACCAGATTTTGAAACTTTTTTAATTTCGTGCATTTTTGATTTTCCATCGTTGTAAGCCAATTCTATTGCAAGATTAGATCCTTCTTTTTTTGATTTTCCAATATATCCTGCTTTTTCCAAGACTTTCGCAAGTTCTTGTTTAAACTTAGAATAGGACATTACAACCGCATCTTTTTTTGCAAGATATCCATTTTTAATGATTACGATCATGTCTGCTATTGGATCCATAAATGTTTACCAGGAGGATTTTTTAACCCCTGGGATTTCTCCTCTATGTGATAGATCTCTAAAACATATCCTGCAAATCTGAAATTTTCTCATAAATGCTCTCGGCCTGCCACAAAGCTTGCATCTGTTTCTGTGCCGGTTTGTAAATTTTTGTTTTTTCTCGTTTTTTACTATTTTTGATGTTTTAGCCATGTTATTTCTTAAAAGGTAATCCTAATAGTTCCAGTAATTTCTTAGATTTTTCCGGATCCCCATTTTTGATTACGATAGTAAAAACTAATCCTCTAATCTTATCCACTTTTGCATAATCTATTTGCGGAAAAAGTATTTGTTCAGTCATCCCAAAACTGTAGTTACCTCGCACGTCAAATTTTTCATCCGGTAACCCTCTAAAATCGCGGATTCTTGGAGCAATTATTTTGGCAAATTTTTCTATAAAATCCCATGCCATTTTACCGCGTAAGGTTACCATTACGCCTATTGGATCACCCTCTTTTAATTTAAAGGTCGAAATCGATTTCTTTGCTTCAGTTATCCTTGGTCGTTGACCTGTAATAATCGCTATCTGTTCCTTTATTTTTTCAAGTACATCTTTTGAAGAAAGTGCCTCTGCTGCTCCTACATTTATTACTACTTTTTCTATACGAGGTAGGGCAAGTGCATTTTTGACTCCAAATTCTTCCATGAGTTTTGGTGCAACCTTTTGATAATATGTTGACATTAGCGACATTACTTTTTGCTCCTTTCTACGGTAACTATTCCTTTACATTTTTTACACACTCTTTCTTTAAACTTGCCAATTGTCTGAAAACTTATTTTTGTCTGCTTGCCACATTTTGGGCAAATTATTTGCACATTGGCGACAGTTATTGGCCGATTAACTTCAAAAATTCCGGATTTTTGGCTTCTTGTTGCCTTTTTGTGTCTTTTATAGATATTTACACCACTTACCGTCAATTTATATTCTTTTCCCCAAACTTTTTGTACTTTTCCCTTCTTACCTTTGTCTCTTCCTGCAGTAACTATAACTTCGTCACCAGTTTTAAATTTAAACATGTTAAATTACCTCCTTTGCCAGCGACGCAATTTTTGAAAAGCCCTTTTTCTTTATTTCGTTTGCGACTGGCCCAAAGATACGTGTTGCACGTGGTAAATTGTTGTTGTCTATAATAACTCCAGCATTGTCTGAAAATCTGATATATGTACCATCTTTGCGTCTTGTCTCTTTTTTTGTTCTGATAATTACAACTTTTACGATTTCGTGGTCTTTTACTTGCGTATTTGGTGTAGCACCACGAACTGAGCATGTTACTATATCGCCTAGTTTTGCAAACCTTCTACCACTGCCTTTCCCCATACCTATAATTACCATATTTTTCGCTCCGCTATTGTCGGCAACTTTTAAAAATGCTCTTGGTGAAACCATAAATAACTTTAAAGGCAAACCTAATACGGTTTTCCTTTAATATTTCCTTTCCCTTTATGGTGTAAATTTTCCTGGCAAAGCCGAATATAATTTACAGGTTTAAAGATTTCTAACTTTTGATTTATAATTTTGACTTTTAAACTTTGCATTTTTACTTCTTTATAACCTCCATAACCTTAAATGCAATTGATTTAGAATATGGTTTTGTTTGAGCAATCTTGACTTTGTCGCCCGTTTTTGCTCCTATTTCGTCATGAGCTTTTAGGTTTTTGCTCCTTGTTATCTGTTTTTTATATAGTGGGTGCTTAACTTTTGTGCTAATTTTGACAACAACTGTTTTTTCCATTTTGTCGGATATAACCACACCTATTTTAGTTTGTGCCATTTTTTACCCCTTTTCTTGCATCTTTAGAAATCTTTACATCCTTTTCTATTTGGTGACTGGTTTTTTCGTTTTCATCTTCAAGCTGTTTTATTCTTATGAAAGTTAAGATTTGGGCAAGTTCTTTTTGTTTTCTGTTTGTCTCATGTACGTTTTTTACTCTCGAGAGTTTTAACTCTAGTTTTGATTCAGTTATAGTTTTTTTCATATCACCTACCAAAGAAATAAGATCTTTGAGGCTTTTATTTTTTAAATTTATTAATTCTCTTTTCTTCATTTTATTTTTATCTTGCAATTATCCTTGTCTTCACCGGCAATTTGTGAGCAGCAAGTCTAATTGCTTCTCGTGCAATTTTGTCATTAATTGATCCCATTTCAAATAGAACTGTACCTGGTTTAACAACTGCAACAAAGTGATCAACGTCACCTTTGCCAGAACCCATTCTGGTTTCTGCAGGTTTTTTTGTGACAGGCTTATCTGGGAAAATTCTTATCCAAATTCTTCCTCCTCTTTTTGTGTAATGCGTCATTGCACGACGGGCAGCCTCGATTTGTCTTGCAGTAATCCAAGCGGCCTCAAGTGTTTTTAATCCATGAGATCCAAAAGCTAACGTGCTCCCACGGGTAGCAATTCCACTTCTTTTGTTTCTAAATTGTTTTCTGTATTTTGCTCTCTTTGGTGCAAGCATTCTATTCTCCTTTGAAAATCCAAACTTTTACTCCAACGATTCCAGCTTTAGGAACTTTAGCATCTATTTTTGCAAAATCAATTTCCGCCCTTAGCGTCTGCAGGGGTATGGCCCCATCTTTTACTACTTCTCGTCTTGCAATCTCGGATCCTCCAAGCCTTCCGGCAAGTGCAATCCTTACGCCTTTGGCTCCGGACCGTTTCACCCGCTCCATTGACTGATTCATTACTCTTCTGAAAGGGATTCTTCTTTGTAATTGTTCCGAGATGTTTGCTGCCACAAGGTAGGCGTCCAGATCTGGTGCTTTTATTTCCTCAAATTTTATTTCTAATTTACCCACGTCTTTGATTTTGAATTTTTTAAGCAGATCCGATTTTACTTGTTCTGCACCAGATCCTCCTCTGCCAATTGCAATACCAGGTCTAGAAACATGGGCGGTTATTGATCTTTTGTCGAAAAATCTTTCTATCTCAACTTTAGAAACACCAGCATTTCTCAGTTTTTCCAAAAGGTATTTTCTAATCTTATTGTCCTCCAGAAGGAATGTTGCAAAATCGCCTTTTTTTGCAAACCAGCGTGAACTCCAAGTATAAATACCACCGGTTCTAAAACCAATCGGGTTAACTTTTTGTCCCACAGTAATTCCTTTCAGTCGAAAGTGAAAAGTTTTTTTGGTCTATTCTATTTTTCATCCTTCTTCTCCGTTTCGGTTACTTTGGTTTCATTTTGTCCTTTTGGTTCTTCTAATATCTTTGCCACTTTTTTTGTCTTCTCTCCCGACAGGACTATTCTGATATTGCTAGTTTGTCTTAAAATTGAATGAGCCCGACCTCTGGAAATTGGTCTGTACCTTTTAAAAACCATTCCCTTTCCAACATTTATTTCACGAAAGATGAGTGTTGTGTCATCCAGATTAAAGTTGTTTTTCGCATTGGCGATTGCTGCTCCAATAGCTTTTTTTAATGGTTTTGCTGCTTTTTGTGGAACAAATTCCAAAATATCAATTGCTTCTTGCGGTTTCATCTTTTTAATTTGGGCGACAACAAGTCTCACCTTTTGTGGTGAAATCCTGATATTATTTGCGAGTGCTTTAATTTCCATAATTACTTTTTAGCTGATGATTTTTCGGTTATTTTCCCGTGACCCTTAAATATCCGAGTTGGTGCAAACTCGCCAAGTCTGTGACCAACCATAGGTTCCGAAACGAAAACGTTTATAAAAGTTTTGCCATTATGGACAGAAAAGGTGTGGTTCACAAACTCCGGTGCAATTGTGCTTGCCCTGGCCCAGGTTTTGATTGCAGCTTTTTGGCCGCTTTGTTTTTGGGTCATCACTTTTTTTAGTAATTTTTGGTCCACGTAGGGACCTTTTTTACTTGATCTAGACACTATTATTTCTCCTAACCCAAAGGCCTAACCTTTGTTGGTTATGAATTGGTCTATGTCGTTTCCGACTTTTCATTTTGTCTATACCAACGCTAACCACATAAACTGAATTTGGGTTCAAATCGTGTGACCTTTTCACCTCAGCTGTCGTTTCACCCAGATTGCCCACATTGGAAACATGGATAAAAGTATACCTTTCATGTTTACCTCTACCCGGCGCGAAAGCTGTAAAACCGGTTATTAGCTCACCCACACTAACTTCTTCCGGGTTTATGGGTAAAATTTCTCTATGCTCTGTCATGTTATTTCCTCCTCGATAAAATGAATTTGCTCGATGGTTTTTTTCTATTTCTTGTTTTGCCAAAGGCACTTTTGCCTGTAGGGGTTTTCGGGTTCATACCGGTACCAGATTTACCTTCTCCGCCTCCGTGCGGATGTGAAGCCGGATCCATAGCAACACCTCTGACTTTTGGTCGACGACCCATATGACGTGATTTACCTGCTTTCCCAAGCGAAATGTTTTTCCAATCAATATTGCCAACTTGGCCAATTGTTGCATAACACTTGGCGTTTACTTTTCTAATTTCTTTTGATGGCAGTTTTAAGTGAACATAATTTCCTTCTTTTGCGGCAACAATTGCTGCTGCCCCCGCACTTCTTACGATCTGTCCACCAGCTCCGGGCATAATCTCAATGTTGTGTACGAATGTTCCAACAGGCATATTTTGTAGTGGCATAGCATTACCCGCTCTTATGGGAGTTTTCTCAGCAGATGTGATTTTGTCCCCGACCTTTAAAATATTAGGTGCAAGTATATATCTTTTCTCACCGTCTTTGTAATGAACCAGTGCAATATTGGCACTTCTATTGGGATCATATTCAATGGCTGCAATAGTTCCCTCAATATCACGCTTGTTTCTTTTGAAATCAATATATCTAAAGTTCCTTTTATGCCCTCCACCCTTACCACGTACTGTTATCTTTCCACCAGTTCTACCAGAATTACCCCTAAGGTTGACAAGTAATGTTTTTTCCGGTCTTGTTTTTGTAATTTCATCAAAAGTAATAGCTACCTTAAATCTTTGAGAGGGAGTTATGCCTTTATAAACTCTTAGTGACATTTATTTTCCCTCCACCTTTTCTTTTTTTGACTTAGTGATTCTTGATAATAAACCTTTTTTCTTTGTTTCTGTGTCGGGTGATTTTGCATTTTTTTTGTTTTCTGGTGGTTTCTTTTGAGATTTTGGTGAAAGCAGGGCTATGCTTTGACCGGCTTGCAAATAAACTACAGCTTTTTTGCCGCCTTGAGTGTTAACCATTTTTCTAGTTCCTGTAACCCTTCTTTTTTTGGATGTCCTATTTAAAACATTCACTTTTTTAACTTTCACCTTGAATTGTGTCTCTACTGACTTTTTGACATCATTTTTTGTTGCTTCACGAGAGACAAGGAAAGTGTATATGCCAGATTCCATCTGCGCATAGATTTTTTCCGATAGTAAACCTTCTTTTATAACTAGTTGGTGTTTCATGCGAATTTCTCCCGAAACTTTGCCAGGTTAACAAGGGCTTCCTTTGAAATTAGTATATTTTGGTTATTCCATACTATTTGCGCGTTCAAGTTTGCTGGTGTTTCCACACGAGTGTTTTGGATATTACGTGATGCAAGATTTACGTTCTTACTGTTTTCTTTTGTAACAATTAGAATAGGCTTTCTTGCTTCTATTTTTTTGAGAAGGTCTGCAAGTATTTTAGTTTTAGGTTGAATTTTTTCAAAGTTTGAAATTACTGTAATGTTTCCCTGTTGTGCTTGATAAGACAGTGCACTAACAAGTGCTGCCCTTTTCATTTTTTTTGGAAGATCTAATGTAATTTTTCTTGTCCTTGGGCCAAAGGTTATTCCTCCACCGACCCAGAGTGGAGAACGTTTGGATCCGGCTCTGGCATTACCTGTTCCTTTTTGTCTCCAGGGTTTTCTACCACCCCCTCGCACTTCTGCACGAGTTTTAGTGTGAGCTATATGAGTTGTATTATTTGTAAAGTAAACATGAAGTGCTTGGGCAAGAAGTTTTTTGTTAACCTTGACGCCAAATAATTTTTGAGGGAGCTTTATTGTACCCGCTGCTTTGGCGGATATATCGTAGACTTTCACGAATAGGCCGGTAGATTTAAGTTTAGACTCGGATTGTTTTTTGATCTCGGGAATCGCAGAAGATTTAGAAGGCACTGAAGGTTTCTTTTGTGCTCTTTGTTTCCCCTTTGTACTTTTTGCAATCGTTTTTTTCGTCCGAGTCTTTAACAGGACTCTTGACTTACTTGCCGGCATTTTCTTCTCCTTTTGCAACCACTAAGGATACTGGTTCTTTATCTATCTCAGCATCATCAGTTTTTACTTCAGTGATTTGCGCGGTTGCAGCTTTTTCTATTTGTTTTTCTTCTTTTTCATCCAGAGGATGATCACCATTTGGATGAGGCGGTGGCGGAGGAGTATAACCTTTTACTTTTCCAGTTTTTTCGATAATCAAAAATCCATTTTTTGCACCAGGTATTGCACCTTTTACATAAATGAGATGTTTATCCTGATTCACTTCAACAACTTCTAGACCGGTTGCTGTATATTTGCTTGCTCCCATGTGACCAGCCATTTTTTTACCTTTCCAAACTCTTCCAGGGGTTGTTCCCGAACCTATTGAGCCCGGAGCTCTATGCCTGTCTGATTGTCCATGAGTTTTTGGTCCACCGTGAAATCCGTGACGTTTAATGACACCAGCAAATCCCCGGCCTTTTGTAGTTCCTGTTACTTTAACTTCGTCTCCGGATTCAAAAATGGAGACAGTTATTTTGTCTCCTACTTTTGGCTGATTGTTTTTCTGTTCTTCATTTTGAGACTGTGTCAACCACTTCACTTCTTTAATAAAGCGGGGCGTATAACCTGCAACTTTTACATAAGCATTGTCTGTTTTTTTAACTTGATTGCGTTTACCCATTCCGATTACAAGTTTGTCGTCTTTGGTTGCCAAAACCACGTTCGGGTCTACTTCAATTGCCGTTACAGGTATTTTGAAGTTAAACTTCCCAAACCTAGTTGTCATATTTTGTTTTAGTCCCAATAAACCGCTCATATTTTCTTTAAGACGCTAAAAAAGCAGGACTCCTTTCAAAATTACCCCAAATTAAAAATTTGGAGACCCCATTTTTTTAAAATTAACCTCGCTTTAGGGACGACGAGGGTTTCAGGTGTCCCGCTTAAACGTTTTATCGTTTAAGCTTATTTATATATTCAATTTTTTCTCTTTACCTCCACAGTTTATATTGTTATATTGCTGTGTTGTTAAAAATATTGTTTCAATCTACATCTTAAGTTCGATATCCAACCCTGCCGGTAAATCCAAATGTGTAAGGCTGTCAATTGCACTCATATTTTCAGCTCAATATCAACACCTGCTGGCAGATCAAGATGTGTTAGTGAATCAAGAGTTTTTAGAGAGTGGAACTGCTATCAAAACATCGATTTTGATAGTTTGTGCAACTCTCGCAAGACAATTGATGTTTGGTTATACCCTTACATTTTTAATTCAATATCAACACCTGCTGGCAGATCAAGATGTGTTAGTGAATCAATTGTCTTATTCGTCGGTTCGATGATGTCTATTAACCGTTTGTGTGTTCTCATTTCAAACTGCTCACGGGCATCTTTGTCAGTATGGGGACTTGTAAGGACCGTAAATTTTTTAATGTGTGTTGGTAGGGGAATCGGCCCACTAATTTTAGCTCCGGTTCCGAGTGCCGTGTTGATAATGTCACGACAGGCCGCATCGATTACTCGCGCGTCATATGCTTTTAGTTTTACTCTGATTCTTCCTTTCGGCATAAATTCTTATATTAATGTGCTTTTATCATCCTGAACTTGTTTCAAGATCTGATTCTGGACAAGCCAGAATGACAGGTATCGAATTTTATCAAAGTTTATGCCTGGAAAGCAAATATTATGAGGTAAAAAGTTCCAGATATGCTCGAACGTAAATCTTCATAAAGAAAAACTCCCTTTTGGGAGTTTTGCTTGCTTTTTTAGGCTACAACTTTGGAAACTACGCCTGCGCCTACGGTATGGCCACCCTCGCGGACGGCAAACCTAAGGCCTTCTTCGAGTGCTACGGGGACAATAAGCTTAACCTTCATTTTGATATTATCACCGGGCATAACCATTTCGGTCCCTTCCGGCAATGTGGCTTCGCCGGTAACATCGGTTGTGCGGATATAAAATTGCGGGCGGTAACCGGTAAAAAACGGGGTGTGACGACCGCCTTCTTCTTTGGTCAGAATATAAACTTCCGCTTCAAATTCAGTGTGGGGTGTTGCAGATCCAGCTTTTGCAAGAACTTGTCCACGTTCAACATCGTCCTTTTCGACACCACGCAAAAGTACTCCGATGTTATCACCGGCTTGACCCTGGTCAAGTTCTTTTCTAAACATTTCGACACCTGTTACAACAGTTTTTTTAGTTGGGGTAAGACCTACAATTTCGATTTCATCGTTTATTTTTACGATTCCCCTTTCAACTCTTCCGGTTACAACTGTTCCCCGGCCCTTAATTGAAAAAACATCCTCAACAGGCATCAAGAACGGTTTGTCAAGCTCTCTAACTGGAGTTGGAATCTTTTCGTCAACTGCTGCCATTAAATCTTCAATGGCTTTAATTGATTCGGCGTCCCCTTCGAGAGCCTTTTTTGCCGATCCACGAATGATTGTTGCGTTTTTGCCATCATATTCATATTTGTCCAAAAGTTCACGAACCTCAAGCTCAACTAAATCTAAAAGTTCTGCATCTTGAACCATGTCGCATTTGTTTAAGAAAACGACAATTGCTGGTACATTTACCTGCCTTGCTAACAGGACATGTTCACGTGTTTGAGGCATAGGGCCGTCCGGTGCACTAACAACTAAAATTGCGCCGTCCATTTGGGCGGCACCGGTGATCATGTTTTTGATGTAGTCTGCGTGTCCCGGGGCATCGATGTGGGCGTAATGCCTTTTTTCGGTTTCGTACTCGACGTGGGTAATGTTGATGGTGATTCCGCGCTGTTTTTCTTCCGGAGCGTTGTCAATTTCGTCAAAGGCTTTTGCCTTTGCCATACCTTTTTTGGCTAATACTGAGGTAATAGCCGCAGTGAGCGTTGTTTTACCATGGTCAACGTGACCAATAGTCCCAATATTTACGTGCGGTTTTGTTCTTTCGTATTTTCCTTCAGCCATGATAGTTAGGTTATCAGGTAATCAGGTTACTAGGTTATCAGAAGATAACAATTAAACTTAATTACCATGAAACAAAAAATTGGATTACTCCAATTTTGGTTACAAAAGGATAACAGTTTTTGTCAACTGTTTCAAGTGGTAAGTTTAATAGGAAGAGCTAAACGTGTCAAGGGCGAGAAATACAAAGTTAATAATTAATTAAATATTAAGTAACTGCCTTCTGTAATAACCTCAATTTTTCCATCAGTTACCTTAATTGCGGATTTGTCATCCAAGGCATAAATTGTTTCCGGCAGTTTTTTGGCATATTCTCCGATAATTTTGGCGTTGACCTGAGGAAAATTGGGTTTATTGTTTAAGTGTGGGCGGATTGAAAAATCGACAAGCTCCAAAAATCTTTCATCCGGGGTGCCTTTGAAATCCGGATAATAAAGTTTTTTGGCGTGCGAGAGAAAGATACTTTTGCCCATTATGATACTGCCGGCGCTGATGCCAACATAAATTTTGGTTTTGAGATAATGGGGCAAGAGCTTATCTAGGCCTGACTTTCTAATCCAATATATTAAATGAAACGTATTGCCGCCGCCAAAAAGTAAAACGTCGGCCACATCCAGACGCGGCCTCCATTGGTCTTTGGTAAGTGCTGATATATCGACAATGTCAATGGTTTCGAAACCGGCTTTGCGGCAATTGTCGAGATCATTGACCAACCAGTGCTTGTCACCAACTTCGACATTGGCAGCGGTTGGAATAAAAGCAATTGATGATTTTTCGAAACGCTTTTCAAGTAAGTCGGCAAGCGCATCAATTATTGATCTGTTGCAAAGGCCGTTTGAAGTTAAAAGTAGTTTCACAGAGGATTAGTGTGACGTAACTGGGATGTTTGCGAAGTTTGAACCAATCTTAATAGATTCTAAATTCTTCTTAGGCAACTTTCTCGACGCATCTAAAATCTCAATCCCGATCATCTCACGACCGGCATAATCCACCAAAAAATCTTCGCTTACCTCTTCCGTGCGAGTGCTTTTTTTCTTACTTGTAAAGTAGATATACATTGCGTCTGATATTGGGTCGTATGTGACTTTCATAGTGAGTGTATTTTACTTTTTAACCCGTTTTTTTGCAATCCAATGTTCGGTTATAACAAAAATCGTGCTGTTCTCTTGTGAAATAACAACTTTCAGTAAATTATTGCCAAAATCTTTAAACAGAATAGATTTCCCTTTTCTACCGGAGGATTTGTTTTCTGGATTTTTGATGGTATTTTCTACTTGATGCTTCGTAATTTTACGAAACAGCAACATCTCTTTGGCATGTTTGGTATACACAATCTTCACAAAAAGATTTTAGCAGAAATTAGCTTTCTTGTTTCTCACCTAATTTAAAAATTGGGTCTGGATAGAAATTATCTCGCGTTAAATTATCTAATGGCTCACCCAGATTGTGAGTTTTGAATTTAATTTTCTTCGACATTTGCTTATTAACTTTAATTTTTTTCATGTTGACTTGTTAATACGAAAACTATACAATTGTAACATATGCAAAGGGTTATAGTGCAAGTTCCGATGAGCAAGGAATTGAAGGTCAAGGCGCAAAGCGCTTCTTCTGATATGGGATTTTCTTCTTTACAAGAAGCAGTCCGTGTGCTTCTTACAAAACTTTCCAGAAGAGAGTTGACTATGACTATCGAACCAGTTGAGGAAATTACTTATCTTTCCAAGGCCGCGGAGGCCAAGTTTAAAAAGGCAGTTCGGGATATTAAAGCAGGTCGAAATATCTACAGGCCAAAAAA
Organism: uncultured Gammaproteobacteria bacterium; assembly: GCA_964492425.1. GTDB lineage: Bacteria > Patescibacteriota > Microgenomatia > Curtissbacterales > GWA2-41-24 > LBZV01. The sequence goes on along the minus strand of CAZBKB010000002.1, from coordinate 22,217 downwards.
CAAGGAAGATTTTTTCAAGCTTCTTAGGTCGTGACCTCTTATTTCACCAAGAGTTTTAAAAAATCATACAACAAAAGAATCCAATCACGGAAAAACTTAGAGGACAGATTTGAGGAGCGGTACGATCTGTTTGTAGAAAACCCCAATAACATGATACTTAAAGATCACGCTTTGGGTGGAAAGATGCTGGGATATCGCTCTTTTTCAATAACTGGAGATATTAGGGTTGTTTACTATGTTAACAACGATATCGCATATTTTGTAGATATTGGAACACACAATCAAGTTTACGTAAAATAAATCTCTTTCGCCATTCTGAACTTGCTCGCTCTGAGCGAAGCCGAAGGGTTTCGGGATCTGACATCGCATCGGCCGCTTGAGGTTAAAAGCAGTTTCACAAGTAGATTTTAGAAGAAAATAATTTTACCAGTGATCGATGTCCATCGGTTTTATTGGATCACTTTGTTCATCTGGCATTCTATTTACTTTTAATTGAACACCGACAATAGTTATTATTGTATTTCCTTTTTCATCAGGTTTAACAGCAAGTTTTATTTTATCGTTAGGCTTAGAACCCAAAAGAGCTAATAATTTATCTTGGAATGAAAAACTACTACCTTGAGAAACTTTAAAATCTACTTGTGAGTGTTCATCCGGTACGATTTCCCAAACATCTTTAGAATTCAGATCCCAAACTCTCGTTTCTACAGCAGTTCTAAAACAATTTGGTCTCACGTACCGAGACCATCCTTCAAATAATGTTGCTGGTCTTGATTCTAACATTGTTGCGTATTATAGGGTTAAAAGTCTCTATTGTCAACTTTCTTTTTTCTCTCCCTTAACCTTTGCAACTATCTTGTCGGAGATGTTGGTTGGGACTTCTTCGTAGTGACTGGGTTCCATGTAGGCGGATCCGCGGCCTTGGGTCATGGAGCGGAGAGTCGTGACGTAGCCTGACATTTCGGAAAGCGGAACAAGGGCGTTTATGATAACGGAATTCCCGTGGTGGTCGGATCCGTGGATTTGGGCACGTTTTGATGACAAGTCACCGATGACATCGCCCATAAATTCTTCGGGGACTGTGACTTCGACTTTCATAATTGGCTCCAAGAGAACCAGTTGAGCATTTTTGACTGCAGCTTCAAGCGCCATTGAGCCTGCAATTTTAAAAGCAATATCACTAGAGTCGACATCGTGGTAAGTGCCATCGTAAACTGCTACTTTTATATCTACCATCGGGTAACCTGCCATTACTCCCATTTCCATTTTTTCGCGCACGCCTTTTTCGATGGAAGGGATAAATTCCTGGGGAATAGCACCACCTTTGATTTCGGATTTGTATTCGTAACCTTCGCCTCGAGGTTTGGGTTCAACTCGCAGGAAACAATGGCCGTATTGACCACGGCCTCCAGACTGGCGAATGTATTTGCCTTCCCCAGTTGCCGTTTCTTTAATGGTTTCCCGGTAAGCAACTTGGGGCGACCCGACATTTGCCGCAACATTGAACTCGCGCTTCATGCGATCAACCAAAATTTCCAAATGCAGCTCTCCCATTCCCGAAATTATTGTCTGGCCAGTTTCCGGATCGCCCTTAATTTTGAAAGTCGGGTCTTCTTCTGATAACCTGCCCAACGCATACCCAAGCTTTTCCTGATCCGCTTTAGTTTGCGGTTCAATGGCAAGAGAAATAACCGGATCTGGGAAAGAAATAGATTCAAGAATGATAGGCTTTGATTCGTCGCACATTGTGTCGCCAGTGACCGTTGATTTAAGGCCAACAACCGCAATGATTTCTCCAGCATAGGCTTCGGAAATCTCCTCACGGGTGTTTGCGTGCATCAAAAGGATTCGGCCAATTCTTTCCCGGTCGTTTTTGGTGGAATTTAAAATGGACGAACCGGATTTAAGAACGCCAGAATAAATACGAACATATGTCAATTTTCCAACGTGAGGATCAATTTGGACTTTAAAGGCAAGAGCAGAAAAACTTTCTTCGGTTACTAGTTTTCTGACTTCTTTTTCTCCAGTTTTCGGATTTGTGCCTTCAATTGATTCAATATCTTGGGGAGAAGGGAGGTATTCCACCACCGCATCAAGAAGGGGTTGGACTCCTTTATTTCGAAGAGATGATCCAGCAAGAACAGGGACAATCTGGTATTTGATGACCGCATTTCTTAGAGCTTTTTTAAGTTCATTTTCGGATATTTCTTCTCCTTTTAGATATTTTTCGGTTAAGGCGTCGTTAGTTTCGGCAATTTTCTCGACAAGTTTGGCACGCCATTTTTCGACCTCATCTTTCATTTCTTCCGGAATATCTTCCTCTTTAAACTCTTTACCCAATCCTTCCACGTTTGCTCCCCAAATAAATGCTTTTCTTGTAATTAAATCGAAAACTCCACGAAAATCGTTTTCTTTACCAATTGGTAAATTGTATGGCACAGCAGGAGCACCCAAACGGTCGCGGATGGATTTCAAAGTTGCGAAGAAATCAGCACCGAGCTTGTCCATTTTGTTTATAAAACAAATTCTAGGGACTTTATACTTATCCGCTTGCCTCCAAACGGTTTCCGATTGAGATTGCACACCCTCTTCGGCATCCAAAACTGTTACCCCGCCGTCGAGAACTCGAAGTGATCTTTCAACTTCGGCGGTGAAATCGACGTGGCCGGGAGTGTCGATAATGTTGATTCTAGTTTCGATATCTTTCATTGGACCCGACTTAGGGATCCAGAATGTGGTGACTGCTGCCGAAACAATAGTGATCCCCCGTTCCTTTTCCTGATCCATCCAGTCAGTGACGGTTGTGCCTTCGTCTATGTCGCCGAGCTTGTAGGATTTGCCAGTGTAGAAAAGGATTCGCTCAGTTGTCGTGGTTTTACCAGCATCGATATGGGCAATAATGCCAATATTTCTAATTCTATCTAGTGGATATAACCTATTAGTAGTACTTGCCGCCATGCGTTTATTCCTTTTGTGATCTTTTAAAAGTTAGGAATATATCTAGGGAGTGCCATTGACATATAAGCAATGCGGCTGGGAAATCTGCTGATTTATTTCGGGTACGATCCAAAGAGTAAGAGCTGTTCGTTTTTGCTTGTGCCATTATTTCGTCTTTCCATTTATTTCGCTCTCCAAGGTTTTTATTTCTTTTTTGACTTCTGCAATCATCGCGCGAAGAACAGATATTTCCTCATCTGCTAACTCCCAAGCAGCGTTTTCTGCCCAAGCACCATTGCTATCTTGGTAAGCCTCACCGTATTTTGTCAAAGCATCTTTAAGTTTAACTTCTTCAAGTTCGGTAAGCTTTAGTTTTAACTGTTTTATTTTTTGCGCACGCGTTATAGACATGTTTGTGAAATTACCAGCGGAAATGAGCAAAAGCCTTGTTTGCCTCTGCCATCCTGTTCATTTCTTCTCGTTTTGCGACTGCTTTTCCACTACCCAGGGCTGCTTCTGTTATTTCCACTGTTAACTTTGCAATCATTAGCGGTTTATTTTTGGGTTTGTCAGTTATTTCCTGAGTGGATCTGGCGCGTGCAGATTGCACAAGCCAAGATATGGCAAGCGATTGGCGACGTGCTCCCCTAACCTCCATTGGAACCATATATGATGCACCACCTACACGTCTTGGTCTAACCTCCATTTTTGGTGTGATATTTTCTAGAGCCTTTTCAAATGTTTCTACTGGATCTTGTCCTTGTTTTTTAATAGCATCGAACGTTTCGTAGACAATTTTTTGGGCTAATGCCTTTTTGCCCTCATGCATAATTTTGTTGATTAATTTCGCAACAATTAGGTTATGGTAGATAGGGTCTGGTGATATTTGTCTTTTTAGGACTTTCCCTGTTCGTGGCACTTTATTTGCTCCTTTCAGTCGAAATAAATTCAAAGTTCAAAGGGCACAATTCAAAATTGATGTAGTTTACCTTGTATGTTTTTAGTTCTAGTAATTTTATATTTTTGTTTGTCATTTTAATTTTTGATATCTGATATTTAAATTACTGCTCCCCTCCTATTGCAACAGCACCGCTTGATGCTGCTGCTGATGTGGCTGAGGTTGCACCAGATTTTTTAGTCCCGTATAGTGATCTACCTTGCTTACGGTTAACAACACCAGTAGTGTCGTATTTGCCACGGATTATGTGATATTTTACTCCAGGCAAATCTTTAACTCTTCCGCCGCGAATAAGAACGACTGAATGTTCTGCTAATTCGTGACCAATACCCGGGATATAAACTGTAACTTCTTGCTTATTAGAAAGACGGACACGAGCAACCTTACGAAGTGCAGAATTTGGCTTTTTGGGAGTCATGGTCTTAACCACTGTGCAAACTCCCCGTTTTTGAGCAGACGGGTAAGTAACATATTTATTCGACTTAGTGTTAAAGGCACGACGAAGCGCAGATGCACGAATACGTTTTGGTTTTGCACTTCTTCCCTTTCTAACTAATTGATTAACTGTCGGCATAGTCGGTAATTATAACAGCTGATTATATTCCTGTCGAGGTATTATTGTATCTTTGCACGGTCCCCGCTTGTGGGAATGAGTCTTCCCATTAAATCAGCAGGTCACTTTGCGAGACTAAAGTCCTCGCAAGGGTGCTCCTCTGATATAATTGTGCGCTTTATCATTGTATCCTAGCTCTATCCTCTGATGTTGGTATCAAGCGCCCAATTATTACATTTTCCTTAAGACCCAAAAGTTTGTCTGTCTTGCCTTCAATTGCTGCATCGGTCAAGATTCTGGTTGTTTCCTGGAATGAAGCAGCAGACAGGAAGCTTTCGGTGTAAAGCGCCGCGCGCGTTATTCCCAGAATTACGACCTGTGCAGTTGCAGGTTCTCCACCTTCTGCCAATACTTTGGAGTTTTCCTCTGTAAAACGATATTTGTCGATTAACTCGCCAGGTAGAAGCACTGTATCACCAGGAGTTTCGATTCTGACTTTTTCGCTCATTTTTCTGACAATAACTTCGAAATGTTTATCGTTGATGGCAACACCTTGAGATTCATAAACACCTTGTCCTCCAGTTATAATGTACATTTGTGCTGCACGAAGGCCAGAAATTGCCAGAACCTCTTTAATATCAAGGTATCCAGATGACAGAGGAGTACCGGCAGCCACTAAATCACCATCAGCTACACTGAGTTCTGCTGTTGGCAAAACAAAATATTCACGTTCTACTGGTGGTTTAAGATTTGTGCTTTTAACACGAATTATGTACCCATCTTCTGTCTCTTCGATCTTAACTTTTCCGGTTATTTCTGAAATTTGTGCAACATACTTGGGGCTCCTGGCTTCAAAAAGTTCTTCTACACGAGGAAGGCCCTGGGTTATATCAAGACCAACGATTCCTCCTGTGTGAAAAGTTCGCATAGTAAGCTGGGTTCCAGGTTCACCAATAGATTGTGCAGCAATGACACCAACTGGAGTTCCAATTGCAACCATTTCACGACTAACGAGATCTTTTCCATAACACATTGCACAAAGTCCATATTTAGCATCACAAGTTAGTGGTGATCTAATTAAAAGTTCCTCAACGCCAGCGGCACTGATTTTCTGCGCCATGGAATCATCAATTAATGTATTGGCCGCCACTAATACTTTTTTAGTCCTTGGAACTATAACATCACTTGCTGTTACTCGGCCAATTATTCTTTGAATTAATTGAGTCTGGCGTTTGTCTGATTTCGAAAATTTAATTCCTTCCTTTGTGCCACATTCATAAAGACGGACTATTGCATCATGAGCAACGTCAACAAGTCTTCTGGTCAAGTAACCTGATTCTGCAGTTTTAATAGCCCGATCTGCTAAACCCTTTCTTGCTCCCCGTGCGCTTGTAAAATATTCAAAAACAGACAAACCTTCCCGAAAGTTTGATTTGATTGGTAGTGGAACAATCTGTCCAGACGGGTCGGTAACGAGACCACGCATAGCGCTAAGCTGTTTTATTTGTTCGGCGGTTGCCCGAGACCCACCAGAATCTGAAATTATTTTAATTGAATTATCCTCTTTTAGGTTTCTCCATGTAAGATCTGCTAACTCATTGGTTACCGAAAGCCAGACTTCTTGTGAAAGCCTTTTTTGCTCGTCGCGGGTAATGAGGCCCATTTTGTAGTTTTTCTCGATCTCTTCAACTTTTTTATCCGATTTTCCAATAATTTCTTCTTTGTTGTCAACAATATTACAGTCAAAAACCGATACGGAAAGACCTGAGTAAGTTGCTCCTTCAAATCCTAAACCTTTTAACTTGTCTATGAGTTTACTTACTTCCTCTTCGGGCATTTTGTCGATTGCACTGTTGATGAGTTTTTTTATCATAGCCGCTGATACGGTTTCGTTGATAAATCGCATATTTTCGGGAAGAAGCATGTTAAAAAGCACACGACCTGCTGTTGTTTCTATCACTTCTTTACCGATTTTAACTGATATTTTCTGTCTAACTGCTAACTTTCTGCTTGAAATGGCAAGTATAACTTCATCCTCATTTGCAAAAATCCCTGAGTACGGTTCCAAACTTAAATCCTGAGAAGTTAAATAAAATACGCCAAGCGCCATTTCTTTGTTTGGAAGAGTGATTGGTGAACCGTCTGCCGGACGTACTAAATTTCTCGCTGCCATCATAAGGCTTTTTGCCTCCTCCTTAGATTTTTCGGAAAGTGGAACATGAATAGCCATCTGATCTCCGTCAAAGTCTGCATTGAAGCCTGCACATATACATGGATGAATTCTGATTGCGTCGCCTTCGATAAGAATTGGGTAAAATGCCTGAATTCCGAGGCGATGAAGAGTAGGGGCACGGTTAAGGAGTATGGGGTGATTTTTAGTGATGTTTTCTAAAATGTCCCAAACTTCTCCAGTCCTTCTTTCCAGGAAATGTTTCGCGCTTTTAACGTTTGGAGCATGGCCCTGCGCGATAACCTCACGAAGAACAAAAGGCTTGAACATTTCAAGTGCCATTTCTTTAGGAATGCCAGCCTCATTTAGTGCTAGCTCCGGACCAACAACGATTACAGAACGCCCTGAATAATCTACACGCTTTCCAAGTAAATTTTGTCTAAACCTTCCCTGTTTCCCGCGAAGCATGTCAGAGAGTGATCTGAGTTCCTGAGAAGCCCTTATGTTTTTAACTCTTTGAGAATCGATCAGTGCGTCGACTGCCTCCTGAAGCATTCTTTTCTCATTCCTTAAGATTATTTCCGGTGCACCCAACTCTATTAATTTTTTTAGACGATTGTTGCGATTTATAACTCTTCGGTAAAGATCATTTAAATCGGAAGTTGCAAAGCGTCCACCAGAAAGTTGTACCATCGGACGAAGATCTGGAGGAAGAACAGGCAATACTTTCATTATCATCCACATGGGGCTAAGACCTGCTTTTCTCATACTTTCCACAACACGGAGTTTCTTTGTTGCTTTGATATGCTTTTGACCTGAGGTTGTGACAATTTCTTCACGAAGAGATACGGAAAGCTTTGCAAGGTCTAGTTTTTCCAAGACTTGCAATACTGCCTCGGCACCCATTCCAACCTTTATGAAACTTTCTGCATCATAATCTGAGAGTTTCAAGTATTCTTCTTCCGAGAGAAGGTCAAGAGGTTTTATGGCATTTACCTTATCTGAAATACTTTTGTAAATCTCTTCTAATCTTGACACTTCTTGAGCATTATCCTCTCTAAGTTTTGCCTGGCGTTGTCTCATTGAAAGACGTGTTTCTTCTATTTTTAGGTCCGTAGTTTCTTTGCCTTTGGCGCCGGACTTTATCGAGGCAACTTCTTTCTTGACACCTTTTTCTTCGTTTTCTATTTCTTCTTTTAGTACTTGGGACAGTTCTTTTTTCTTTTTCTCCAATTCTTTGTCAAGACTGTCTAAGATTTTTTTCTTCTCATCATTGACAACTTCAATGACGAGATACGATGCAAAATAGACAACAGCATCCAAGCTTCTTGGAGAGATATCCAGAAGTAAACCAAGTTTTGACGGGCTTCCCTTAAAAAACCAATTATGTACTACAGGGGCTGCTAAAGTTATATGACCCATTCTCTCACGTCTGACACGAGATTGAGTTACTTCAACACCACACTTGTCGCAGATTATTCCTCGGTATCGGATCCTTTTGTATTTTCCGCAGTAACATTCCCAATCCTTTGTTGGACCAAAAATGCGCTCGTCAAAAAGACCATCTTTTTCCGGTTTTAGAGTTCTATAATTAATAGTTTCTGGTTTTGTGACTTCTCCAAAAGACCAAGTCTTGATGTCTTCAGTTGATGCAAGAGTTATTTTTAAGCTTTCAAAATCTATTAATTCATTCATGCTGTTTGTGATTTTACCTCCTCGAGTTCCATCGAACTATCGCTGGTTGTGATCTCACCTTCAACTGCAACTATTTCTGCACCTGATGCTTCCTGAAGTGCTAATGCTTCTTTTACAGTTTTTTCAGTTTCAGGTTCTACTATTTCTTCTTCGGCAGTCTTTGCACCAACAGTTTTGACATTAAGAGATAAGCTGTTCAGTTCTTTTACCAACACTTTAAACGATTCCGGGATGAGAGCATGCGGGATTTCCTCACCTTTGATTATTGCCTCGAATGCCTTGGCTCTGCCGACAACATCGTCCGATTTTATTGTCAACATTTCTTGCAAAGTATATGCAGCCCCATATGCTTCCAGGGCCCAGACCTCCATTTCTCCGAGTCTTTGCCCGCCCATTTGAGCTTTCCCGCCGAGCGGTTGTTGAGTGATTAACGAATACGGACCGGTAGAGCGGGCGTGTGTTTTATCTTCAACCATATGGATCAGTTTTAGTATGTATGATTTGCCTACAACAATTGGCCTGTCGAAAGGAAGTCCTGTTCTTCCATCGTAAAGTACCATCCTACCATCTGCCGAAAGGCCGGCACGTTTAAGTTCCGCAACTATTTTTTCCTCCGGCACATGTTCAAAGACCGGAAGGGCAACCTTGTATCCTAGTCTGTCTGCTGCTATTCCAAGATGAGTCTCCAGAAGCTGACCAAGATTCATTCGGGAAAGTACTGAAAGGGGGCTGATAATAATATCTATGGGTGTTCCATCCTCTTGATAAGGCATGTCCTGAGCAGGTACTATTTTGCTGATAACTCCCTTGTTTCCATGACGTCCGGCAACTTTGTCACCAACTACAATTTTTCGCATTTGGGCAACTTTGACAACTATTTTCTTTACAGCCCCATGTTCCAGTTCGTCACCTTTTTCGCGGGAAAGTATTTTTATGTCTATTACTGTGCCCTTCTCACCATGGGGCATGCGGAGTGAAGTGTCCCTGACTTCTCTAGCTTTTTCCCCAAAGATTGTTCTTAATAGCCGTTCCTCTGCAGAAAGTTCTGTTTCACCTTTTGGTGCAATTTTCCCAACCAATATGTCGTTAGGTCCAACTTCTGCTCCAACAATTATAATTCCATCTTCGTCTAGATATTTCAGTTGTTCTTCGGACACATTGGGTATGTCGCGAGTAGTTTCTTCGGGTCCAAGTTTGGTTTCGACCACAGCTGTTTCATGTTCCTCTATGTGAATGGATGTGAGAATGTCTTCCTTTGCGAGTCTATCGGAGATTACAATTGCATCTTCATATCCTAAACCGTCAAAACTCATGTAAGCAATTGTTAGGTTCTGGCCTAGGGATAATTCTCCGTTATCAGTTGCAGATCCATCTATTATGACATCTCCTTTTTTGACTTTTTGACCGATTGAAACCTTAGGCCTTTGTGAGTAACAAGTACTTTGGGGGGAGCGGGAAAATTTTTGCAAATTGTAGGGTTGTTCTCCATCTTTTGTTTTTATTATTATTTTTCTGCTATCAGCGTATACCACTTGTCCATCGGCATCTGCTTTAATTGCCCTTCCCATATTAATACCTACTACCTCTTCCATGCCTGTGCCAACTATAGGGGCCTGTGGACTTATAAGAGGAACGGCCTGGCATTGCATATGGGTACCCATGAGAGCTCTGTTGGCCTCATCGTTTGCTAAAAATGGAATTAGGGATGCTGATGTACCTACTACCTGTCTTGGTACTACATCGATGTAATTTACCAGATTTCTATTGGCAGTTGTAAATTCTCCCTTATTACGCACTGGTACACGTTCATCAACAATATACCCCTTGCTGTCTATTTCTATTTGTGCGTGAGTGATAAAAGAATCTTCCTCATCGTCTGCCGCTAAGTAAACTATTTCATTTGTGACTTTGGCCTTGCCATTTTTTTCCTGTAATACCTTTCTGTATGGTGCTTCAAGGAACCCGTAATCATTAACGCGACAATAAAGTGCCATATATGTAACTAATCCTATGTTTGGACCTTCGGGAGATCGGATTGGGCAAATTCTTGAGTACTGAGAATGATTGATATCGCGGATTGAGAATGCTGCTCTTTCCCTGGCAATTCCACCTGTTCCCATAACGGTTAATCTTCTCAAATTATCTAATTCTGAGAGCGGATTTGCTTTGTCGAGTATTGTAGAAAGTTGCGATGAGCGAAAAAATTCATTGATCGCTGATATGATTGGTCTGGCGTTAATAAGTGCTGCAGGTGAAGGTACTCCTTCTTCTACCGGGGTAAGGCTCATTCTCTCTTTGATAACGCGTTCTAGTCTTAGTATTCCAATCCTAAATGCATTTTGGGCCACCAGTTCGCCAACGCGTCTTAACCGTCTATTTCCCAGGTGATCAATATCATCTAACCTACCATTGCCATTTATGAGTTCGAAAAGGTAAGCGATTGATGCAATAAAATCTTGTGAGGTAAGAATCTGACTATTTACATCTTCTTTTTCATGACCTGCTAGCTTTTCTTTCAGGAACTTGAGTCTCTTTTGCACTTTGTACCTACCAACTTTCCCCAGAGAATAACGTCTAAGATTAAAAAACATGCTGTCGATGAGGGCCTTAGCATTGTCTAAAATTACGTGATCACCCGGTCTCATTCTCCTGTAAATTTCTAGAAGCGCTTCGTCTTTGTTGGTTGTATTATCTTTGGCCAAAGTGTTTTGCAGAAGCTGCTTTGCGTTCTCATCTGTGACTTTGTCGAATAAGTTGAGTATAGATTCGGAATCTTCAAAACCGATTGCCCGTAAAAAAGTGGTTACCGGGAACTTTCTACGCCTGTCAATTTTGACAGTAATAAGGTCATTTTTTGTAATTGCAAATTCTAACCAAGAACCGCGAAGCGGCCTGATTTCGCAGTTATATAGGGTTTTGCCGGTTGAAGGATCAATTTCGGCACTATAGTAAACACCAGGTGCCCGAACTAATTGTGTTACCACCGCACGTTCAATACCATTGATGATAAATGAACCTTTGTCGAGCATGAGAGGAAGGTCGCACAGAAAAACTTCTTGGGTATTTTTGCCACCCGTTTGCTTGTTGACTACTGTGGCCTCTACTTTTAGGGGCACGTCGTAAGTTATTCCTTTTTTGATACACTCTTCTGGGGAATATTTGGGCTTGCCGAAAGAATAAGTACCAAGTGTTAGTGTGAAGTTTTTACCTGTGAAATCCTCAATTGGGGATATTTCATCAATTACCTCTCGTATTCCTGTTTCCAAGAATTCATCAAAAGAATCTCTCTGGATTCTTACCAGATCGAGTGACGGTAAATTTACGTTTGCAATTTGTCCCCAGGATATACGATTTGGCACTAGCTTATTCTTTCTATTTAATAGTTAGATACGAGCAGCCTCCGATTAACGGAGGTTTATAGTGATAAGGATCAACCTGAGGAACGCAAAAACGTTCTTAAAACTAGTTGTTGGTATGATCCACAGGAAACTTCTTCGGCACAACGAAAGTCAAGAAGGTACACTAAATACCCCCTTGTTAAGGATTGTGTTCTCGATTTATAACACCAGTGCTAGAGTTTGTCAATACTGTACCGTATTCTTATAAATAATCCCTTACATTTCTATTATGTTCTTCTACCGTTTTGGCAAAGTGTACTTTGCCTTCTGTGTCGTGAATATAGTAAAGATATTCGGTTTCTTGAGGTTCTAAGGCAGCCCTGATTGAATCGATACCAGGATTTGCAATTGGAGCAGGTGGTAAACCTAGGTTGGTATAAGTATTGTACGGTGATTTGCCTCGTGTATAGTCATCACGGGTTACCTGCGGCCACCATGTGTTCTCGTTGCTATCATAGCCTTTTATATACTGCACTGTCGCGTCGATTTGTAGTAGCATGCCAAGCTTTATACGATTGCTGATAATTCCAGCAATTATTGGTTTTTCCTGCGCTGTTTTTGCTTCCCTTTCAATTAGGGAGGCAATTGTGACAACCTCTTCCAGTGATGAACTGGTTTTAAGATTGCCAATTATCGATTGCTCGACTTTGCTTGTGAAAGTCGATCTTAGTTGATTGGCAACGATTTGGGCGGTAGCATCTTTAGGAATTAGATATGTATCTGGGAACATATACCCCTCATCTGCTAACTTTATGTATTCTTTTTTGTCAAAATTATAACTTTTGTTACCTCCGAATTTTAACTTTTCCTCGATTATTGCCGCCTGCTCTTCAATTCTTAAACCTTCGGGTAGAGTAATCCATATGTCAATCGCACCATGAGTTAACTCAAGCGCGATTTCCCTAGAAGACATGGAAGGGTTAAGACGAAAGTCGCCTGCTTGAATTGACCTACCAATACCCATCTGGGCAATCAAGAGGCGGAATGCAAAAGCATTTTTGATAAGTTTCTCTTCTCTTAAATTGTCAGCGATAACTGTTATTGATTGTCCCGGCGTGACTATAAATATTTTTTCTTCGGCATTGGTCATTGTCAATATTGGTGCGAGTTGTAGATTGTAATATTGATTTAGAAATACCGGGGTAAGAACCAAAGCAAGAAAAAATGTGGCAAATATTAACGTCTTTTTTGTGAGTTTAATTGTTGGCATCATCTAATGACGCACGAGTATATCGGCCCGTGCGTTTATTAAAAATAAATATCCTCCCACATGAACATATTACCTTATCTGTATTGTCGTGTCGTCTAACTTTTCTACCAAGCGACAGGCTTTTCCCGCAACCAACGCATTTTCCTTGAAGGAGAACCCATGCTTGTACCGGAGCGATAATTTTTTTAATCATTCTTTTCGTTTAAATAACTTTGCAAAATGTGTGCTGCTGCTATTTCATGCTCCTTTTTTCTCCTTTTTAACTTGGGTACGCCCAAATTAATCATAGTCTCAGTTGCTTGTCTAGATGTAAGAGTTTCGTCTCGCATTACAATTTCAACCTGCGGATTTTGAAGCTTAAATTTTTTTGCAAAATCTTCAAAGTAACTTTTAATTTTACCCTCTACGAAACCAAGAATTATTTTTCTAACTGATTCTTTCTCGGTAATTTTTGATATCTTATCCACTGCTTCTTTTAAATTCTTATGTGTAATTGTTTTGTAGGGTGTAGAAATTGTTCCAGACGAGATTGCAACACCAGTCGTTTTTTTGCCTAGATCTACTGCTAAAAGCACAAGCTTAGTTTATCAGGTACATTTTATTTATCAAATCTAAACCTATCCTTGACCCCGGGTGAATACGCTTAAGGGTAAATTTTTCTTTTGTGTCTTCGTTTGTTCCTTCATCTGTTGTTATTGCTGACGTAAAGCCGGCGGACTTTACAAATTCGATTGTTTGATTGTTAAAATGGCCAAACGGATATGCAAATGATGTGACCGGAATATTTAACTGTTTCTCGAGCATTGCTTTGCTTTCCCTGACTTCCCATTCGGCTGATTTTTCATCGATCGAGCTCAGTGATCGGTGAGACATGCTATGTGCGCCAATTTCGACATATCCGCTTTTTGCAATTTCCTTTACCTCGTCCCAATACATGTAGTTGAGTTTATCCAAAAGTCCAGGATTCACGTAGGCCACAGCTTTTATATTATATTTTTTAAGTATTGGGAAAACATCCGTGTAAAAATCCCTATACCCGTCATCAAAGCTAAGAATCACCGGTTTTTCGATCTTCAGACGACCTTTTTCTATTTTTTCTATTTGACTTGGAGTAATGGTTGTATAGCCGGCATCTTTTAAAGTTTTTATCTGCTGTTCAAAAATATTAGGTGTTATGTTTAGGGATTGACGAATGGTATCTCTTTCATCAGTAACATATTCCACATAGTGATAAATGAGAATGGGGAGTTTGAATGATTGCAGCTGAGGAGCAGTCACTGCTGGCTGAGTTGCTTCCTGTTCTTGAGCGAAAGATACTTTTGGTGACGTAAAAGCTTCAAAAAAATAAATCACCGACTCAATGGCAAGTAGGGCTAAGGAAAAGTATACAACATCTGTAAATTTTCTTCGTTTTATTTTTTGCCGCACTTATTCGGGCAGAATGTGCCAAGAAGTATACCAAAGGCAGCAAGAATTTTAAATTAAACCGGTTATAACAACCATTCTTTTTATGCTTGTGCCAGGTGGAACACAAGTCATGAGGGTTAGGTTTTTTGCACCTTTTGATATTGGTTTTAAGACAGATAAATCCTTAGGGTCTACGATTTTTTTGTACTGAACAAGATAGCGATATTTATTCCCTTCGAATTCAACATCTACTATATCACCAACTTCAAGATCGGACAGTTTTGAAAAAATCGTATTAAAGTCGTTTCGGTCAGCAAATTGAGGCAGGGCAGAGTGTCCGGTGATAAAAACATTGCCAACTTCTCCAGGTAGAGCCGTGCCAGGAAAGTGGGAGAGATTTTCGTAAAAGGCCAGTGTGTCAACTTTTGTAAGCGCTTTATTTATTCCCAACTTTGGAATACTGACATAAAAAATTTTTGGGCGTGCTTCTTGTGGTCTGTAGTCTGTAGTGAAATAAGAAAATCCATCTTCGTCCTGGACTTCCTGTACAATGACTTCCCCACTTGCTAGCGACAAAACCTTTTCTTGTGGAACAGGCATATTCTCTATTCTAGATCCAGTAAATTGTATTGCCGTGAATGACCAAATTAATAGCGGACCTACTATAAAGACAATTGAAGCAATACCAACTCCCAAAATAAAAAATGAGAAAATGCGGTCTTTTTTCCTGCTTTTTTCGAAGTCATATTGACGTGGGGGATCTTTTGAATATATATCTAAGTTCACTTAATCGCTTCAACTTTTATTGATATTTTATCTTTGTTTTTAGGAAGCGAGGAAAATATGATTAAGTTTGGCGAAAAGATAAAGTCAACATCAGAAATCTCTGAGTTTTGTTTTATAAGCTGACGAGCGCTCTTTTGGCCTTTGCCAGCAATAGTAGATCTAATACTATCTTCATTAATTTTGGGCACTAAATAAGCCCTGTATTTACCTTCTAAATTTAGAGTGTCCTTGCCCCTTGTCACATCCAGTTCTAAGATCTCTATATTATCCGGGAGAGATTCGAGATTATCTTCGGCTTTATCCTTGGAAATTTTTGCTAAAAATTCTTTAAGTGTTTCTTCTTTAAATGAAAGAGCGGATGCCTCGATCTCCATGTCAAGCATGAAGCTTGTTGCCTCCTCATCTATGTCTTTGTCGAATTGTTTTTTCAGCACCTTTATTTCTATTGATTCATCGAGAATCTCTTTATCTGTGACCTTTTGTTTTAGTTCTTCTTTTGCTTTTTGGGTTAATGAGTTCTCAAGAGTTTTTGCTAGGTCATCCTGGTCTTTTTTTGTTACTATGTTGATTTCCTTCTCGTCTCCTCCCGAGAATGCAATATCGTTTTTCGCGCTATATAAAAGTTCATCATACTGTTGAAATGTAAATTCGGTTCCGGCTGAAAGGTTTCCATTTTCTCCAAATTCTTGGGCTGTAACCCCAACCAATGATTCTCCTGGCGATGAAGCACTTCGTGATGCAATTTCTACATCTGAGTTTAGTTCGAACTTGATGCCGTTTTTGGAGATTATTACTGTACCAGCATCAAAATCTACTTTGGATGTCGTCCAATTAAATACCTTCACTTCACCTTTAGAATTGTTACCTGTTTTCTTGATACCTGTTGCCTGAGCCTGACTGCTATCCTTGACAGTTGCTGCGGTTTCTTCTCCTGGTATTCTTGACCTTAGAGTATCCAGGGCAGCCCCTTGTGCAACTGTAACATCAAACGTGTCATCAATTGGTCTTGAACTGGCTTTAACTAAAACTTTTACACTAGTTATTGTGAAGCCCAAAATGTATACGATAACTAAAATGACAATAGTTAAAACCGCTATTGGTGCTAGAATCTTTTTTTTGCTCCCCTTGGTAATTTTTGACACCCAATTGAGCGTAAGAATAGATTCAATTAAGGACTCCTTTTTTGTACCTGTAGACTCTTGTAACTTTTGTGCAGGGGTTTCATAGCCATGAGCCTTTTCATTTACTTCTACAGCATATTCATCATTTGTAGATGGTGAAGTTAAGTTGCCATTAGCTAATTTCTCGTCTTCTTGCGACTGTGACACTGGGTTTTCGAGCACATCCTTACCCTCTTTAAAATCAAATTCCTCACCCGGTTCCTTGAGTTCCTCTTTTCCCATTTCAGGCTTTTCTTGCAACTCTTGAACTTTTCCCTCATCGATTTCTGATTCCTGGGTTGCTATTAGTGTCGATACTGCACCCAGTTGCGGTTCACTTCCCAATACATCTGCGGCTTGCGAATATGCAATACAGTGAGCCACTTCTTCGTTTGTTAAGGTTTCAATTGTAGCTCCTTCTTCGAATACCGAGTGTTCCTTTTTTTTACCCAACTCATTTTTCAGTTCAAGTGCATTGTCGCCAAAAACGACAACATGTTTCGGCAAAATTTGGTCGGGAATTTCTCTAAATTTGTCAATTAGACGAGAAATGTCTTGAATAGTTGCCTTCCCCTTGTGCTCACTGCTAATTGCGCTTCCATTTTTTATGAGGCTTACTTCGGTATAGTCTTTAAATGCGCCAATAAAAATTGCGTTTTTTGACTCTCCTTTGAGGGAAAGGCTATGAGCTATTGATGCAGCAAGTGGCACAAAAGCTTGAGCATCTAGTTCCAGTTCCTGGGCTAAGTTTTTGAGAATATCTGTCGTCTCTTTTGTAGGTTTGCCACCTTCGAACCAGTAATCAGACAAACCAAAAACAACCTGGTCTACATCTGCTGTAATATTTTTTGCAGCTGTGTCAATTGCGGCCGCAACTTCATGAATGAGGCTATCGATGCTATGGAATTGCTTTTGGCTGTAGCCGACAAAACTAACTTGCTTTTCTCCTTGAATACGCCAAATAGAGGCTAAGATTTTATCCGGTGTTAAGGTCAGAGAAAGGTAATTGGCACCTTCCGCAGGCTCGTGATTTAAAAATTTGCCGAAAATATCTTTTACACCCATCTTTTTTGCCCAATCCCCTTTTAATTATTGAGTAGGAATTGTCAGAGGGTCAACAGGCGTTTCTTCCGCTGGAGGATTAATTGTTTCTTCTGGTGTTGTTGTAGATTCTGGTATTTCACCAAATCCTGTACTAGTACCTGAGTTTTGAGGTGAAGGTGAGGTTTCTATTATTTGTTCATCTACTAAAGATTCATCTTTCTTCTTTTGAACCATTGGGAGTACAAAAAAATAGACAACAGCGGTAATGATTCCAGCTAAAACCGCAAATGATAGGATTGTCAATATTGTTTTTATGCCTCCACTTTTTTTAGGCTCTTCACCTCCGACAGCTTGCTGCATACTTTGTGTTGGATCTTGTGGCAGCTCTGATACGGGTTGGGAATATGGGGTCGGGTCCGGTTGAGTACCTACACCACTCGCTGCAGAATTAGGGGTGACCTGAGAATCTGCTGGTATTTGTCTTTCTCCCGCAAGAGATACTGACGGCGCCGATGTGGAACTTTGTTGAGGCGTAACGGCAGGTGACGTTTGTTGAGGGGCATCTTCGCCGGCAACAACAAATTGTCCAGGCTGAATAGTTGTTTGAGAACTGTTCTCTTTGGAATTCGTATTATCTGGATTATTTGGGGCAGCAGGATCCATTTACTCGTTTATTGTAGCATAGATTCTTCTTTGACCAGAGCCGGAAGATTCTTCTTTGATGATTCTGAATTTGCCGATCTCGCCAGTTAAGGCAGCGTGCGGACCTCCACAAAACTCCTTAGAATAAGCCTTTTTAATATCAGCAGAAGTTCCCATATAATAAATATTTACCATATCTGTATATTTGTCATCAAATAATCCGATAGCCCCCAGCTCTTCAGCTGCTTTTTTTGGCATTATCTTTTTGTTAATCTGCAAATTTTTGCTAATCTTTTCGTTGACTATTTCCTCAACGCTCTTTATTTGTTCATCAGTCATTTTGGAGTGGTGGGTAAAATCGAATCTTAACCTTTCGCCGGTAATATGTGAACCTATTTGATGAACATGACTGCCTAAAACATCACGGAGCGCTTGATGCATTAAGTGGGTTGCACTGTGAAGTTTGGCTGCCTGGTCTGATTGCACTGCCAAGCCGCCTTTGGTTTTTTGGCCAGCAGACCTTGAAAGTTCTTGGTGTTTTTTTAACAATTTCTCAAAACCACCAGTGTCAACTTTTTTATTTTTTTCGCGGGCTAACTCAATCGTTAACTCGATCGGAAATCCGAAATTCTGGTAAAGGTCAAAAGCATCATTGGCAGAGACGTTGCCTGTGATTTTTTCGAATTGCCTGGTGCCAATATCAAGCGCTTTTTTAAACTTTAGCTGTTCATCTTGTAAGGTTTTGGCGATTAACTTTTGATGCTCAACAAGATTTGGATATATTGATTCGTAGGTGTCTACGATGGTTTTGACCAGTGGTTCAATAAAATCTGATTTGATTTTAAGAAGCGGTGCGTGCCGAATGGTACGGCGGATTAGGCGGCGTAGGATGTAACCGCGTTCGACGTTTGACGGCGTAACACCATCCGATATTAAAAATACGGAAGCGCGGATATGGTCGGCTACAATCCTGGCTGATGACTGACTGAAATGATTTGACATGTCTTCGATTTTTTTCATAAGTGGCAGAAAGACATCTGTTTCGTAAATAGACGGTGCATTTTGTAAAACTTTCAAAATGCGCTCAAGCCCCATACCTGTGTCAACATTTTTCTGTTTGAGTTCACTATATGATCCGTCACCTTGGCGCTCATATTGCATAAAAACATAGTTCCAGATTTCCACGAATCGACTTGAATCTTTTGCAGGATTCACTTGCCCTGACGAAGGAAGGGTGTCGTAAAACATTTCAGTGTCTGGCCCCTGCGGCCCGGGTTTTTCGCCGCCGGTCGGCCACCAGTTTTCGCTCTTGCCGTATTTAAAAATGTGATTTTCGGAAACACCCAATTTGCGCCAGATATCATATGATTCCTGATCAAAAGGGGCATCGGAATCGCCAGCAAAAACAGAAACATAGATGCGTTTTGCGTCCAATTTAAGTTCATTGATTAAAAATTCGTATGACCAGGAAATTGCTTCCTCTTTCCAATACCCGCCAGATCCGATGCCGTCAGGCGAGGCAGGATCGCCGAGTGACCAGTTGCCAAGCATCTCAAAAAATGTGTTATGGACAGAATCTCCTACCTCGTCGATATCGTCTGTTCTTAAACACTTTTGGATATTTACCAAGCGTTTACCTTCAGGATGAGGTTTGCCCATTAAATATGGAATCAAAGGATGCATTCCTGCAGTTGTAAAAAGTACACGCTCGGTACCGGCGAGTTCCGCTTCCTCTGGGGGGATTAAGGACGCGGAGGGTATGATTTTATGGCCTTTATCCTGAAAAAACTTCAGATACTTTTGCCGGAGCTCAGTCGATGTCATTTGAGGTTAATTATATCTCACTTGTTGACCAATAAATATTTTCTAAATTCTCTGTTATTTTATAACTATTGGCATGGGAAAAATAACCCAAATAGGACTGCAATGACTGATCGTTGATTCCTGACTTTAAAACTTTTTTAAAAATCCTTCTTTTTGTTTTTGCCCTTGGCAAGATGTAGCGAGGTAAGACAATGTATCCGCAAAAGTCTATTCCCCAGCTGAATTTTCTTAAACTGACTTTTGCTGGATGGATTTCCAGCTTTAGTTCCCTGCTGAGAAACTGCTGTAGTGTTTCGAAACAGTGGTGTAAATATTGCCTGTTGTTGTTTAGAGTCAGGAAATCATCTGCATAGCGGAGGTAATATTTTATCTTAAGGTTGTGTTTAATAAACTGGTCGAGTCCGTTTAAGTAAATATTGGCGAAGATTTGGCTCGTCAAATTACCAAGGGGGATACCTTGCTGTCGCACACTTATTGTTCGAGTTTTATCGAGAACTTCTCCTTTTAACTTCTCGACTACGCTCGAAGAATAACTGTCTATTACTATCTTAACCAGCGATAAGATCTCATGATCGTTTACACTTTTTGCAATAAGTTTTAATAAAATCCTGTGGTCAATCGAGTCGAAAAACTTTTTAATGTCCAGCTTCAGTGCCCAGCAGTTATTTGTGTAATTACGGCTAACAATCCGTGTGTATTTTTCAAGCCGCCTAACAGCCCTGTGGGTGCCTTTATCTAACCTGCATGAATAAGAATCGTAGATGAAAGTTTTATCAAAAAGGGAATATAGATACTTGTAAAGCAGATGGTGAACTATTCGATCGCAAACTTGCGCTTTGTGAATGTGTCTCCTTTTAGGGTCATTCACATAAAATTCAAGATAGCCTCCATGTTTATAGCTTTTATTCTTTAGGGCTAAATGCAAATCGAACAGATTATCCTCAAGATGCCTTTCAAAAACCTGGACATCCCTTTTATTCCTTTTCCCACACTTAAATTCTTCCCATGTTTGAAAAAGGTTTTCAATTGAGATTAAACTGGAGTGAGTCATAGGGGAACTTCTCGACTTCGCTCGAAGAATATTGTTCGAATGTAATTGAGAACTTTCCAGATTTTAAAATTTGAATTTTGCATTTTTAACTTATAAGTATGCCCCCCCCCAGCCGATTTCACGCTTGATATCCCGATTTTTGCCAAACTTTATGGTTTTTACAAAAATCTAAGCCAGGTAATTACCACTTTTCCTAAAACCAAACGGTATACCTTAGGCCAAAGACTGGACAATTTAACGCTAGACGCTTTTGAACTGTTGTTTTCCATTCCAGTTGCGGACAATAAGGTTAAAACTCTTTCACAAATAAGCGGCAAGATAGATTTAATAAAGGTATTACTAAGGCTTGGTAAAGACACTCAAGCCGTAAAAAACAACAAATATCTAGAACTTCAAGCAACTTTGCAAGAAATTGGCAAGATGCTTGGCGGATGGATTCGTGCCGCCAAGCAAAACTCACCCTAAAAATTCCTGAGAGACTATCGCGAACGAGCGGACGAAAGTTGCCATTGGCATTGTCGCCCCAATTAGCATTCAACTTCGGTCTACCATTCCAGTGGTTGAGATACGGAACGTTGTCTGACCCAACTTTTTGTGTCTTCCTCCGTAAACATAAACCTCACCGTAGCTTCCCCGCTTGGCGGGGTCACTACTGAATTTTATTCTCCTGTTTATTGCAGGAAAAAGAGAAAAACACGGAGCATCCCAAGAAACATCACACTCTTTTTACAACCTTAGTTGTAAAAACTCTGGTGATTTTTTGTTTTTGGAAGATTTCGGTGACTAAAATCCGTGGACTTTAGTTCATTAACCTACTCTCACGAATAATTTATAAAAAATGAAACCAAATTACAAGAAGTCAAAAATATTCAAGAAGCCAATTGCCTAGTCACAATTTTTTTCCCGCGAACGAGCGGACGAAAGTAGCCATAGGCACCGTCGCCCCAATGAGCATCCAACTCCGGTCTACCATACCAGCGGTCGAGACACGGAACGTAGTCTGACCCAACCTTATAACCAATAAGGTCAAAATATTTTCCACCTTCTGTAACTTCCGGATGATGAACTTGTTGGGCAACACCTTCAAATGGGCTGCCGCCCACAGCATCAGCCGCTAGTTGATTTCTTGCATCAAATGGCTTTATCTTATTGGGAAATTCCTGTCCCCATTTGCTAAACCAACCGGCATAAGGTACTTCGGGAGTTTCAGAACGTTCGTCACATGGATTTGTTTGGTCGATTCTGGCTACGAGGTATTCGGATACATCAATTCCTGCAAGTTGTGCTTGTTTTTCCCAGGGAATTCTTACTTCGACAAGCATGGGAGCATCAAACCTTCCTCTATATTCTTTGGGCTGTCGTTTAAATCTTGGTAAAGACTC
>CAZBKB010000001.1:90093-103103 GCA_964492425.1 uncultured Gammaproteobacteria bacterium | reverse complement strand
AAGTGACTCCCGGCACAAAATAGGACCTATAGTTGAAAACTCCCCTCAATTCTGCTATTATTTCACCTATCATGGAAGGCGGAAGGTCCTTTGAGGCATACAGACCACGCACAGAAACACCCGAACAATTGTTCCGGGGTGAGTTGAGACGAGAAATCAACCGCGCCCTAGAATCCGCCGATAATCCTCTTGCAATAGAAATTGCAGAAAAAGCCCTTGAAAAACTCGACATTAAAGATCGGGTTGGCGAAATGAGCCGTTATAAAGACGATCCTACCGTTTACCAAGACTGGAAACAACTTGGTCTTTTTATGGTTATTGATAAAATATCAAGAATTAACTACCAAGACCCAAATTCGGGAATTAGAATCCGAAAAGGTGACAGAGTCTTAGATCTTCACTTGCCGCCGGTAGCCAAAGAAGACAGAACCTTAGCAAATGTAACTAGGTCGATGGAGTTAATTGCCCAGTATATAGCCATACACGACTTAGATGTTAAGTATCTTGTTGGCGTAACCACTGAACGATTGGCAATGATATCCAAACGTCAAGGTTTTACAATCGTTGAGCCTGAGATTCCAGAAGACATCAAAAGAGGTGTTGAGAATGTTTATAGACGTTTTGGTGATCGTGGTATAAATGCCGAAGCAATGGGGAGAATATTGCTTTGCTACCAAGAAACCGAGCAATTTATGCAGAGGTTTTCAAAAAAATCCTAATGAGCCCAGGACTTTTACATGAGAGAGGATACGGTGAAAGCGGCGACGTATCAAAATGGAATAGGGCAATCGGTCCATTTTATTCTACTAAAGGTCTAACGAGAAGACTGGGAGTCGACGACGCAGCGCTGACCACAATGTTGCAAGAAGGCAAAATCATTGCACTTCGCACGTCCGACGGCAATATCGTGTATCCCACAAGACAATTTTTCCAAAATGAGGACGACACTGTTATGGTCAAACCTGTCGTTTCTCGCGCTTTACAATTTCTGATAGATCATGAGGCAGATTTTGCAGACATTCGTACGATAGTCGACGAAAACGGTCCCCATTCTTTGCTCAACGAGTGGACTATAGCAGGGGTTTTACTTCAACCAAATGAAGATGGCGAGACACTTTTGGATCAGTTACAAGACCACCTAAATGATCCTGATGATGAGTCGTGGGCAAAATTGAATGATTTAGACGGTATTGCCACCAGGCTCCGAAAAGTAACGAGCAAAGATTGAGTCTATAAGTAATTTTGATTTTGAACCCAAAAAGTTCTAGTTTTGCTAGAATAAGTGGGTGAAGATTGTATTTACCAAACACGCTTCCAAAAAGTTTTCAGATTTTAAAGATTTTGGAATTATCATTACCCAATTACAAGTCAAAAACGTTGTTCTAAAATCAAAATACAATCTGTCGGACAACGGAAACAAAATATCTGCATCATCATTTAACGAAAATCACAATTTGAGAGTGGTTTATAAAGAGGAAAAAGGTGATATAATTATCATAACTTTTTACATTTACAAAAAAGGAAGATATGGCGAATACTAAGTACAGATATGACAAGAAAGATGATGTTTTGATGGTTTTTATGGGTAAAGGAAAGATTGACGACGCTCAACAATCAGGCAATATAATTTCTCACTTTTCCAGTAAAGGGGACTTGCTTCTGTTAGAAATCCTAGATGCATCGAAGTTCTTAAAAGAGACTTCTCATGCATTTCCTCCCGAGATACGTCAGCAGGTGCTTACTTCATAAAGTTATTTTGATTTTGAACCCAAAAAGTTCGAACATTGTCTACGTGTCGGCACAAATTTTTCAACGCTTTATAGTGATATACTCAAATTGTGGACGCCAAGAAAGTAGCTATAACAACGCTAATCGATGGTTTCGTTGGAAGTCTGGTGATTTTAATAGCCATCGTATTTCATTATTTTATAATTGGTGAACCTAACACTCTTGGCTGGGTAATTATTCCGCTAACAGCCCTTGTAACTTGTCTGGCATCTTTTAAGTCAAAAGTCAGCAAATTTATAACAGGGCTACTTACAGGCATTTTAATATTTTTGCTAATATTCTTGGTTTCATACAGTCTAATGACGTTAAGTGGCAGTGAACAAGCGTTTTATACTCATACGCAAAACCGTGACTTAATTACGTACATTTCCTACATTGCGTCAGCGGCGGCCAATTACAATTGGTTTCCAATATTTATCCCAATTTATTTCATATTAACGATTTTTGGTGCCTTATTTGGAAATTTGTTAGGAAATCAGAAATAAGCTGTGCTATCCTGCCCCTGAACCCAAAAAGTTCTACTTCGACTCTGCTCAGGACAAGTAACATCGTACACGTATTTTCGAGATAGTTTTTGGTAGTTGCAAAAGAGTATTGTCATATATATAATTATGCTAGGTAAAAGCAGGACGCTCCTTTTTGGAGACTCCTTCAAACTTTTACCTTTTTTCTTTTTAATTCTCTCCAAGTAGTAATTATTCGCTTCTCAACTTGTTTCTCGACTATTTGTATGTACTTAGGTTCTTTTTTACCGTGGGTTATCCTTTCTGCTCCTGCAACGAAATCCGGCAGTGAAACTATCGTATTTTGTTGGCTGTCCAAATGCTCAAGAAATAATGGTTTCCTCAGTTCCTTCTGAACTAAATCATTAAATTTCTCACGTTGAGTTACCCAAGTAAAATGCCTATCAATGATTATGTGCGAAACAGATGGGTATTTAGCTAAAATCTTCTTCAGCAATGTTGAGATTAAAAGTGAGTAATTCTCTGGCGTATCATGAATTTTTCGGCCCTGTTTATCAATTACTAAAAGAAACAGCTTCAAGTGTTTTTCGTTAATCTTGTTAAGAACCCTAATTCTGGTTTTTTCACCGGTAGTTGAGAATTTAATCTCTGCCAGCTTTTTCTTTTTGGTTAGGGTTTTCCTGACTGCAGGGATGATTTTATCGAGATTAACAAGTGATTCAACGACTACGACCGCCAATACTAAAAAGCGGTCGTTCGGATCATGTAAACGACCACTTTCATCAATAATTGCAAATCTCATTTGTCGATTTTACCTCATTATGCAATTGCTTGTTTTTGAACCCAAAAAGTTCTAGTTTTGCTAGAATAAGCGGGTGAGGATTATATTCACAAAACACGCGTCTGTTGATAAAGTTGCGATGCTTAAAAAGCACAACTTTAAATCTAACAAGACGTTTATCAAGGAGATTATTACAAATCCTGACCACGAAGACAAAGTATCCGATTATCCAAAAATAATTGCTTCTAAAAGTCTGGATTCAAAACACGTGCTGAGAGTAGTTTACAAACAAGAAGATGATATAATAACTGTGATTACTTTTTATCCGGCGCCTAAAGGAAAGTATTATCAAAATGAAATTAAATTACAATAAACAAGACGATGTATTGATGATTGAATTCAATAACAAGCCCATTGACTACGCAGAACAGTCAAAGGATGTTATTGCTCATTTCTCTCCTAAAAATGAACTAGTACTTCTTGAGATACTCGATGCCTCAAAATTTCTAAAAGAAACTTCTCAGGCTTTTCCTCCGAATATTAGGCAACAAGTACTAGCTTCATAGAGAGTTATTGGCCTTTTGAACTCAAAAAGTTCTAGTTTGCTTCCAAAAATGTTATAAAGTCGGCATGAGCAAAGAAGTCAGAGTTGCAGAAGCAACAGTTGATGATGCGGTCAGAGTTAACGCCACTGTAATTGAGTTTGACGAACCTTACGACCAAAGGCACTTTGAAGAACGAATCAACGGGAAAAATCACCTGATTCTTGTGGGGTCAGTCGACGGAAAGCCTGCTGGATACATGGTTAGCTACGAAGACGAGCGCTATCCAAACTCGTTTTATTTATGGATGGCAGGTGTTAATCCAGAAAATAGAGGACAAGGTGTTTTAAAAGCGTTAATGGAACACCAAGAAAGTTGGGCAAAAGAAAAAGGTTATGCAAAACTTATCCTTAAAACACGTAATGAGAGAAGGGAAATGCTTAGCTTCTTGGTTAAATACGACTGGAACTTTATAGAAGTAATGCCCAAGGAGAAAATTGAAAACACCGAGATCCTAGTCGAAAAAGTTATTGCCTAAGCTGCAAGAAAGTTATTTCCACTTTGAACCCAAAAAGTTCAAACATCATGGTTCGATAAACTCACCATCTTTGATCTACGTAGCAGCACAAAATGAGGCTTATAGTTTGATTATTTATCTCCTAAAATGTATAATCCTCACTATGTTAGAGGCAGGGAATTCAAGGTTCGACCAGGAATATATTAACTACCGGACAGTTGATGTCGCTGAGCGTATTCATAGAACGGGCATTCTATTAAACAACTTTTTGGTAACGGATTCTGTCGAATTTGATAACAAGTACAATACAACTACCTCTGAAGGAACAGCTATAACCATTGATGTCTTTAAATCAAAAAGTGTATATCCATATTTTTTTATGATAGCTAGTTCTTCTGGGCAAGTTTTCGGGATGCGAACAACTAGGTTATCTGAAGAACTTTTACATACAAACGCTGATGGAGAAATAATGGTCCTTCCAAAATTAAGAGGTGTTTCTACTGCCTTGGAGCTTGTGAATTCCATGACTTTGCAAGCTGATGCTAATTTAAGGAATAAGCCAGTAGTCTATCAAGCCGACCCAGCCAATTTAAGAAGATTAGCTCAAATTGGCGAAATGGCAGAAGGAGCATTCCACTACCAGGAGAGGCTAAGCTACTATGAACTTTACCAAAGAAAAGAAAAAGAACATCAGAGATGGCTAGCTTTATATGGCAATGATGGGTTGTGCGGATTTAATGACTTTCAGAGGCAAGTAGCTCCTGATTTAAGTTTACAGAAGCTGCCAAATGGTTCCATAGTAAAGTTAGGTAGAGAATATGTGCAGTCCGAAAGTGGTAGAAGATTAATAAAGCCAACTGTTATTGAAATTCAAAAATGGAATCACAATGATGATGAACTGGCTCGCTTGGAAGAGTTAATTTTGCCTCAACTTCGAGACATATCTAGGCTTAGGCATAACCCTTGGCAAATTTAATTTGCTTTTGAACCCAAAAAGTTCTACGCATTCAGATATGCACTGAGAAGTTTTTTGTGAATTTCTTCATTCTTTGCAGCAATAGCTCCAGTCGATTCTAGTACCCATGGTTTTCCAAAAGTATCCGTTATAATTCCTCCTGATTGTTGAATTAAGAAGGTAGAAGCACAGATGTCCCAAGGATGATTTTCAACAGTCAAAAAGCCGTCAACTTTCCCAATTGCAGTATAGGCAAAACCGAGCGAACTATTCAGAGAAATAAGATAATAGCCGGTTTCTGCAATTAATTTTCTTAAGAATTTATTATGCTTTTCTTTTTTGTTTTCATCAACGGAGATAAGCGCCCCGAAATCAACATCCACCACCACATCGAACCTTTCATAATTTGGTTCGAAAAGCGTATT
Organism: uncultured Gammaproteobacteria bacterium; assembly: GCA_964492425.1. Lineage (GTDB taxonomy): Bacteria > Patescibacteriota > Microgenomatia > Curtissbacterales > GWA2-41-24 > LBZV01. The sequence goes on along the minus strand of CAZBKB010000001.1, from coordinate 97,631 downwards.
GTTTACATAAACTTTTCCCCCTCCCACTAACCAAAAATAATCGTTTTGACTGTGGTCGACCACACACGACGCAATAAGCTGTTTATTATCTGCCAGTGCGATGTTAGTGCAAAAGTTTTTTATACCCCTTGCTATATTATTAGTTCCACATATAGGATCGATAATCCAAATCCGTCCTTTTGGAATTGCAACTTCAGATTGCGTTTCTTCGGCAAGAATATGATCATTGGGGAATCTTTTCTTGATCTCACTTACAATTATGTTTTCAACATCAATATCGACTTGTGTAGAAAAATCACCTTCCCGTTTATGTTTTGCAATTGCAGGGTTTCTGTCTGCACTTGAAACTAAATTACGAACTGCAACAGCAATAAAGTGAAAAAAATCTGCTTCCAGTTGAAGATTTTTCATTCAGTTTATTATAACAAGATAGTACTGAACTTTTCACAAAACACGGCACGAGAGAAAGCCACAGAGATTATTTTGCTTTTGAAGCCAAAAAGTTCTAACCCTTCGATTTAACTCAGGGTCTTAGACATCGTTTCAGATTTTGCATTTTGAGAGCTGTTGTGATAGTATAATTTCATAACAAGTTACCAGCGACAAATTCCCAGGTTGGGAAAAGTTTGTAGCAATATGAACTAGCTGGCAAACTGACCTCGCTTCGGCGAGGTTTTTTTATGAGAATTTAGTAAGAAGTCAAAACAAACTTAATCTTCTGCGCTTTTTTATACTTGTTAAACCATTTTTTGGCATCCGGCGCATCTGGATTATCAAAATGATAACGCGCAAGTCCTGCCAGAGCATCGGCAAGTTGAATCCCCAAATTGGTATCGCTTTTTACCGTTCTCAGTTTTTTGACAGATACTCCTTTATCCCTTAAGACTTTTTTGAGTCTAAGCTCATACCATCTTGGTTTCTTACCGTCTATTAAGATACTTCTAATATTCTTCTCCGTTATTAAATGCCTGAATACCACTTCAAGCATCTCGCCTACGTTTTGGGGGTTCTTAAAAACCGCAACTTTAACTGTAAAATCAAGTTCAATGATTGATGATAAAAACTTATTGCGAATAAGCCATCTTTCATCTGCCCAATGAAAAGATCTGATTCTAAGGTCTTGTTCGATCGCTTTAAGATCCTTCTCGAGTTTTTCGAGCTTAGTTACTTCAACATAAACAACAGCCGTTGTCGAATGATCAACTTTTTTATGGATGCCAGACTCGTCTATAAAAATAACCATATGCTTAATTTTACACTAAACATAGGCTTGGTTTTGAAGCCAAAAAGTTCTCCTTTTTCGCATAAAGCTACAAAGGACAGGTAACATCGTCTACGTGCCGGCACCAATATCAAACTCTGCTCGAACGCATTTTGAACGGAACTGACCGCCTCCGCGAAGTTTATCCCGCACCGAGCTTGCTCTGGGCGGGGCTCCCGGCACAAAATTAGACCGATAGTTTGACAATCAGCTTTATGAAGTGTAGAATTTCCCTTTATGCCAGACAGAAAACCAGATTTAAATTCTGAACAACAAAGACAAATTGCCACTGAAATCTACGGAAAACTTCAAGTCTTGAGGGGTACCACAAAACTTGACGGCTTTAATCATGGCGAAGTAATTTTTCCAGAAGCTGGGAAGAGAATCGTAGTTGCAGGGTTGTCTCCACTGTCAGAACCAGAAAGAAAATTTTTTAGACACATAGGTTTTACTGACGAAGACTTTGATAGTGGAATCACTGCCTTCATTGAATACGAATTTTTAAATCCAAATTGGCCGCTTGAAAGTTTTGTTGCCGAACCTCAAACAGATTATTTAAATGTAAGCGGAACTGGTAAGGCTTTTCGTATTGAATCGGCTGATGGAAAAAGCTTCAACGCCTCACAACTCAGGCCAAACGAAATGGACGCGTTAAGAAGAGCTAACCAGCTCTCAATGATTCCTAGGCAGATTTGGGAAATTTTTGGCTCCTATGAAGTATTTGTTGAATTCGTTAAGGATTTTGATCCGACAGGAATAGACAGAGCGGAATTGAAACCAATACAAATTATGTATAACGGTGGTTTAAGTCAATTTGTCAGAGCTTTAAGCCTAAAACAGCAAGGTCAACTCGGGAAACTCGATACAGATCTTCATGCTCTAAAGGATAGCTTAGATTCAAGAGATCATTTTACTAAGCTTTTTGAAACTCTCCAAAATTATAGAGATGCCCGCTCAGCCCAAAATTAAACAAAGTTATTTACATCATGAACCCAAAAAGTTCTACTTCGACTCTGCTCAGGACAAGTAACATCGTCTAGTAGCGAACCTTAGGTTCTGTTGAAATCGTAGAGGTATTTAAGTTATAATCCGCACTCAACATGAAAGAATTGATTATAAGGGCTGGTCTGGTAGGATCAGCAGCGATTTTTGGAGGTGTAGCCTGCTCAAGCAACAGGCAACAAGAGGATCCACTCGTAAAGCAGCAAGCACAGGAAGCAACTATTGCAGCTCAACACCCTGCTACTGAAAACTTATTCGATACTTTTTATCCGGAATTTAAATCACTGGGACTAGGTGTAAAGGAACTTACCCGTATTGACCCTACGCTCTCAGCTTCAAAAATTCCAACAGAAATAGTCAACTATACGCAGTACAAGCTACAACCTAATGCAATAAAAGAAATCTATCGAATGTTCGAGTCCTATACTCTTGGCGAGCCGATCACATTCTCTGGTAGTAATGTTTTTCCTAATGAAACAATTCAAGTAAGCGAACGACAAAACGTAACATCGAAATCAATTATTTTTGTTCCTAAAGAATCCCCCTCACCAAAATTAGCACCTCTTGCAGACATATTGGGCTCGTCTGCGGCCACTCTTATGAACAAAAGTGGTGCAGTATTTACGTATGTCAGATCAGACGAAAAGCATTTAGGACCAATGTCAACCGTGCAGGAATACTTTACATTTAACTTGTCTGTAGAAATTTGTCAGCAAACACTGCAGGCTACGCGGTTTGATGCTAGTGGGCAAAAAATTGAAGAAGACAAAGGACTTAACATTGCACAGGAACTTGTTTGTAATAGCTTCGGTCTAGTTAGTGCATTTCGACTACTCGGACACCCCTACGAAGAGTATGTAGATTTTATACAAACGTATAGATTAGGAGATTTGCCCTTTTTACTCATAGACCAACCATCATACGATAGCATAAGAGCACTTGGTACAGTCATAAAATAAATTTAAATTGCTTCCGAACCCAAAAAGTTCTCCTTTTTCGCATAAAGCTACAAAGGACAGGTAACATCGTCTACGTGTGGCACAATTTATTTTTATAGACCTAAATACAATAAAATACATCTAATTATATCTTGACTTTTGCAGAGAAAAGCTATATAAAGAAAGCATAAACGCCTCATCTAGTGCCGCAAGGCCCGGTGAGGTTTTTTATTCGAAGAAAAGCTTGCTTATTCGAAGAAAAGCTCTGCTTATTCGAAGAAAGACTTTGTCTATTCGAAGAAAAGCTCTGCTCATGAGTTGTTCCTCACCTTTTACATACTTTAATAATCTGGGATAATAACTCTATGCCAAATTGCATGCTATTTATAGATGGAGAAAACTTTCTTAATAAAATTAAAGATGTTCTAAGAACTGAAAAAGTAGCCAAAAATAAAACTACTCTCGCCCTTATTAATCTAGAGAAGTTATTCGCAGAAGCACTAAAAGGTTTCAAAATCCACAGAAAGATTTTCTATGTTGCAAAGCTTCGCGTTCATCCAGAGACCAAGGAAAAATCAGAAGAACTGATAAAGCTCCAAAGAAAACTAAGAAATAGTTTAGTGAACCAAGGTTACGAATTCGTTATTGCAGGTAACGTCAGAGCCCAAAAGGTAGATAGTAGGATTGTTTTTAGAGAAAAAGGCGTAGACGTCAAAATCGCAGTAGATCTAGTCTCATTAGCCTGTGATAAAAAACTGACAACAGCTATCTTATGTAGTTCTGACTCAGACTTGCAACCTGCAGTAAAAGAAATAAAAGAAAGAGGCGTTGAAGTCATTTATCTAGGTTTCGAAGCAAGCCCCAATAAAGGTCTTACTTATACGACAGATAGAACCATTCTTTTGCGAAATTCTGAGGTTGTAGCTGTTTATAATTCCTTAAAACCGTAGTCTTTGACAAAATGCCTACGCTGTACGGAAGTTATTGTCATTTTGAAACCAAAAAGTTCACTACATAAATTCAGTGTAAACTTCTTCGGATACCCTTAGGATAAATACTCTTGGACGCTGCTGCGCTTGACATAAATATACGTAATTACGTAAAATATATGAAGAATGTCTAACACTATTTCTGCAACAGATGCTAGAGCAAAACTTTACGATCTCTTGGAAGAGGTTGAAAAACTTTCCAAAAGAGTAATTATCACCAGCCATGGTAAGACTAAAGCTGTACTTGTTAATGCTGATGAGCTCGAAGGCCTGGAAGAAACGTTGGAAATTCTTCGAGACAGAGATGCAATGGCATCTATAGCAAGAAGCAAAAAAGATATCAAGGCCGGCCGTATTTACCCGTTTGAAGAAGTTGTTGGGGAAAAACTATAAGTTGTGACTCAAGTCTACTTCTCCAAAGAGTCGCGAAAGATTTTCGAGAAACTTAAGGACAAGAAACTGAAGTCAAGAATTGTTTCCGCAATTAGAGTGCTCTCAAATAACCCCTATTCAGGCAAAAAGTTACAGGGAAAGCTGGAAGGTTCATACTCGGTAAGAATTTGGCCTTACAGAATAGTATATGAGTTTACAAAAGACAAAGAAATATTAATCACGGATATTAGGCATAGAAAAGACGCCTATCGTTAATTTTGAACCCAAAAAGTTCACTTCGATAAAACTCAGTGTAAACTAGAAGTTTGCGAAGAATTTTTGCTTTATTTCCCGAGGTAAAACTTTACTTTCTCTCTTAAAGAATTCTGAGGCTTTAAAAATCTCTACCAAAACAGGCTCTCCTTTTTCAGAAACGCTAACAAAACCATGGTCTACCTCATAACTATCATCGATCTTCTTACGTGCCAATTCAATCATTAATATATCTTCATTTTCATCATAATGTACTTTCATATTTTCCTCTCCTTGCAATATGCAAAGTGATCACCGTTATTATATCATCTTCTCTTCTTAACACCACTCTCAGAATGTGATTTTTATCTAATAAACTCATGGCTGTTTCCTGACCATGTTTTGAAACACCTTTCCATCTGGGATTCTTTATTGTTTCCTCAATATTGTTTTTAGAAACATTCCACCCTAATCTCTTGAGAGCTGGTAGCTTGTCTTTTAGTGCATGTTTTGTGTAAATTATTTTCATCAAGAAGATTCTAACATTTTATTTTGATTCTGAAACCAAAAAGTTCTAACCCTGCAGCAAAACTCGAGACTTTCAATATACTCTAAAAGCACCACAACACAAAAACTGCATAGCTTCTATTTTACAAACGTGTTTATTGTGTTTGGTTACTCATGAATGAATTTAAACCTAATCTGACAAATATAACATATTAACAAACCTCACCCTATAGTTGATATTCTCAAACTAGTCTGTTAAACTTCGTTAGCTTTTATTTACAAAAATACAAATTGTATATTTACTTAAGCGAAAACAATCTTCTTTTTTAGCATAGAGTAAATCTTTAATCATTAATTGCCCAATATAAAGTAATGTTTGAAAATAACAGCTTATCAAATAAAAAAACATGAAAGCATTAATTATAGCAGCCGGTAACGGTACAAGAATGCAACCTGTAACCCGAGGGCGACATAAGTCGCTTATGCCTCTTTTAGGCTTAAAAATTATTGAGCGGGTAATCTTGGGCGCAAAGACAGCGGGTATTACAGAATTTGTAATAGTAACGGGCTACAAAGGCAAAGCCCTGCAAAAATTTATAGGACATGGAGCAAAATATGGTGTTTCTATTTCTTTTGTTCAAAACAACAATTGGAAGAAAGCCAATGGAATATCTGCCCTAAAAGCCAGACATCATTTCAAAGAAAATTTTGCGCTGCTTATGAGCGATCACGTTTTTAACCCTAAAACTCTGATAAGAATTCAAAGACTTAAACTCAAAAATAATGACTGCTCCCTGGCAATTGATAAAAACCTCGATTCCGTTCTCGATGTTGGTGACACAACAAAAGTATTAGTAAGAGATGGAAGAGTTATAGCGCTCAGTAAAAATCTCCAAAATTACAACGCGTATGATACCGGTATGTTCGTTTGCTCTCCATATATTTTCGACATCTTAAAAAAAACCACTAGTCGCCACAAAAATTCTTTAAGTGACGGTATGCGCATTCTTGTGTCGGAAGGTAAACTCAGAAGTCTAGACATCAAAGGCAATCTGTGGGCAGATTGCGATACCTGGGAGGATATTAAATTCGCCAGAAAGAAGTTTCTTAACAATCTCTCAAAGAGCGGTGACGGATTGATTTCTAAACATCTAAACAGAAAAGTATCGACACTAATTTCAAGATATCTGGTTAACACACCCATTACTCCAAACATGATTTCTTTCATTATTTTGCTCATATCTATCCCAACTTTCTTTTTACTGGCAACCGGTCTTTATCCATGGCTAATTCTGGGGGGTTTTTTAATACAATTTATGTCAATTTTAGATGGGGTGGATGGAGAAATTGCCAGAATGAAGTTTCTCGGATCCAGATGGGGTGGATATTTAGACGCTAATTTAGATAAATATATAGATACAGCAGCTGTAACAGGAATGACTTTAGGTTATCTTAAAACTACGGGCAATATCTGGATTATACCTATTTCACTATTTATTATTTTTGGCTTGGGCCTAGACGGTTACATGCCTATGAAGTTTGAAGTTTTGACAGGAAAAAAGCTTAACTTTTATCCTCTACAATTTATTAATATGAAAAGAGATACAAGGCTATTGATTTTGTCACTAGGCGCAATTTTTAATTTAATATTTTTATCGTTTGTGATACTACTATTCTTCTATCATCTTAAAGTACTAATAAGGCTTATTTCTGCAAAAAATATTGATGAGTCAATTAGAGTCGACGAGAAAACTAAGAAAATGTTCCAGACAAGGTCAACAGCTTAAAAGTAGCCCGTCTCACTATTTCTTGCTATAATCTATTTTCTAAACGCGGCACGACCAAAGTGCCAACAACGTTTGTCTTTGCGGGTGTAGTTTAGTGATAACCCCGCTCAGCGGGGGCCAAGTGGAAGATTTTAAATGTACTATGTTTATGTATTGAAAAGTTTGAAAGACAAAAAGCATTACATTGGTAGTACAAGTGACCTAAAAATACGATTAGAAAAACACAATCAAGGTCTAGTAAAATCTACTAAACACAGAAGGCCGTTAGAGTTGATATACGCAGAAGCATATAAAACCAACAAGGCATCTCGGCAGAGGGAATTTACAATTAAGAAGATGAAAGGTGGGATACAATTTAAGCAGCTAATTAATACTGCAAATATTGCGCGGGTGTAGTTTAGTGGTAAAACGTCCGCTTGCCAAGTGGAAG
>CAZBKB010000001.1:89245-90083 GCA_964492425.1 uncultured Gammaproteobacteria bacterium | reverse complement strand
TATCCTGAGTCATGGCCAGAAATTATACAACTAATAGACACAATCTGCTATTCATGCTGTTCAGGCACAAAAAGCTCTTTTGTAAATTTCTTTTTCTAGATCAGGTACGGTAGTATAATAGGTCCGAACTTCGTTCGCTAAGGAGCTCAATAAATTGACTATTTTGCAAAAGTGTAGTAAAATTAACGCAGTTAATACAGATTACATATAAAATATGAGAGACACCGCACGAGTACAAAAACTAATAACTTTCTCGCCACAGCTCTACCAGGTTGTACTGACTAAAGCAAGACAACTAGGACTTTCGTTTGGTGAATATATGAGGCATTTGGCTGTTATTGACGTCAAAGAAGAGATTGAACGTCTGCCTATGGTTGATGAAGCAAGCGACAAAAGAATTGGCCAGAGTCTCAAAGATTTAGAAGAAGGTCGTTATACCGAAGTTGATCCATCTGACGACAAAGCTTTGAACAAAATTCTTGGTATTCAGTAATCTCCTGATGTTCACACTCAAAATTACCGTAACGTTTAGCGTTACAAGAGAAAAGATAGTAGGTTCTGACGAAGTACTAAATAAACGTATAAAAACAACTCTTCAAAAACTAGCGGTCAATCCTTCGCACCCATCGCTTCAATCCCACAAAGTAAATACGCAAAACTATGGTATTAGATGGAGTTCCTGGGTGACTGGTGATATTCGGATTATTTGGGATTATGATAGCGAACAAAGACTAGTAATTATTTTGCTTGATATAGGTACTCATAGTGGAACTCGCAAAGTATATAAGTGATTTTTTAGGGTTTCCAACCCTCGTAGGCAAAGTAATTTCCGTTTTGC
>CAZBKB010000001.1:86083-89235 GCA_964492425.1 uncultured Gammaproteobacteria bacterium | reverse complement strand
CCAACTGCGTCGCTAGCAATTTAGCCCTTCGACTTCGCTCAGGGTCTATGACCTCTAATTTTGGTGTTATACTTCAAATGTGAAGCCAAAAGATGTATACTTTGAGGTAGAAACACCGTTGGGTGTTAGGGTCAGGACAACAAAAGATTATTGGAAAAAGATCGTAACGATAAAACATCCAATAATTGCAAAATACGAAATAGAAGTATAAAAGAATCGTTAAAAAGACCAACCGAGATTAGGAAAAGTAAACAAGACCCAAGTGTGCATTTGTATTACAAGAATTTAGGTAACATTTATGTTTGCACAGCTTGCGATCACCTTGACAATAAAAGTGGATACATAATAACTGCTTACTTAACAAAAAGAATCAGAGAAGGAGAAAAAATCAATGTCGAAAATTAAAATATATTATGACGCTAAGGGTCGAACCTTGAATGTGTGGTTCGATGACCCTAAAAAAGAGGCAATAACTGAAGAGGTTGGAGATGGCACAGTTGTTAGCAAAGACAAACTGGGTAAAGTAATAGGTTTTGAAAAACTTTACGTGGACTTACCAAAAACTACTGATCTAAAGTCTCTGCCAATAGAGTTCTCCGTTGCCTAAATTATCCAAGTGTTTATTAAGTGCTTCAAGCTGAAACGCTAGAATTTTCGCCTCATCATTGTTATCATTAACCAGAGTGTGGAGTCAGACACTTCGACAAGCTCAGCGCTGTAGCTCGAATATTTATTGTTCCGAAACTTTAGTGATCTCTGAAGCTTTATGCGAAAGAGATAGTGAAGGACAACCGTCTCCCGCTCTCATTAGCCTAAGTTTGATATAATCCCTAGCTATGCCAACCGAATTTGAAAGAGCCAGCCAAGAAAGAGAGTCAAGATTAATGGGTGCTAAGTTAAGGTATGAGTCATGTCTTGCTCAGATGGCACGGCAAGATCGTCAGGGAAAACCATATGTACCGTCTCAAGACACACTATTGTGGTGTCAGGATGAACGTTACAAATATGGAGATAATTCTGTCTATACGATAATTGAACCCAACTTCTACTCATTTGGGAGATTATTTTATGTATTGTTACAAAACGATATTCACACGAAAAAAGATTTAGCTGAGATTACGCCGCATAGCTTAAAAATGACGCGCGGTATCGGTGGTAAGAGTTTTAGCTTAATTCTTGCTGCTCGTGATATTGCTATTGAAAGTCTTTAGATAAAACTGTAACTTACTCCAAGTTCCGCAGTAATCTATAAAAAGGAGTTCATATTTAGGTGGTTATTTAATGTCTCAAGCTGATACGCTAACAGTTTAGCCTCCTCATTGTTATCATTAAACAGCGAGTGGAGGTTCGAGCCCAGAACCGTCTCCCGCTCATGAACCTAAGTCAGTTACTGGAGATGGGACTGCAACTTCAAAACAAGTCCGACCAACAAATTATCTGTGAATTATTATAAGGAAGATTTATCAAAGATCACACGCCACCTCTTGTTTTTGGAGAATACATAATTGTAATCACCAAAGTATAATATCGTTTGCTTTAGATTTATGGACAGATTAAGATTAAATCAGATGGAAGATGTAAAAGAGGCTTTGAGGCCAATTCAATCTCAAGATACAGAGGCAGAAAATCCCGAAGGGAAAGCATTAAGAATTGCTGGTAAAGCTGCGGAGGTTGTGGCAGAAGCATATTTTGCCCCAAAGCTATGGGAGAAAAATGGAACAGTATACCGCTGGATGGGCGTAAGAACCTTCAAAAGATACATTCCTTCGGGTGACGCTGTGATAAGAATGGTAAGACGAGGCGGAGGAAGCCATTTAGGCGGTTTTTCCTTGCCTGAACCTACACTAGATGCAGCCAAAAAATATGATCGTTACACTCGAATTTGGGAAACAGTTCACGCAGCTGGCCTTGCAGCCGCTGTAACCAGGATTTCAATGTCCTTAACAGATGGGGCAGTAGATAAACACACTTTTATAAATGTTGCCACAGGTCTTGTAAATCTTTACCCTGTAATGCTACAGAGATACAATCGGGCAAGAATTTATGGGCTTCTTAAAAGAGCCGAGAAGCAAGAGGAAAATAAAAACACTAATCCCAATTCTACAGGTGAGCCACATACACAGAACTTATAAGGTGGTTGTTCAACATCTCAAGCTGCATTGCTAGTAATTTGGCTTCTGCGCAGTTATCATTGAGCCTAGCGAGGAGTCCGACCCCTTGCTTCCTTCAGGGTAAACCGAATATCTCAATGCTCCGATATACCTCACAACCCTTAAGCTTTTCCTAAAGAATATAAACTTCAAATAACAGTTAGTAATAATTAAGAGATCGCGATACAATGGTATCATGCCTGCTTTTAGCAATAAGCAGTTATATGAAGAACTCAAAAAATTAGAGGTCATCGAAACCTCAAAACTAGATGCTGCTCTTGCAGAAAGCGAAAAATCCAATACTTATCTTCAGAGTGTCCTTCTTTCCAAAGAACTCATTCGCGACAAGGATTTGGGCATAGTAGTTGCGGATTTATATGGCGTACCATTTGTAGACATCTCTCAAATTACTATACCGGAAGATACATTATCAATAATTCCGCAAATTGTTGCTAAAAAACAAAACGCAATCGCAATTTCAGAAAATAAAAACGGATTAAAAGTAGCAACAAGCAATCCGCAAAACAGCGAATTTTTCGGATTGCTTTTTAAAAAAACGGGTTTAAAAGTTACGCCGGTATATGCCACAAAAGCGGACATTGAAAGTTCAATGCGTCTCTACCAAAAAGAGTTGCAACCTACGTTTGATAGTATATTAGAGAACGCCGTTAGAAAAGCAGCAGGTGCAACCAAAGTCGAAGCACCTATTGCAAACATTGTAGACTTGCTCATTAAATATGCGTCAAATAATAAAGCATCCGACATTCATATTGAACCTTATGACAAAGAATCATTAATTCGCTTCAGAATCGACGGAGTCCTTCACGACGTACTAAAGCTTCCAAAAAATTTGCACGACCAGATAATCACCAGAATCAAAGTTATGGCAAAGCTAAGAACAGACGAGCACTTAAAGGCACAGGATGGCAAAATTCAAACAGAAATTGAAAGTGAAAACCTAGACATACGTGTTTCCGTAGTCCCAATAGTAGAAGGCGAAAA
>CAZBKB010000001.1:82189-86073 GCA_964492425.1 uncultured Gammaproteobacteria bacterium | reverse complement strand
CTGCTTTCTTCCCACTCCAGGCAATTTGCACTATCCGAACTCGGTTTAACAGCAGAAAATATTGCTAAAGTAAAAGCCGGTTTCACAAAACCATATGGAATGGTATTGGCAACCGGTCCCACAGGAAGCGGCAAAACAACTACAATCTATGCAATATTAAAAATAATTAATACCCGTGACAAAAACATTTCCACCATTGAGGATCCTGTCGAATACGATATTGAAGGGGTTAATCAAATTCAGGTGAACGCAAAAACTGATTTAACATTTGCAAACGGTTTGCGGTCCATTGTAAGGCAAGACCCTGATATTATCTTTGTCGGCGAAATAAGAGATAATGAAACAGCCGGTATTGCCATCAATAGTGCTATGACAGGTCATTTAGTGCTTTCAACCATCCACACAAACAATGCTGCAACAACACTGCCTAGATTAATTGATATGGAAATTGAACCGTTTTTGGTTGCTTCTACTGTTAATGTAATTATTGCTCAAAGACTGGTCAGAAAAATTTGCGAAAAATGCAGGGTTTCTCAGAGTATAACAACAGCAGAATTATCAAAATTTATACCTTTAGATCTACTAATTAAACATTTTTCACTTGACACTAAAGACAAAACAGAGAACTCAATTAGATCTTACAAGGGGAAAGGCTGCGACATATGTCATCATACGGGTTACAGCGGTAGAATTGGGATTTTTGAAGTGATGGTTGTAACCAATTCCATCAAAGATTTAATTACCAGAAAAGCAGACAGTAGTACAATTGAGGTCAAGGCAAGAGAAGAAGGGATGCGCTCAATGCTTGAAGATGGCATAGAAAAAGTAAAAAGTGGAATCACGTCGCTTGAAGAAATTATAAGATCAACTAAAGAATGACAAACTCCACTGCCCTTAAAAATCGCGAGAAGTTAGATATTATTTCAAGCTTGGCTACACTTTTAAAATCTGGTATACCTATTCTGGATGCCGTAGACTCACTGGCAGAAGAATCCAGGGGTAATGTTAAAAAGATACTTCTAAGCTTAAAAGAAGACTTAAATCAAGGCAAGACTGTTACTTATTCATTTTCCAAATATCCAAAAGCCTTTGACCCAATTACCACTAATTTATTAAAAGCCGCGGAAGAAGCTGGAACGCTTGATGAATCCCTAAATGACTTGGTTTTAAATATTAAGAAAGATATAGATTTAGAAGATAAAGTAAAAGCAGCATTGCTTTACCCATTATTGGTCTTCACAGTTTTCACTGCCGTACTTCTTTTAATTTTAACTTTTGTGATTCCAAGAATAGCAACAGTGTTTTTACGACTCAAAGTAACTCTCCCTCTTCCTACTAAAATATTGATCTTCATATCAAAAGCTCTTCTGGCTTACAAATTACAATTTTTACTGGGCTTTATAGTTTTCCTGTTATTCTTTACCCTTTTATTCAAACTGAAAAAGAATTTTCTTTATAAAATACTGACATCACTTCCTGTCATTAATAAGATTGCTATCTCACTTGATCTTGCTAGGTTTACGCGGACAATGTATTTACTTCTTTCCGCAGGTATACCAATTACAGAAGCCCTTGAATTTACAAAAGACATTGTTTACAAAAAAGAGATTCTCCAAATAATAAATAAGGCCAAAGCAAGCCTCACTGCCGGAAAAAAATTTTCAACTGACTTCAAAACAAATAATAAAATAATTCCGTCTTTAATGTTAAAGGTAATAGAATCAGCAGAAAAAAGCGGGACAATGGAAAAAGGCATGAAGGATTTGTCAGAACAATTTGAAACAAAAGTAGGTGAAAACCTAAAAACAGCAACCACACTTATTGAGCCTGTAATGTTGGTGCTTGTCGGAATATTAATAGGAGGCATGATGCTTTCTATTATTGCTCCAATTTATAGCCTTATCTCACAAATTGGTACGAGATAAATGAAAAATGAAAAAGGGTTTCACTTTAATCGAAATTATCCTGGTTCTTTCTATATTTACTATGCTTGTCTCCTTCACAACAATAAACCTTCTTCGTCCTCAAAATATATCTTCCCTTGAATCTATATCTACTCAGGTTATAGCCGATATTAGAAACCAGCAGATAAAAGCAATGGTCGGAGATACCGAAGGGCAAGGCTCAGCCCAACAATTTGGAATTTATTTTGAAAGTAACGGTTACACTCTTTTTCGTGGGCCATTATACAACAATCTTGATACGTCTAATTTTAAAGTACAACTTGAGGGGGATTTGACATTAACCGGCATCTCTCTGCCTTTTAATCAGGTCGTTTTTGAAAAACGCAGCGGTGACGTCGCCGGTTTCATAAACGGATCCAATAGTTTCACTATAGATCACACTTCAAGTGGTATTTCAAAAACCTTAACAATAAATCAATACGGAGCAATATCAACAAATTGAAAAATATGGATAAAATCAAACTCAGCAGAAAAAGAGGACAGTCTTTGATAGAAATTTTGGTGGCAATAGGCTTAACTGCAGTGCTCTTACCTGGCCTTTTAACAGGATTCGTCGCATCTCGAGAAGGCAAAGCCCAGGAAGGACAAAGACTGCAGGCTACAGCTCTATTAAGAGAAACAGAGGAAGCTATAAGAAGCGTAAGAGATGCGTCTTGGTCAAACATTTCAACAAAAAACGGCACATATCACCCAGAAATATCAGCCAATGCATGGACATTAGTGTCTGAGCCACAATATACAGGACAGTTTACAAGAAGTGTTGCCATTTCAGATGTTCAAAGAGATCCAAGTGGAAATATTGTAACTAGCGGCGGAACAGTAGATACTTCTTCAAAGCGGGCTGTATCAACGGTCTCATGGACTACTCCAATGGCCTCATCAATATCCTCAACTAACTACTTAGAAAGGTACAAGGGTAACACGGCCTGGCTCCAAACCACTCAGTCTGATTTTAATGCCGGCAACCTGTCATCAACTGTAGTCACAAATAATTCCGGGGGAGAGATTCAGTTAGCCCCCGGCAGTGGAGGAAACTGGGCAACACCAACAATTGCTGGAAACTTTAACTCAGGCGGAAATGCTAACGGACTTTCTGTTTTTGTGGACGGCAATTATGCATATTTAGGCAGCACAAACGTTGCAGGTGGAAATAACCTAAGTATTGTAGATATTTCTTCACCAACCACACCTACTTTAACTGGTAGTATCAGCTTTGGTAATAACATCACAGGCGTATTTGTTTCCGGAAACTATGCATATCTAGCCACTTCAGGCAACACTAGTGAATTAACTATTGTCAATATTACCAATAAAAGCTCTCCGACAACTGCGGCAACTTTGAACCTAGGAGGAAATGAGGATGCTACTGCCATTCACATTTCTGGCAATTACGCCTATGTAGCCAAAAGATCAGGCACAGGTACAAACAGGGAGCTGTACGTAGTCAACATCAGTAATCCAACCGCACCGAGCATAGCAGGTAGTTACGAAGCGGGTGCAAATGTTAATAGTGTTTCTGTTACCGCCAACTATGCTTACATAGCAACCGACATTGATTCCAGCGAACTGAGGATATTAAATATTTCTAATCCAGCCTCACCAACTTTAACCGGTAACTATAATGCAAGCACCACAGCAAATGGACTTGCCATTTATCTTTCTGGTTCAACCGCCTATTTAGGTACAGCAAATAACACAGGCGCCGGTTCCGAGTTTTACATCATCAATGTTTCCAACCCTTCAAGCCCTTCTTTAATCGGCAATTACAACGCTGGAAACAATATATTTGGTATCTTTGTAAGCGGCACATATGCCTTTCTTGCCACAGACACCAACACTCAACAGCTGCAGGTTGTAAACATATCGACACCCTCCTTGCCCGCACTTTACGGAAGAGTCAATTTAACAGCCGGCGGGAAT
>CAZBKB010000001.1:56852-82179 GCA_964492425.1 uncultured Gammaproteobacteria bacterium | reverse complement strand
CCTTTGTCGGAAACGATAACACCTCATCAGAACTAACAGTAATTTTAGGAGGTTCTGGTGCAACATTCGTAACTTCAGGATCTTTTGAATCGCAAATCTTCGATGCTGGCACCCAAGCTGCTTTCAACTACCTAACATTTTCAATAAATGAACCAATAAACACCAACATTATCTTTCAACTTGCAATAAACAACGATGGATCTACATGGAACTATTTTGGATCCTACGAATCAGCCGCAGCTATACCCCTTGCAGATATAAACGGGCGTTATATCCGCTTTAGGGCAACCCTAAGTGGTAACGGTAGCGCAACACCTGCAATCTCCGACGTTAGCATTAATTATTCACCATAGCCGATATGACAATTAAATTAAAAGATACAAACAATAAAACTTTAAATTCTCAACAGTCAACTAAACACCTCAAAAAAGGTTTCACTTTAATCGAGCTAATCATGTATATGGCCCTTATGTCCATCTTTTTGGTGGTTTTATCAGAACTTTTCTTATCAATACTAGAAGTGCGCAAAGAATCTGAAGCCACATCTGGTGTAGAACAAGATGCCAGATACATTTTGTCACGATTATATTATGACCTTAACCGTGCATCATCCATAACAACTCCAGCCACACCCGGAAGCTCCAGCTCAACACTCGTTGCTATTATTTCTGGCGATACAAATTCATATTCCGCATCTGGAGGCAACCTTACACTCACAAACAACGCCGGCACCAATAACCTAAATAGTTCTGCCTCATCTATTTCAAATCTCAACTTTCAAAAAATAGGTGCGTCCGGCATCGGTCAAACTGTAAAAATAGACTTCACCCTGACAGGCAAAACTCAAAGGACGGGCGGTGCAGAAATAAGGGATTTTACAACAACTGTCGGACTAAGATAATTAGATTATGAAACGGAATACACATTTTTTTAAATTTTCTACACAAAAAGGCCAGGCCTTGATTTCTCTTCTTATTTTCACCACAATTGCCACTACAGTCACAGCAGGTGCAGTAGCTGTTACAATAATCAACTCCCAGTCCACAACAAAATTCACCCAAGGTGAAACTGTATACCACGTAGCAGAAGCAGGGATTGAAAACGCAATTTTAAGGCTACTCAGAGATCGCACATATAGTGGTGAAATACTAAACGTGGACTCAGCAACTGCTACAATAACTGTAAGTGGCTCAGGTACCGTCACCATTACATCTGAAGGCAAAATTGGTGATAATATCAGAAAGATTCAAGTCACGGGAACAATGTCAAATAACCAATTCTCAATTACCGCCTGGAATGAGATAAACTAAATTACATGTTTTCAAATCCGAAAGTATTATTAATTTCTAAAGATAATATTCAACTTTACCAGGATCCTGAAAATCCAATCCAACTGGATTTTACACCCGATTCTGTAAAACATTTGGAAATAATAAATATAGACAGTTTCAGACAAAACCTTAAACAGTTTTTTCAAAGGAACAATCTCAGCACAAACAAAATAATAATTGTACTCTCAGATAATATCCTTTTTGAGAAAGAGATATCAAGCCGAGAGATAAATACTCAAAAAACCCAAACCCAAAATTTTGTTGATGAGGTCCCAATTGAACCGGAAAAAAGAGGTACTTTTACAATTTCTCAGCAAAATAAGGAATTAACAATTATTACCAACAAACAGCTCTACGAAGTTATAATTGACATTTTAGCACGGCAAAATGTAGCAGTCACACATGTTGTACCCTCAATATTTTACCTTCCCAAAATTTACGGCCCGCTAGGTAAACAGATCATAAAAAAAATTACCCAAGACAATAATATTCTTAATAAAATAGACTTTTTATCTCAATCGGAAGCACAAAATTCTCAACATGATGGAGAAACCCAAAGAGATCAAAAAACCGCCCAACCTGATAATAACCAGACAGCAAAAGCCGTAATCGGTATTGTACTAGTTGGAGTTTCAGTCGCTTTAAGCTTATACGCATTTGGCATCGTAAACAACCCTTTCAATAAATCGGATAATACCAAACAACAGCCAACTCAAAAAAACAACACTCCTACACAAGCTGTTGATCGGGTAGAAAATACCAACCAGCCCGTACCAAAAGAAACACTTTCAGTTCAGATAATAAGCGCTGGCACCAGGGATCAGACAGCAAAAGTCAATACAATATTGGAAACTTTAGGCTTTAACAATATTGCAATTGGCAGCTTATCAATCACTGGCAGCGACAAAACTATCGTCAATTATTCAGCCAGTGTTAGCAGCGAGATTAAATCTGAACTCCAAAACGAACTTGAAAAAATCTTTATTGAGGTAATTACAACAGACAAGACAATTGACCCAAATTATGATATAAGTATAGTAATAGGCAAAGAAAGGCTATAAATTAATGTATCTGCCCAAAATAATCAGGCACAGAAAAGGATTTACTCTAATTGAAATCCTTGTCGTAATCGGAATACTTTCAATACTCTTATCAATAGTCCTTATTGCAATAAATCCCGCCCGCCAATTTGCCCAGGCAAATAATGCCCAGCGCAGAAGCGATGTTAACGCTATCTTAAACTCAATACATCAGTTTGCGGCTGACAACAACGGCACTCCTCCTTCTGGAATTATTGATTCTCCTCTTATTGTGGCATCAAGCGGGGCAGGTACCGTCAATCTTTGCACAGATCTTGTACCTACTTACATAGCAGACATGCCTATAGACCCTACAGAGGGTATAGAATCACCAGCAGACTCAATTTGCAATGACCCCAGTGCGACTTACAACACTGCCTACACCGTAGAAAAAAGTCTAAATAACAACAGGATTACAGTATCAGCACTCCAAGCAGAACTTCTGGAAACAATTACTGTCACTCGCTAAATTAACCTCAGTTAACTTGTATTTTACCCTATAGTTCTGGTATAACAGGTTTTATAATTTACCTTTCTCTTGCAAAAACGCGCCAATATTCCATCTGTTATAATGCAAAACACACTTTTACTGCACCAATAATCTGCCCGCATTTTTATGCGGAATATAATCAGAAAAGACATTACTGGCTTCAATAAGTTGACATTGGATGTCTTCAATGCTTTAGTTGGGTTATACAACCACATGATACGCAGACTGGCACTTGCCTCGGTGTGGATTGTTATAGCACCGGCTATACTGCTCACCCTAGCAGTAGTTTTAAGTACCACAAAAAACAACATCAATCTTCCACAAGTCTCAACACAGTTAGACATAGGTGACACAAGAGGCCAAAATATTATTGAAGCTCAAGTTATCGCTCAACAAATAGAGGATCCGAGACCTTTCGTAATCGAAAGATTCTTGACAGGAACCCCGCTTGAACCATATTCCGCATATATAGTCGAAGTGTCCGATAAATACAGCATTGATTATCGTCTAATACCTGCAATTGCGATGAAGGAATCAGGTGGTGGGACTACCATTGATCCAGCTTCCCACAACGCTTGGGGATTCGAAAACGGCCAAACTTATTTTCCTTCATGGGAATACGCGATAGACAGGGTAGCCAGTACCCTAAAAAATAGCTATGTTTCAAAAGGTTTAACAACTCCGGAACAGATTATGGCAAAGTATGCACCCCCTCAACTCGAAACGGGTGGCAAGTGGGCAAGAGACATAAACCATTTTTATTCCCAGATGGAAACCCTCTGAGTCAGTAGTCAGTAGTCAGTAGTCAGTAGTCAATAGTCAGTAGTCAGTAGTCAGTAGTCAGTAGTCACTAGTACAATCCATTTATGGATCTCAGGTTAAGCACCGCACTATTTACAGGTAAACTCATTGCTTTCATCTTGAAAGTTTCGGACTCCGGAGCAACGGCAGCACCAGGCCTCTTCGCCTTAAAAATTGACTCCAATCTAGTCAAAAAACTAAACGATAAAAACCGCCTCAAATCGATAATTATCTCCGGCACCAACGGCAAAACTACAACTGCAAGACTCACCTCCGACATTTTAAAAACCAAATACAAAATCATCCATAATCGTCAAGGTTCAAACCTGCTGCGTGGTGTTGCCTCAACTCTCATTGCCAAATCGAACATTTTTGGCCAAATAGGCGCTGATATCGCCATATGGGAAGCGGACGAAGCATCCTTACCTGAAATTCTTGAAAACTCAAACCCCAAAATCGTCGTCCTTTTGAATTTGTTCCGGGATCAGCTCGACAGATATGGTGAAATCAACACTATACGGACTAAATGGGAAAAGGCTCTTGAAAAACTTCCTAAATCAACCACATTTATCTTAAACACCGACGACCCCGGTATTTGCTTCCTTTCAAAATTTACAAAAGGCAAAGTTCTCTTTTTTGGGGTAGAAGATAAAAAAATTGACCTGCCTCAAGTAGAAAATGTGGCAGATATTAAAAATTGTCCCAACTGCGCTGAAAAACTTACCTACTCGTCACTTTTTTCTGCCCATCTCGGACACTTTCTTTGCCCAAATTGCCAATTCTCACGCCCATTACCAGATGTTCACGCCCAAAAACTCAAATTCAAACCCGATTTTTCAACAAACCTGGAACTTATAGTAAACAACTCCAAACTTAAAGTTAACTATAATCTTCCCGGCCTTTATAACGTTTACAATACCCTCGCAGCGACATCCGTTGCCAAAGCCGAAAATATCAGTACCGAAGATATAGGTAACAAACTAAAAAAATTTTCGGCCGTTTTCGGGCGCTTTCAAACTGTTGAAATCAAAAGCCGCAAAATCACCACATTTCTTATAAAGAACCCAGCAGGCGCGAACGAAATAATCCGCACAATTTCCCAGAAGAAAAACATAAATCTTGTTGCAATTTTAAATGACAAAATCGCCGATGGCCGAGACGTTTCCTGGATTTGGGACACCAACTGGGAAAAACTGGTTCCGAACATCAAATCAATATTCGCATCCGGAATACGCGCCTTTGACTTTGCAAACCGCTTTAAATATGCCGAAATAAATATCCCAGAGACAAACATCAAAACCAACATTAAAAAAAGCATCAAATTTGCAATTCAAAATACCGCTCCACAAGAAGAATTACTCATTCTACCAACTTACACTGCGCTACTTGAAGTTCAAAAAATTCTATCTGGGAAAGAACAAGTTAAATGGCACAAACAATGAAGCTTAACATCTGTCATCTTTACCCGGATCTTATGGACACTTACGGAGATCGAGGAAATATTATCTCAATAGTCAAACGTTGCAAGTGGCGAAACATAAGCGTAACCATAAAAAACCTGTCCACAGGCGACAAACATTCCGCTTATGATTATGACTTCTATTTTTTTGGCGGAGGCCAGGACAAAGCCCAGTCGAAAGTTGCCAAAGACTTACAAAACAAAGCAAAGGCTCTTAAAAAGGCTGTTGCCCAAGGAGCAGTCCTGCTCTCCATTTGCGGTGGATACCAACTTCTACAAAATTACTTCAAGACTCAAGACGGAGAAAAAATTCCTGGCATCAGTCTATTTGACGCCTATACAGAAGGAACAAGCACGCGTATGACCGGTAATCTTCTAATCGCAATAAATTCAAACCTGCAAGACGAAATTAAACAAACTTATCAACCACTAGCGAATAACCAGTATTTTACAACCAATCTCATTGGTTTTGAAAACCATAGCGGCAAAACTTATCTTGAAAAAGGGGTTCAACCCCTCGGAAAAGTTATAAAAGGAGCAGGAAACAACGGAAAAGATCAAACTGAAGGTGCAGTTTACAATAACGCATTTGGCTGTTATCTGCACGGCTCTCTTTTGCCCAAAAATCCTCACTTTGCTGATTATCTGATCTCAAAAGCTTTGGAGAAAAAATATGGCAAAGTAAACCTCTCACCCCTCGATGACACTATCGAATGGCAAGCCCACAAAGATGCAGCAAATCGAATTAGCTCACAAGCTTAAAATCTGTTAAAATTTGTCTTGAAATTTGCTCGGGTGGTGGAATTGGCAGACACGCTGGTTTTAGGAACCAGTGCTCCAAAAGAGCTTGGGAGTTCGAGTCTCCCCCCGAGTACTGAGACTTTGCAATTTTCAAAAAATTATTTAAGCGCAGGCTAAAAAGAAGCTGTGAACACTTAAATTACGTCCGTTAAAAACCATTGCATTTGCCCGCAAAACACTAAAAGCCTTACAATCTAATTAATGCCCTTACATAAAACCATTAGCTTTCCTGCTATAGATTGTCCCTCTATTAGAAAGTTTTCATTATTTTTTATTATCATTCTTCTCCTTTTGTCTGGCAGCAGTCAATTATCCCCAGTCAACTCACTCACTCCTCTTGAGCAAGCACAGCAAGATTACAGCTTTCAAGCAACAAAGTACCAGGAAGCGAAAGAAAAATACGAAAACTCAAAAACAAATTATTTAGCCTACAAAACTGCAGTTGCTAAAAACGAGGCTTTTTTAAAAACGCAAGATTATTTAATCCAAATAAACAATGTTTATATTACTTATTTACTGCTTATTGATGAGAGATCAAATCTTTACGATTGGGGTAAGGGAATTTATACAAAAAATGACGAACATAAAATTTTATTGGACCAAATTAAAGCGCTAGAAAATCTAAGAGTCGAAGCACAAAACCTAAAAACACTCGAAGAAACAGTACCCTACGCTAAAAAACTAAAAACCCAACTGGAACAAAATACCCTGCCAGCTGCATACATGTTCCTTGTTAAAACAGATTTAAGCCAGCTCCTAGAAGCACGATTCGACTTCAGTGAACATGCAGCCAGGGTAGAAAATTATGTCAAGGATAAGATAAAAGAAAACGACAGACAACTTTTTCTTAACTGGCAAAGCCAAGTAAAAACAATTGTTGAACAAATTAACCCCCAACTTGAAAAGGAGAAAGAAGGAATAAGCAAAATTCCCCCAAACCTAACGGTGGATTACGACCAAAAGTCATACGACTTCAGCACAGAAAAAGCAAGAGAATCTTTCAATAAAACTCCAGAAATATTGAAGGAAATTCTCAATTTCATATGAGCCGCCAAGACACAAATTTAATGGAAGGTGAGATCTTAACAGAGGAAACTCTCGACGAAAATTCTAATAAAAATAATGAGTTTCACAATCCCAACTCCTTCAAGCCGAAATTTCCCAAAGTAAACCCTAAAACATTAAAAAACAGCCTGAGAAGCATAAAAAAAACAAAATTTTTAACTATACTGCTCTCATTTATCGTACTTATTACTAGCTTCAGTGCGTTAGTGATATTATCAAGCAAGAAACCTCAAGAGCAAATTGTAGATCCAAGTATACTTATCACCAGCCCTAAACCTACTCCAAAAACAAACCAGGAGCTTCAGCAGCTCCTTGGGGATATTAATAAATACACAAAGAAAATCGAAGGCCTTAGTACTTCAATTAAAAACTACCCTCCGCCAAAAGTGGACTTAGAGATCAAATTTTAGTATAATGTAGCCTCAATGAATACCACCAAGGCCACAAAAACTGCTGCAAAATTCACCCTCGACCAGTTCGAGGCTTTTGCCTCACAAGTAAAACCTCAAGTTAAACCTTTTATTGACGAAGCTAAAGACGAAGTTCTCGGCTTTTTCCAAAATTCGAGAATTGGTGGAAAACCAAGAGAGCTCGCACATACAGAATTGGTTCGCGCAAGGGAGGAGCAAAAGATAGCAAAAGAAAAAGAACAAGACGAAAACACTTCACGAGAAAAAGTCAAAGAAATTTTGTCAATGTACAGGGATGCGGGGAACGAAAGCATAAGAGAGACTAATAAACTCAAAAAAGATCACGAAGAGCTAAAAACCGAAATTGTAAAACTTGCCAAAGCAGCTGGTGTTGATACCAAAATTCATCTCGAAAATACGCCCAAGGTTGGAAAAATAGACATCAGTTTTTTAACCTTTATCATTAGAATTCTCAGAGTTAAAGCAGAACAATCAAAAAGCGGCAAAGAACTAGTTGTACAGCGATCCCACATAAAAGCGACAGGGATGAACGCCTGGGTTAGTGGTAAACAAATGAAAGTTCACGAGCAGGGCACACTGCAACTCCAGGGCTAGCAAATAATTCATAAACCAAAATTTCTAATTTCTAAATAATATATCACTAGCAGTAACCTCATCATCTAAACGATATCATTAATTACGAAATAGTAGAAAACTGACTCAATTACTTAAAAACAAATTATTTTGTATCGGTGGGCTCAAGAGGACTTCGTTAGAACTCCCAAGTATTATTAACGATTTAATAGCATGGCACGAACTCACTAGTAATTATCCTTCGAACAGTTGAGGTTTATTTACAATTTGCCTGGACATTAACCTTTATCTCGTCGGTGATTATACTTGCTGGAAAGGTTACTTCGTATAGTCTTCCGTCGTCTTTGCCGTTAAATTGTATATACCCACCTTTTACAACTTTCACACGATCTTCCTCCGCTTCGATATCCACTCTGCGAGGTATATCCTCAGATAATTTAAGAGTAACACCGTCAATCTTTGCAATATGATCCCTCAAAGCACTATTGCCCCAACCGCCATCGGATAACCTTATTGTTTGAGATTTTGATTGGGGGTCTTTTGCGCATTGTGGAAAGTTAGTGTTGTCTACAACGTCACCACACCCTGTTGCTATTAAAGCGGACGCAAATACGACAGGAGCGCTAGAAAATTTTGCAACCTTTCTAGTAAGTTCTTTTGCCTTGCCGAACTCAATTGACATTTTATTGGCGAAATACTATCAAACGTAATACCTTTTGTAAAGACCTATGATTTGTAAGGGTGGGCTCAAGAGGACTCGAACCTCTGACCTCCACAATGTCAATGTGACGCTCTAACCAACTGAGCTATGAGCCCTTATTAATTCCAGATTTTATCACCTCCATTGACATTTTCCAAACAAACCAACTATGGTTAAAAAAGGGTACCATGCAACAACCGCGTTATCACATCATTTGCGATCTTGCAAACTGTAACGAAAAAATAAAAGACCCACTAAAAATTCGCGAATTTCTGGAAGAAATTGTAAAGAAAGTTAATATGTCTATTTTAGAAGGCCCGATAATCGCCGAGGGCCAGCCGGAAAACCCGGGCATCTCCGGCCTTGTCATAATCGATTTTTCGCACATCTCCATTCATACTTTCACCAAATTCAACGAAGCCTTAATCGATATTTTCTCCTGTAAACCGTTTGAAAGGAACCCGATTGTCGACTTTTGCACCCAATACTTCGAGGCAGACGCAAGCCAATCTCGTATTAAAGAAGTTTGGTGGGGATAGTTTCTAATTCATTGTTTATTATTTCCAAATTGCTCTTTACTCATAACTCAATGTAAAATTAAGCTATGGAAACGGAAGCACCACGGGAAGATCATATCAAAAGAATCAAAGCTCAAGCTCCAGAAGATAAAGGAGTCAAAACACCGCATCTTAAATCAGAAGATCCGAATTGGCAAAGATATCAAGGCGATCTAAGAGATAGCACAGGTGGAGCAGTAAGAAGACCTGTACATGGACGAGTGGTATCTTTACCAATAACCTCGCAAGCAACAGTAGAAGGCCAAATCGACAGAGGAGTTACCCGAAGAGACCGCGGAAGAAGCCTCACTCCAATAGATAAACTCATAGACCAAAGCCTTGGAGGCTTTCAAGATCCCCATACACTAAAGAGGGCACAAAAATACTTGAGTGCAAAGACGCGGGGTATAATAAAATCTGCTCAAAGAAAATCGAGAGGAATAGAAACCCCACCGAATACCTAAGATGCCTCAAGAACAAGTAAGAGTCGTCGAAAAACATTACATAGAGGTTAATGCCTCCGCAAGAAAAAAATTTTTCATGGGTCTTATGCAAGGCCTTGGCTGGGGAATAGGCGTAACGCTTGGGACAGCAGCTTTCATAGTCCTAATAGGTTATCTTGCATCTCGAATAAATTGGGTGCCCATTATTGGACAATACGTTCAAACTGTTGTTAATTCCACACAGCAAGCTCCATCAAAAAAATGAGCCAAAACTTAAAAGATCATAAAGATATAGGCCAAGAGCAAGAACTGTTCTTTACAAACGAAATCGCACCAGGAGCCCCCTTTTGGCTTCCAAAAGGAATGGTCATCTTTAAAGAGCTTGAAAAATTTATCCGCGACCTGACGGTAAATGCCGGCTATCTAGAAACATCTACCCCAATTATGGCCAAGAGCGATTTATTCAAACAATCAGGCCATTGGACTAAATTTGGTGAACATAACATGTACAACCTTCAAATAAAGGACGAGGAAGAATCTATACCTAAAAGCTACACACTCAAACCCATGAATTGTCCCGAATCCACAATTCTCTACAGGTTTAGAAATAGAAGCTATCGCGAACTTCCGCTCAGGTTTTCCGAAATAGGTCGTCTCCACAGAAGGGAAAAATCCGGGGAAGTTAATGGCCTTCTAAGAGTGCGTCAGCTCACGATGGACGACGCCCATATCTATGCCCGCGACGACCAAATGGAAGACGAAATCGGCAATATTTTAGACAACATAGTGACCTTTTACAAAAGTTTTGGTTTTGAATACGAGTTTAAACTTGCGACAAGACCCGAGGAACGTGCAGGCAACGATAAAGACTGGGATAAAGCCGAACTTACGCTAGAAAATGTCCTAAAACATAAAAAACAAAAGTATTCCCCAAAGGACAGAGATGGGGCATTCTACGGCCCCAAGATAGATCTGCATATAAAAGATGCCCAGAGACGAGAATGGCAATTGGCAACTGTTCAACTGGACTTCTACATGCCTAGCGCTTTCGGGCTAAAGTATGTTGATGAAAAAGGAGAGCAAAAAACGCCCGTTATGATACACCGAGCAATATTTGGTTCTTTCGAGCGTTTCATCGCAATTCTTACAGAGCATTACCAAGGTTCATTCCCACTTTGGCTTTCACCTGCGCAAGCACAAATATTACCGATTTCGGATAAAACCCTAGAATATGCGAAAAGCGTAGCAGTAAAACTTAAGAAAAAACTCATAAGGACAGAAATAGACACCAGAAGTGAAACCCTGCAGTCCAAAATCCGCAACGCAACAATCGCCAGGATTCCATATCTTCTTATTGTTGGCCAAAAAGAACAAGAGACCAATCAAGTCGCAGTAAGAACTCGCGGCGGTAAAGATTTAGGATTATTTACAACCAGCGCCATTGCACAAAAAATAAGCAAAGAGATTGAAAACAAAGGCTAAGTCGTGATATCATCACGCATTACAATTTAAAATTTTAAATTGTTTATTGGAGGTTAACAAATAAAGAAACATTATCGACTAAATCACCAGATTAACGCATCTCAAGTGAGACTTATTGATGAGCAAAGCAAACAAATCGGAGTAGTAACTCTCTCCGATGCTCTAAAAAAAGCCCAGGAACAGGAACTGGATTTAGTCGAAATAGCGCCAGAAGCCAAACCTCCGGTAGTCAAGATAATAGATTTTAAAAAATTTCAATATCTTGAAGAACGTAAACTTAAAGAAGCTAAAAAACACACCAGGGAAACAGAGTTAAAGGAGGTTAGGGTATCACCATTTATTGGGGATCATGATTTAGAAGTTGCACTTAAAAAAGTTAAAAAGTTTTTAACAGATGGCGATATGGTCAAGATTAGCGTTGTCTTTAAAGGTAGACAAATGCGCCATACCGAATTCGGGCCAAAACTTGAAGCAAGGATAGAAGAAACAATTGCAGAAATTGGTGAAAAAGACCGCGATTCGCGTTGGGAAGGAAGAAGATTTGTTACAATCATCAAACCTAAAAAAGAAACAGTTCAAAAAGCAAGACAAGAACAAAGGACAGAAGAAGACAAAGAGCAAGAAAAAGAAAATAACTTAGATCAAGCAACTACATCAGGTAAATAACTGACAAGAAATATTAAAATATGAAACAAAAAACTAAAAAGGCAGCATACAAAAGATTCAAAGTTACATCAGGAGGCAAGATACTTCGCCGTCGCCAAATGCAAAATCATTTAAAATCAGCAAAAAGTAGAACAGCAAGAGGCAGGTATAAAAAACCTGCTCAAGTCTCGAGTGTCGAAAAGAAAATAATTGAAAGGCTGCTTCCTTATGAGGGTTAAAAGAGGAGTCACAACACGTGCCCGTCACAAAAAAATCCTTAAATTTGCAAAAGGCTATCGTGGTGGCCGTTCCAAACTTATAAAAGAAGCTAAAACGGCAGTTATGCATGCAGGTGCAGATGCTTACAGGGGTAGAAAACAAAAGAAGAGAGATAACCGTGCACTCTGGATTATTAGAATCAATGCAGCACTTGCCCAACATAACGTTTCCTACAACAAATTCATAAGTGTCTTAAAGAAAAAGAATATAGAACTTGATCGCAAAATACTTGCCCAGATTGCCATCGAAGACCCCAAATCTTTCTCAGAAATCATCAAAAAAGTAATCTAAGTCAGTCAGATATGGTTGAACGAACAGGAAACAAGAATCAGGAAGGACTTTCCGATTATTACCAAATACTGGACTTTGTCGAAAAATGTACTGTCGAATCTCAACGCCAAATCGCACACTTTTCCTATGAAGCACATACCTCTAGGAAAAGATCAATCAAGATCTGAATCATAAGCACTCAAATCGAGCTAAATTTTTAAAAACAGCACAATACGTTAAAATAAAATTAATGAAAAGGGGAGCAGGAGCTATATTATTTATTCTAATTAGCCTTATCGTGCTTGCAATACTGTTTGCAACCACTAAACTAATCATTCCAAACCAAAAATCTTATGAAGTTAAGCAAAAAACTGCAAAAGACGCCCAAGACGCCATCAACAAAATCCAGCAAAGATCCATAGAAAACCAGAGTATCGAGCCCTAACCAAAATCCAAACTTTTGTCAATGCGTTGACAATTTATTTTAGCCTTGATATTCTTCCTCACAGCCTCTCGTTTTTAGATTTAATTCTTCAATCGAGAGGTTTTTTGATGGAAACACTTAGACTCGACTAACAAATAAGGGAAGGGCTATAATTTACGAGATGGAAAAAGACATAGAAAAGATAATATCAACTGCTCGAGAAAAAATTGCATTGGCCACGGATCAAAAATCCTTAAATTCCTTATATCTAGAGCTTTTCGGCAAAAATTCCGCGCTAAATAATCTAACGCACGAAATTTCAAAGCTCGTAGATTCCGAACGGCCAAGAGCCGGAAAATTAATTAATGCTGCCAAACGAGAACTCGCAGATCTTTACGAAAAAAAGCGTTTAGCGCAAGTCACCAAGCGTCCAACCACAATAATCGACGTCACCGCCCCCGGTAAAAAGCAAGAATTGGGCCACCTGCATCTGGTCTCCCAGGCTATAGAAGAAATTGTCGACATTTTTACCAAACTCGGTTTCTCGCTTCAAAGTTACCCCGAGGTGGACTGGGACTGGTATGCATTCGAATCCTTAAACATGCCCAAAAATCACCCTGCCCGCGACGACTGGGAAACCTTTTTTATAAAAGCTGAAAAAGACCCAAAATACGGACTTCAAGTTCTAACTCCCCACACCTCAAATGGCCAAGTCAGGGAAATGGGAACAGTAAAAAAGCCACCAATCAGGATGATCAATATCTCCCGCTGCTACAGAAGGCAAATAGATGTTTCACACACACCAATGTTTCACCAGTTCGAGGGATTATACATAGACCGTGACGTTTCCATTCCACAGCTCAAAGGTACTTTCGATTACTTTACCTCGTACTTCTTTGGACCCAAGCGTGTAACCCGACTACGCCCTCATCACTTTCGCTTTACAGAACCGTCATTTGAGGTCGATATAACTTGCGACATTTGTGAAGGTCATGGTTGTCGTATTTGCAAAGAAGGTTGGCTGGAGCTTGGCGGCGCAGGAATGGTCCATCCTAATGTATTAAAAGCTGGTGGAATAGACCCCGTAAAATACAGTGGCTTTGCCTTCGGCTGGGGGATAGAGCGCACAATATCTATGAAAACAAAACTTCCGGATATCCGCCTTTTATATCAAAATGACATCAGATTCCTGGAGCAATTCTAGAATGACCAAATTTCAAGCACCAAAATACAAGCAAATAATAAATTCAAAAATTGAAGATTATAAACATTTTGAATTTGAAATTTTAAAATTGTTCGTGATTTGTTATTGGATATTTGTAATTTATCTCAGTTTATGAACATAAAAATACCTGTATCCTGGCTAAGAGATTACCTAAAAACAGATGCTGCAGCCAAAACTATCGCAAATCACCTCAACGCCTGTGGCCCGTCCATCGAACGCATGGAAAAAGTAGCCGAAGATTACATTTTTAACATCGAGGTCACCAGCAACAGGCCCGATGCCTTTTCAGTTTTCGGAATAGCGCGAGAGGCCAATGCCATCCTCAAATCCAAAGGCCAAAAATCAATCATTATAAGCCCAAAAGGCATAACTACCAGCCTGGAACCTGACACTCCATATAAAGTAAAGCTAGACGCTCAGGTTACAAACCCTAAACTTTGCCCGCATTTTGCAGCAATCATCTTAGAAGTAAAAGTACACGAGAGCCCTGCTCTCATAAAAAACCGCTTAAAGGCCTCCGGTATTCGCCCAATAAATAACATTGTCGACATTACCAACTACATTATGCTCGAACTTGGCCAACCCATGCATGCCTTTGACTTCGACAAAATTCAGGGTTCAAAAATGTTACTTCGCGAAGCTCGCAACGGCGAAAAACTGACAACGCTTGATGGCATCCGCAGAAACCTTACTCAAGGCACAATTGTTATTCAAGACCAAAAACGCTTGATCGATCTTTGCGGTATTATGGGTGGCGAAAATTCACAAATTACAAGACGTACAAAACGCGTTGTGTTTTTTGCCCAAGCCTATAACCCAGTAAACATCCGCAAAACCACCCAATCGCTTTCTATAAGAACGGACGCTGCGATCCGTTTCGAAAAAGGTTTAGATCTTGAAAATATTTTGCCGGCACTCTCACGGGCAGTTTGCCTGGCAAAAGAAATCGCAAACGCCAAAATAGTTTCAGAACTTATCGATATTTACCCAAACAAACAAAAAACTCTCCAAATCAAACTCAGCTTTGAAAAACTTTATAAATATTTGGGTATCACTTTAGACAAAGATAAAGTCGTATTAATTTTAAAATACTTAGGCTTTACAACGTCTCTAACAGAAAATATCCTAACAGCGCAAGCACCAACCTGGCGGGCAAATGACATAGAAACGGATGTAGACCTTATCGAGGAAATAGCCCGTCTTTACGGCTATCACAATCTGCCATCAGCCTTACCCGCAGGAGAAATTCCAAACCGCCAGAATAGTATCCTTAAAGACGTTATTAACCTCAAAAAAGCACTCAAAAATCTTGGCCTTACAGAAACAATCACGTACTCAATTATCAGCAAAAACACGCTCAAAATTACCGGCTTTCAAGAAAAAAACGCAATTGAGCTGGAAAATCCCCTGACAGAGGAATGGCAATTTATGCGCCCTACGATCTTAACATCGCTATTGGATGTGATCGCAAAAAACAAATATTTGGACGATAAAATCAAAATTTTCGAAATTGCCAAAACATACTTGCCGGCCAAAACATCTGCCAATAAGAGAAACAAACATCAAAGCGAGATTCCCCGCCAGAACTTAAAAATTGCATTTGCTCTACAAAATTCCAGCTTTCTTGAGATTAAAGGTCTTATCGAAAATTTATTCGAAATTTTAAATCGCAACCCCAAATTTGAAAAATCAAAAGAGGATTTCGCACTTGTCGAAAAATCTCAATCAGCAATCGTAAAAATTGGAGACG
The DNA here is from genome assembly GCA_964492425.1 of uncultured Gammaproteobacteria bacterium. Taxonomy (GTDB): domain Bacteria; phylum Patescibacteriota; class Microgenomatia; order Curtissbacterales; family GWA2-41-24; genus LBZV01. The sequence goes on along the minus strand of CAZBKB010000001.1, from coordinate 66,374 downwards.
GGATCATGGGTACCTTTGGCTTGATAACCCCAGAAGCAACCCAACATTTTGGCTTAGAAGCAAATGTAGCCCTTGCAGAACTTAACTTAACCGATATCTACAGTTCTCCACAAGTTGTTAAATCCTATCATCCAATACCCAAATTTCCACCGCAAATTGAAGATATATCCGCAATTTTTGCAACCGCAGCACCTGTTGCCGAAATCATAGATACAGTCAAAAAAGCAAGCACCATGGCCAAAAAGGTCGAAGCAATAGATATATTCGAAGATCCAAAACTAGGTGAAAACAAAAAATCGGTAACTATTCACATTGTCTACCAAAAACACACTGGCACACCAACACAACAAGAAGTAGCACTGGCAAGAAAAAATATAATAGCCTCACTTGAGAAAGAATTCCGTGCCAAGATCAGAAAATAACCCTATAGTCTATATACAATTATTACATGCGGCAAATTGTTATAATTTCTCGACAACGAAAATGGCCTTGACGAGAAAAAAGTGCTAAACTGGCTTTATGTTAGATACACTTGCAGCAACCACAGGTGTCCAAGTTGACAAGGGAGGCCTAGCTGCAGTAGGCATAATAACATTAGTAATAGTAACAATAGTCCTTGTTTCTTTCATCCTTTGGATTTATGCACTCCTAAACATCTTAACTAATAAGGACTTTAAAGATCCTAGCCAGAGGATCCTTTGGTTTGTTGTTGTTTTCTTTCTTCACGCCGTGGGAGCCATAATCTATTTATTGCTTGGCAAACCAAGAACTTGAGAATTCTACACTAGACATTGGTTTTTTAACGAGTCTGTCCCCAACATTTATACAAAAAACAACAAATGTCAATAAATATGTCTAAGAAAATCTATTCTAGTTTCTAATCCAGTTATAGTTTCTCCTCATCACCAGCAGTCTCAACAGAATAACCAAGCGTTTCCAGAATAAATTTCAAACTATGCTCAGCCTGAAACTTTCTCTGCATTAAATGATGTAACTCTTGATCTCTTCTTCGAACAGAGCCTGTTGTCTTAACATCTGTTGTCCAAGCGTTTACTGCCTCAATATCAGCATCCGCCTGGTCAATTAAAGTAGCAAAGTGTACCCGTATCCTGTCAACTCCAGAATTCAGGGATTCCGGTCGATTTTCATTACATTGATCTGCTTGTTCAACCATAAGCGTAAATTTTATCAGATAAATTCAAATATTGCAACTATAGGTCTAAGCCAACACAAGCTTATAACGATATTGTGTCAAATTATGCATATTTTTTAAAGAAACTAAATTATTCACATACCGAAACGAATCCCTATGAGAAAGAGAGAACTAAAGGCCTTCAGCTCAGTCGTGAATCTATTGTCCTGTTGCAGACTTGCAAGCAGCCTTCGCCTGAGGATCTGTGATCGACGCACAAACGTCTTGTGTGTTTTGCGGGGCCTGCTTCGACTGCTCTTGCAGTTTTTCACCGGCATCGCTAAGATCAGAAAAACTCACATCACTAGGCGGCACAAACATCGACTCATCAACACTCCACTTGTCACAATCCATCTCAATCTGTTCATCCAAATCTAATGGCTTTGAGGCTGTTGATTGTGGAGACGGAGAAACCTGAGTTGCTTCTTCACTAATCTTCATTTTTATACCTTGGTTTAAATTTGTCCAGATATACGTATACTCCCCATTCTGAATCATATGGTTCTCCGGCATCTCACCAATCTCAGCAGTTGTAAAATCACCTCTTACCTTTCCGCCCGCAATATAAACAGTTCCACTCATTTCATTGTCCAGATACTTAACACTGCAAGTTACATTTTCATCTTTATCAATTAATCCACGAATAGAGCCTTTATTTACAGAAACGGTCTCAACAGCTTCCTGGACTCTGTCAACACTTTTTGCTGCCCCCTGAGACCTGCCCTTGTAAAGGTATGCCCCTGCCGCAGCAATCACAAGAACTACTATCACAAGTGCGGCTATAATCATTCGCTTTTGCATCAATGGAAGTATATCCTACAAATTTTCACAAAATCAACAGTCAAGTTATAATTTACAAATGGCAAATAAATATAAAGCAATCATTTTCGACGCAGACGGCACGCTCACAATCACCAATTCATGGAACATATTAACCGAAGCGCTGGGAGCAAGTGAAAACCAGCATCAAAAAATATATTTAGCCAGAAAGTCTGGAGCAATTTCCCTAAATCAAGCGCGCAAAGTCCTAATTTCACTCTGGAATAATACCGGCAATGCCAACGAAAAATTTATGCGCCAGGTTTTTAAAAAAACTAAATTGAGGCAAGGTGCAAAACAAACTGTAGATTATCTTAACAAAAAAGGCTATCTAACATGTCTTATCACAGGTTCAAATAATTTGTTTGCCCAAGAAGTAGCACATCTAATTGGAATCCAATATTACTATTCAAACGCAACTTTTAAATTCAGCCCCAATGGCCACTTAGAAAATTATGAATATGAACTTAACCAAGGTTTTAAAAAACTTGAACAGCTAAATAAATTCTGCATTAAAAACAATATAAAAATTACAAAATGTGCTGTAGTCGGCGACGGAGCAAATGATATTGAGATGATGAAAGCGGCAGGCTTAGGAATTGCCATGCTAACAGAAGAGCTGGACCAAGAAATAGAAAAATATGCTGACTATAAAATAAGCAAACTGCTGGAGCTTAAAAGACTACTTTGAGTAGTCACATTAAATTCTTTCTATGATATTATATAACCTAAGTCAAAAAACTATACTTACAAATAATCTCAAAGAAGCAAAATCACTCCCAGATAAACTCCTGGGCCTTCACAAAAAAACAAATCCTCGCTCGCTTCTTTTTAAAACTCGCTTTGGCATCCACACGTTCTTCTTGGCAAAATCAATCGATGTCTTGGTTCTTAACAAAAAAAACAAAGTATCGATAGCAAAAACAATTCAACCAAATCGTATTTTCATCTACAACCCTTGCTACTCGATTGTGATTGAACTTCCCGCCGGCACAATCAGAAAATCCAAAATACAAAAAGGGGATAAGTTGATTATAAAAAAGCACACGAATAAAAAACACTAATTTACCTAAGAATATTTTTCCATTCTCAGTATAAATTGTGATTAAATTCTAGTCAGTCCACGACTCACCAATTGAAACTGTCACTTCACTTTCTGAATTGCGCCCGGCTTCATTGTAGGCTTTAACCTTTACTTTATGCTTACCCTTATTCGCAGCAGCAAAATTATACGTAAATTTCACATTGCTATTGCTGCCAGACTTTGTATCTCTTAATGTCCCGTCTATGTAAAACTCAGCCTTTGTAATCTTTTTGCCTGTTTCAATATCCGCTTCAACTTCCAAGGGGTTTGGAGCTTCTTTTGCATTATCCGGTTTTCTAATATGGACACTGATATCTTCCGGGTTCTTCGTCGGCTCACGCTTGAGCTCACTGGGTGGCTGATACTTTGAATCTTGTGTCTTTGCCCACTCATCTATTGCTTCCTGCCAACGGTTCCTGCCATCCCCGGAAACAGGGTCAAACTCCAGAAATACAAAGTACTCGCGTCCATCCAATGTTTTCTCAACTAGACAATCCCTGGTCGGTTCCGTACCTTTCTTAAAATACTCACTTCTTTTTGGATGATCACGACAAGGCAAACCACCACCAACTGCGTCTATCTCAAGGGCTGTAACATTTTCTGGCTTATTAAAGTCTAACCTGGGCTTATCTTTTACCGCCTCACGCATAATCTTATTCCAAATAGGTGTCGCACCGGTAACACCGGAAGCAATTGCTGGATTCATCACTGAATTATCGTTGTTACCAACCCATACCCCTACAACAACATTTGGCGTATAACCCACAGCCCAGTTATCCCGTTTGTCATCCGTGGTACCGGTTTTCACAGCAACAGTCCTGCCCGGCACATTAAGAAAGGATGACGGCCCAAATACTATGCTTCTTGCGTTATTGTCACTAAGGATATGCGAAACCAAAAATGCCTCTTCCTCTCCAATAACTTGCTTAGCCTTCTTGTGTTCTGTCTCATCAAGAACCTTACCTTGTCTGTCTCTAACCTCAAGAATTGCCACAGGCTCAATGTATTTACCGGAATTGGCAAGAGTAGCGTAACCGGAAGTCAAATCAAGAAGTCTTACCTCACCACCACCAAGGGTTACTGACAATCCAAATCTTTTAAGATTTTCTTCAGTTGGCTCAAGAGATTTAAGTCCTGCATCATACGCGGTTCTCAACATATTTTTAATCCCAACCAAAGCTGTCATCTTAACAGCAGGTACATTCAGGGAATTTCCAAGAGCAAACCTCACTTGCTGTGGCCCGCGATATTTCCCGTCGTAATTAACGGGTTTGTATGGAGGTTGACCTTCGCCTCCCGGAAATTCGGTCAAAACATCCATAATTACAGTTGCGCCCGTATACCCGGCCTTAAAACCTGTAACATATGTAAAAGGTTTTAGAGCAGATCCTGGCTGTCGCAAACTCATTGTCACATTAACCTGCCCATCGTAATCCTTTGCAAAATAATCTTTAGAACCCACCATAGATAAAACCTCACCATTTGTTGGATCCAAAACTACTGCCGCCCCGTTACCAACTTTAAATTCAGTAAGTTTCCCAACTTCCTCACTTACAATTTCCTGCGCCTTGTCTTGAAGTTCTAAGTCGAGGGTTGTCCTAACGTTGAGCCCACCCTGCTCAACAAATTTTTCACCATATTTTTCATTAAGCAATCCTCTTACATAAAATACAAAGTGGGGCGCACTTATCCCTTGGTCATTGGGAGAAAATTTGACATCTGCAATTTCTTCTTTTAATTCTTCTTCTTGATCACGCGTAATATAATCATCCTCACGCATTCTTCGGGCAACATCCTGGGCACGACCAATATAAGCCTCAGGATTTGTTCCATATGGGGAATAATATGAAGGTCTCTGCGGCATACCAGCAAGAATTACCGCCTCAGGCAGTGATAAATCTTTAGCTTCTTTACTAAAGTAAGTTTGCGAAGCTGCCTCAATTCCCCATGCTGTTCCACCATATGGCACCTCATTTAGATATATTTGCAAAATCTCATCTTTAGTGTATTTGCGTTCCACCTGGACAGCCAAGAAAAATTCCTTCAGCTTTCTGGTGAGCGTTTGTTCAGGCGACAGAAGAGTATTTTTAACGACCTGTTGGGTAATAGTTGATCCCCCTTGTATATCTCGGAAAAATAGTATCGACAATGCAGCTCGAACTATTCCAATAGGTGAAAACCCCTTATGCTTGTAAAAATCCTTGTCTTCGATGGCAATTGTTGCACCTTTTACATAAGGTGGTAGTTCATCCCACTTAACAAGCGCCCGGTTCTTGTCACCAAAAATATCGTAAAGCAGCTTGCCGTTTCTGTCATAAATTTTTGTAGACAGTGAAGAATCACGAGCCGTCAGCTTCCTAGGTGAAGGAAAATCTTTCGCAAATATCACAAAAGAAAATATCGTGAACAGGATTCCTGCAATTAAGGTAAAAAAAACTGCAGTCGTAAAAAGTCCAAAAAACCTGATCCAAAACTTCCTGCCTTCAAAATTACTTTCGCGGACAAATGGGTGCGCATAATCTTGATTTCTGCTTTTGACTTTTTGAACTCTAGATTTAAATCTGCGCTTTCCCAAACTCGAAGAAAACTTCATGAAGACTTATCGGATATTATAACGAAGAAGTCGCATTATTGCGACTTCGAGCTATATCAGAGGAGCTTCATTGGCACGGCTTTAGCGTGCCAAGAAGAACTGCTGATATAACCAAATGGATCTGCTGACATAGCGACACTAGTTCACAGGAGTTTGCCTCAAACCTTTATTTCATTGTAATATCTACTCATGGACAAAATAGATGAATTATTAACTCGTGGCGTGGACAAAATATATCCCACAAAGGAAGAACTGGAAAAAACCCTAAAAAGCGGTAGAAAGCTAAGAGTTTATCAAGGTTTCGATCCTTCCTCGGCTGACCTTCATATAGGCCATATGATTGGTCTCAGAAAACTCCGCGAGTGGCAAGGACTAGGACACGAGGTGATATTTTTAATAGGTGATTTCACTGGAAGAATCGGAGACCCGACCGGGCGTGAAGAAACAAGACCCGTACTTTCCAAAGAGACGGTGGAAAAAAACGCGAAAACCTACCGGGAACAGGCGGGAATGGTCCTAGACTTTGCCGGAGAAAATCCAGCCAAAATCAAATTTAACAGTCAATGGTTGGAAAAACTGAAGATCCCGGAAATTATAAATTTATTTTCAAATGTCACTTACCAGCAAATAATCAAAAGGGGAATGTTTAAAAAAAGACTCGAAAAAGATGAGGACATTTCTTTCAATGAAGTTACGTACCCAATAATACAAGGTTACGATTCTGTGGCGATGGATGTAGATGTAGAAGTAGGTGGGCGCGATCAACTATTCAACATGATGATCGGAAGGGACCTAATGCACAAAATGAAAAGAAAAAATAAATTTGTCATGACAACTCAGCTTTTGGAAGACAGTCAGGGAAACAAAATAGGTAAAACAGAGGGGAATGCTATCACACTGTCAATGCCCTCACACGATATGTTCAGCGCAATCATGAACTTTCCGGATGGCACAATCACCAAATGCCTCGAATGCCTAACAGATGTATCCCAAGAGAAAATCAAGGTTATTGAAAAGGCAATCAGCTCCGGGAAGAACCCCCTTGAGTTTAAAAAATTACTTGCATTCGAAGTTGTCAAACAACTGCACCGAGAAGAAAATGCCAAAAAGGCACAAATGCATTTTGAAAACACTTTCCAAAAAGGGAATCTTCCGCAGGATATTGTCACGGTAAAGGTGACAGATCCCAATGTTGAGCTTGCAGAATTTTTAGTCGCAAACAACCTTGCACCCAGCAAATCCGAAGCAAAAAGATTAGTAAGAAGCGGCGCAGTCGAAATCGACGGGAAAACCATAAGCGAGTCCGAGATCGAACTTCAGGATAATCAGGTGATGCGAATCGGCAAAAAACAATTCGTCAGGATTGTGCTATCCTAAATACAATGTAGCAATGTAGTAATGTAAATAATGAAACTCTGGAAACCATCATATTCAAAAAAACTCTGGAAAATAATACTGATATTTGTCGTTTTAAGCTTCCTGGTAGGCCAAATTGCCCTATACATTGTCTACGGCTTGCAATAAGTATTTTAAACTCGAATATCGAATATCGAAATCCGAGACAAATACAAATTCATAAAAATAAATAAAATTCAGAAAAGTTTTGATCAATAGAATTTAGAGCCTTGAAAGTTGTTTCGAATTTCGGATTTCGGGCTTCGAATTTTCTGCAATATTACTTTACACTTTTCACTTTACACTTTACACTGCAACTAATGGATCCCAACCTTAAAGTCGAGTTCCTACCAGGAGTTGGAAGCGCGATTGCAAGAAAGTTAAAGAAGCTTAACGTCTCAACAGCCGAGGAGCTAATTTACCACTTCCCGTTCCGTTATGACGATTTTTCGCAAATAGAATCCATCCAGAACCTTGAAAATGGCCAAAAACTAACCGTACAGGGCGTCGTATGGCAAATTAAAAACGTCAGGACAAGAACTGGCAAATTTTTAACGCAAGCTAAAATTGCCGACAAATCCGGAGTACTGGACGTGCTATGGTTCAACCAGCCTTATCTTACAAAATCCATCAAAGCAGGTACCCAAGTATCGCTTTCGGGAAAAATCTCAACCGAATACGGCAGACCAAAATTAGTTGCACCTTCCTATGAAATTCTCAAAATCCAGCAATCACAAACCAGCTATCATCAATCAACAACACACACAGGAAGACTCGTTCCAATCTATCCAGAAACTGAAGGTCTAAGCTCAAAATGGATAAGAACGAAAATTCGAGACCTCTTATTTGTCTATACAAAAACAAACGAGGATTTTCTACCCGGCGACATCATCAAACGTCAAAATCTAGAAAATCTCAAGTCTTCGCTTAAAAAAATCCACTTTCCTAAAAACTATCAGGACGTAGAAATAGCCACAAAAAGGCTCGGTTTCGACGAGCTCTTCCTAACTCAACTTCTCGCACAAATCAGAAAGAAAGAGTGGAGAGAAAAAAGAAAAGCACCTAAACTCACAATTAATGAGAATATTATAAGACGTTTTGTAAAAAGTTTTAAATTTGACCTGACCAGTTCCCAAAAAAAAACAATCCGTGAATTATTGACTGACATGGCGTGCGAAACTCCAGCCAACAGGCTCCTCGAAGGTGATGTCGGCAGCGGAAAAACAATCATTGCAGCAATTGGTTGTCTCGTAGCCGCCACAAATGCCAGTGACAGTCTAATTGCCGCACCAACCGAAATTCTTGCTTTTCAACATTATAAACTGTTAAAAGAGCTTCTAGAACCACTAAAAATCAGCGTAGGTATTTGGACGGCAAGTAAAAAAGAACAGGGAGAAATTACTGTTGGCACCCACGCACTTTTAACATCTTACATACCTAAAAGACAAATCGGCTTTGTTGTAGTCGACGAACAACACCGTTTTGGAGTCGCCCAAAGAGCAAAACTTTTTATGAATACATCAAAGGGGCTAACACCACACCTTCTTACTATGACTGCAACGCCAATTCCGAGGACTTTAGCACTTACAATGTATGGCGATCTTGACCTGTCAGTTCTTGACGAAATGCCCAAGGGTCGTCAAAAAATTTCTACCTTTGTGGTACCCAACACAAAAAGAGACGACTGCTATCGCTTTATAGAGAGTCAGGTACACTCCACTAGACAAGCGTTCATTATTACCCCTTTTGTGGAACCCTCTGAATCTATGGAAACCGTAAAAGCAGCAACAGCCGAGTTCAAAAAGCTAAAGAGTAAATTTTCAAAAAGCACAAAGCTGGGCCTGCTTCATGGCCGCCTCAAATCTAAAGAAAAAGAAGATGCAATCAATAAATTCAAAAGTGGAAAAATTGATATACTTGTTGCAACTCCTGTGGTTGAAGTCGGCATCGACGTTCCAAACGCAACAGTAATAGTTATTGAATCTGCAGATCGTTTCGGATTAGCCCAACTGCACCAGCTGAGAGGTCGTGTAGGCAGGGCTCAGCACAAATCATATTGCTTTCTATTTTCAGATACCAGTAGCGAAAATTCGCAAAAACGACTAAAAAGCATGGAAAAAGTTCATGTGGGATTTGAACTTGCAGAAATCGACCTAAAACTCAGAGGTGCAGGAGAAATATTCGGAACTAAACAATCCGGATTTTTAAACTTTAAAATAGCAGACATTACAAACCAAAATATGATTGCAAGAGCCCAAAACGAAGCAAAACAAATACTGCTTTCTGGCGAAAATCTGAAAGCTTACCCCAAACTTAAAAAAAAGCTGGAACAACTCCAAAATCAATATTCACAACCAAACTAGCCTACCTTGACCAGTCACGGTCAATTTGATATATTCCCAAAAATTAAATTTTGCTATCTTGGAGAACCTGTTACCG
>CAZBKB010000001.1:0-56842 GCA_964492425.1 uncultured Gammaproteobacteria bacterium | reverse complement strand
TTGATATATTCCCAAAAAGCCTAAAATGTTAATAGTTCACAGTTTACAGTTAATTGTTTATACTAAAAGTACATTTTGAGATTTATTTTTAAATTTTAATTTGGGGTCATGACACCTTTACCAAAAAAGAGACACGCCAAAGCAAGAACCAGAACAAGAAAATCTACAAAAAAAATTTCTTTGCCAAGGCCAGTAACTTGCACAAAATGTCAAAGTCTCAGGCTTCCACACAAGGCCTGTCCAAAATGTGGAGATTATGGCTCCCTAAACACTAATAATGAAAGTAAAAAATGATCCGCGACATCTCAATCGTGTAAAAATTATGCAAACACTGTTTAGCCATTCATTCCAAAAAAACACTAAGCCCGGCAAGAATTCTCCAGAAAGTATGATTGCACAAAATCTAAAAGCTATAGATAAATTAATTGAAATTAACGCACCGTCATGGCCAATACAACAACTTGCGCCGGTAGACTTAGCAATCCTAAGACTTGCAACATGGGAACTTCTTTACAAAGGTCAGAAAGAACCATATAAAGTAATAGTGGACGAGGCTGTTGAAATTGCCAAAGAATATGGCACAGACAATTCTCCTAGCTTCATAAACGGTGTTTTGGGTTCTATAATCGAAACTAAATTGAAAAGTTAAAATATCCAAGAACTATGAACTAATAACCACAAACTAATTATGACAGACACAGAAATTTTAGAAGAAATTAAGGCTATAATCGAAAAACAATTTGGTATCGAGCATGAAAACATAGAAGAAGATATGGAGCTTGATCAGGATCTGAATATAACCGACCTTGAAATTGATGACCTTATTTCTGCTATAGAATACAAATACGACATAAAAATTCCAGAAGAGAAAGCAGCAGACCTTGTAAAAGTTTCAGACCTTGTTGCCTATGTTTATGAAAACATCAACAAGACAATCTAAACCCGAAAGTGTTTCATCGCTTCAAAAACCAAATTTAACCGAACTTCAAGATAAAATTTCAATTTCGTTCAAAGACCAAAATTTGCTGAAAAATGCCTTCATTCACCGATCGTACCTAAACGAACATAAAGACTTCCAGGGCCAATCCAACGAGCGCATGGAATTTCTTGGAGATAGTGTACTTTCGCTCGTCGTCTCAATGCATCTATTCGGAAAACTGCCCCAAAGTCCGGAAGGAGAATTAACACAATATAGGGCAGCCCTGGTAAGAACAGAGACCTTAGCAAGCCTTGCCAAAGATCTTAATTTAGGTTCTTACCTGCTCCTCTCAAAAGGAGAGGAAGATACCGGTGGAAGAACAAACAAATCAATTCTTGCAAACACATTCGAAGCCCTGATAGGGGCAATTTACTTGGATCAGGGCATAGAACCCGTGCAACAGTTCATAACCAAAACTATTCTCTTAAACTGGAAAAAGTTGATCATCAGCGCTGTCATAGACAATAAATCCAAGCTTCAGGAAGCCTTACAGAAAAGGTATCACGAGTCTCCAAGTTACAATTTAATCTCATCCTGGGGCCCCGACCATGCAAGAAACTTTGAAATGGGTGTTTACTTAAAAACTAAACTTCTCGGAAAGGGTGTAGGTAAAAATAAGCAGGAAGCAGCACAAAAAGCGGCTCAAGATGCATTGGCAAAAATCAAGTCTGCCAAAGTTGACGTTAAAACTTGATATTACATGAAACACTTTGAGATAATTGCTACCTGAGATTATGAGTACAATAATAAGGTTATCAATAGTTGGAAAAATACATCAACGTACATACCGCGTTGTTGCTCAAGACAAAAAGTCTAAACGTGACGGGAAATTTTTAGAAATAGTAGGAAATATTAACCCGAACTTGGAACCAACAAAACAGATTGTCCTCAAAAAGGACAGAATTTCTTACTGGCAAAAAAATGGAGCACAACTGAGCCCAACGGTTAAATATATACTAAAAAATGGCAAGTTGCCTCCTCGTCCAAAAAAAGAAAGAAAAACAAAAGACAAACCTGCAGTATCTACGCCAAATCAGCAAGCACAATCTCAACCAGCCCAGAACCAAAATGCAAAAGTTGAGAATCAAAATCAAGAAGGCTCAAATACAGAGTCTCAACCCAACAAACTGCAGGAAGAGGTACAAGAAATAAAAGATAACAACACACAAGCTACTCAAGTAGAAAAACACGAACCAGACAAATCAGATTAACTTTACCAGACACAAAAACACAGACATATGGAAGATTTACTTAAAACTTTGCTGGAACCATTAGTTTCTGACCTGAAAAAAATAAAAATAGAAAAAGAGGTTGATGGCAAATACTATCGATTTTTGGTTTCCGTTCCCAAAGATGACATAGCAAAAGTCATAGGCAAGAGTGGCAAAATGGTCAAAGCCATCAAAAACCTGGTCAAAATTAGAGCCATAAAAGAAGGCCTATTCGTCAATATCGAAGTCCAGGAGTTGTGACAGTTCATATTCTAACCTTATTCCCGGAAGTATTTGAGGGCGTTTTTTCAAAGAGTATACTAAAAAGAGCACTCGACAAAAGAATTTTGACGATAAATCTTGTAAACATCAGAGAATATGCCAAAGGCCGCCATAAACAAGTAGACGACAAAACTTACGGAGGGGGGAAGGGTATGGTAATGATGCTTGAACCCATTGTATCAGCGTTAAACACAATCCAGCCAAAACCATACACCATCCTTCTTACAGCTTCTGGGCAAAAGTTTACCCAGAAAAAGTCCAAACTCTATTCGAAAAAGAAGAATCTTGCAATCATCTGTGGTCATTATGAAGGTATCGACGCTAGGGTAGAAAATTTTACTGACGAGGTTGTATCGGTGGGTGACTTCATCTCAACAGGCGGCGAAATACCTGCAATGCTAATTATCGACTCAACCGTTCGACTTCTTCCGGGCGTAATTAATCCACATTCTCCACTTGATGAATCCTTTGAAAGGGGTTTGCTTGAATACCCGCAATACACACGCCCCAGACTATACAAGGGGCTTAAAGTGCCGCATGTTCTCCTGAGCGGAAACCATAAAGAAATAAATAATTGGAGAAAAAAAGAGTCATTTAAAAGAACCAAAAAATACAGACCTGAATTGCTTTTGAAAAGTAAGGCTAGTTAGTTGCGAAAATATTTGCCTTGCCTCTTGGAACATCAGGGATTTCAATAGGAGTACCCACAGAACCGTCATTTTCTATCTTCTTAAGCAGTGCAATTTCACTTTTACTCAGATCCGGCAAGGGCGCCTCAACTGAGGCCAATTGGGTTGGCCTCTCCTGCCACAGCGAATTTATTTCCATTGTTGTACTAATAAGCCCACTCCTGTCATGGGTAAAATCTAATCCGCTTATTGTAGTAACTCTGGGCAGCAAGTAAATCTCATTCAAAAACCTGAATATTTGGTCAAAGTCACTTGTCACAGATAAGTTCATTTTGACTCTGCTCACATCACCCAGATCTACACCCGCGGTATCACCTCCTGTGGGGGTAGGAGGAACAGCTGGTGCTGTTGGAGATGCTGATTGGGCACCACCCTCACCTCCCGGGGTAGAGCCTCCAGCTTTAGTTTGTGAAGAAAACTCTCCAATAGATCCAACACTCAAATTCGTAATTATTACTCCAGAGGTATTACGGACATCTTCAACCTGTCGGATAAAGGTAAAAATACCCTTATCGGATGGTAAAAGCAGTTCTGCAGCAGCAAGCTGAACCTTAAGCTCGTCTCGATCTAGTTTAGAAAGAGTTGTAGCCTTACTCTCCAAATTTACCGCCGTTTCATCCAGCGTTTTATTAGATTCCTTCAGTTGTTGTACTTGGCTAAACTTAGGCCAAACTATAAAAACTGCAATAATAATCGATACGATAATAGCAACAGCAGACGGCCCAAACATCAACACTTTTGAAAAATCAAAAGATTTTTCCGTTCTCTTTGCAATAGATATCGAAGGCACTTCCATATCTATATCCCCTCAAGCGGCACCTGAACCGCAGCTTGATTCATTTTCATACTCACAGAAAAAGCATATTTACCATCGACATCGGTTGCTAATGAGTCAATATTTAAACTGGCAAAGAGCTTTTTCCCTTCTTCAGTCGTCACAAAATAAGAAACAAGTTTTGCCACATCTGCACTTGTGTTAGCAGTTGCACTAGCCTTCATTTCAACCCCATCTATACTCAAGTTGGCAAAAGCAATGCCTGTTGGCATAAGTTCCGCAGTTTTTTTAAGAACCTCTGTATAGAGTAACCTCGACGCTATTGCTTTTGAAGCACTATCTGTTTTTTTATCCACAACAGTCAAAAGCTCTTCTGCCAACTGGTGAGAATTCACTTGTGCTGCAGCACCGCCAATTCTTTCATTTAACCTATTTTCCTTCTCCTTGGCAGCTGTAAACATTACGAGAGTGGCAACACTAAAAGCGGCAGCGACAACCAGCACAAACACAGAAAAAACAGCCAGTTTTTTTTGCAGCGAAACAAGTTGGCTGCTTGCTTGCTCCTCACTTGGTAATAAATTAATATCTGCCATAATTCTCCAAATCTAATGCTTTACTTCAGCCTAGCAAAATAAAGCGTTTCCGGCAAGGCTTCATCCTCGCACGGCAAGCCCCGTCGCCGTAGTATAAAACCCGCCTTGCCCGGGAAACTTCAAAATCAAACCTTCTTTTACAAATTCCTCCCATGGGTCAGCCAATGATACTTCTAAACTTGTTCTGCGTGTAACAAATTCGCTAAGTCCGGGCAGATAAGCACCACCACCTGCAATAATTATCCTGGCAAGCTGAGCTTCTAGCATATGAGTTTTAGAAAAATCCACAGCCCTTATAATCTCAGCAATAATTACTTCCAGGACAGGTTTTAGTACACTTGCTACCTTCCCTCCAAGCTGGTTCTCTAAAATTCCGTAAGAATGTTTATATTGTTCTGCCTGAGAGTGCTGCAAATTAAACTCGGCCATCACAGCTCTAGTTAGCGCATCACCACCAGTTGGAATAGATCTGGTAAATATAACGCTGCCTTGCCTTACAGCCACAACCTCGGTAGAAGCGCTACCAAAAGAAACGATAACAACAGCCGCCTCAACTCCGCTTGCCAAAGCTCTTGCGGTAGCCGATGACTCCGTTTCAATAGCTGCAAGCTTCAACCCGCAGTCGTGCACCACAATCAGATATTTTTCCACAACCCTCTTTGGCGCAGCGACCAAAAGAACATCCATTTTGCCTCCTGCTTCCATACCAGTCGGATACCTGACAACAACTTTATATTGCAAATTTACCTCTTTAATTGGCAAAGGAATATATTTATCGGCTTCATAATTAATAGCAGCCGCAAGTTCTTTATCAGTCAAATTAGGCATCTGAACAAGCCTTGTTACCGTTTGAGATTCAATCAAAGAAACAATACATTGTCTGCCTTCTACCTTTGCTTGTGAAACTGCAGACTTTACAGATTCGGAAATTTTTTTGAGTTCTATAGGAGAATCAGTAACCATACCACCAGAAGGCGTAGCAGCACTAAATACAGATGTCAGCAACTTTTTACCACCATGTCTTTTTACCTGAACAACTTTAATAAAAGATCTGCCAATATCAAGGCCAAATGGTAGGGCAGCCATAATATTAGTTTACGCCGCTTCCAGGGGTACTCTCAAGAGGGGGAACAGGTAACGTGACGCTCAAAGGTGTCGGTGAGGGTTTAGGAGACACTGCAACCGGGGACGCAACCGGTGAAGGCGATACCACTACTGATTTTAAGGGGTTATTGTCAAGTTCATTTTGAACTGCATCCTGCCTCAACTCCCTATTCCCACCAGAAATACCTGAACCAGTAGAATTGTCTGCACTCTTCTTGGAAAAAATTATCAGTAAAGCCGCCGGAACCAGGATTGCCGCCAATCCTATTACAGTTAAAAGAATTTTAATCTTAGTATCCATATAACAAAACCTATTTTTCTATATCTCCACCAGAATATAACACATAATCAAAAATTGCTGGCAGCTGTGGAAGCGCATCACGTCTAACTTCAACCTTTCTGGAAACACCCGTATTGGTTGTCGCAGTCGATGTGATTTCATACGTTTGGACAGGAAAGGCCGACACATTTCCCGGTGTTATGTTAACCGTCGTCCTGCTCCAAAACGGCTTAATCCTCAAAAATTTTACGTTTGCAACAGCAATGTTAAACACCTTTTTGCATGTAAACGGAGCAGTCGCTACCGTGCAACTACTCACACCTGATTGACCGGAAGGAATACTTGCACCATTCGTGTAAAACTCACGATGCTGTCCATATCCACCGCTCATTGCATCTCCCATACAAGTACCACTAACACTTTGACACACGAATGTAAACTCGAGTGTAGATTGGGCAAGATCTCCGGTCTTTATCCATTCAATAGTAACATCTCCTGTATATAAGTCCAAATTTACCTGTGCAACGTCACCGAGTTCCACATTTCTCTCATATGCTTTCTTTTGTACCACCTTCACATTACCCTCTCCATTTGATATCTGCAATGTACAATTTGCAGATGTTGTATCAACTTTTGTACATTCAGTAGTAGGATTACCCGTAAGAATAACATCACTGACAGCAGGTATCTTGGACAAAACATCCTCAACTCCGCCTTCTGCGGCAGTAAATGCCCTTTGCGATTGTTCTGCTTGTGTGGAAGACTTTAGATTAACCAGGTTTCGTGAAGCAGCAGACAATCCAACAGCAAGCGCCACAACCACCACAAGAAGCACAAGTACAAGAATTTGACCGGATTTTCGCTTAACAATCATAGCAGACCCTATCCCAGTTTACGCACAAAGAAATAATTATGTCAATTTAAAAACAATGAGTGCTCAAACAACCTATGAATATAATTACCAGCCGGCTAGCAAATATAGTTATCTCTAGTTATAATCCCGAAGCGCAATTGTAGTTTTAAACTGGGCTTCTGCCAAAAAATCCGCTCTTGCTGGAGCGTTGATGGCCTGTTGCGCTGCAAAATATAAAGTCACACCCCTGGTAGAAGTCCCAGTTGTATGAACCTGTAACGCTTTACTCAAATTCACTGCACAAACAATATTCACACCAGAAATTAAATCCGTATTGGTTAGCGCTTGATAATCGCCTCGCACAGCAGGAGGAGAAGTACCACTTGCGATTCCAATCCAACCATTTCTATTTTGCTCCGGGCTACCTGGAACTGTATAACTGTTAACGCAAATAATATACAAATTATTTCCGGAATTTTGCGTTACCATTATTCCACTATTAATGCTAGGAGATGACCCATAACTTGTCAACAAGGATTGCGCCATTTCATCCACACTTACAGCCCCCCTAATTTGCCTCTCAATGGAATCAAGAGCAACCTGCCCATTCTGTTTTACTTCCGCAGAGATGTTTGTCTGATTTGTTCCTTTGATAACGGAAGTCAACAAAAGAAGTATCGATCCAATAGAAAGCGCGAGAATCCCAATTACTATTAAAAACTCAACCAATGTAAAGCCAGAACGTGTAGATTTAAACCTGTAATGATTATTCCGGTTTATATACATAAAATAAAGTCTAACTAATTGGTCGGCCAGTTGGATATGGTACTTTCAAGTTCAACCAGCCGTGTATTTACTCCCTCAAACCAGGAAACTGTAACAGTCACTGTCCTTTTGCCGAGAGAATCTGCAGATAAATCGAAGTCACGATAAAAAGTCGCCTTGAATTCAGGTATGTTCACAACCTCACCATTATCTAAACTTGCAGAGCAGGCGTTAGTCACGGTTACAAGCTGAAATGTCCAAGCACTGGGATCAAGATTGCCATAAGTCTCTATTCTATAACAAGCAGGATTAAAGGTATTAATATAATTATAACCCCTAACATCACGAATTATCCTAATCTGCTCTACATATTGCTGGGCAAGCTTTGTTGCTTGCGCATTGTTCCTTGCAGATGTTGCTGCTCGCTGCGTCACAAGGCTGGCAGAGATAAGCCCAACTCCAATAACAACAGTCACCGCAAACGCAATCAACACTTCAATTAACGATTGGCCAGCTTGATATTTCATATCTTGACTTCCTCAATATTCCCGAATTGGTTAACTTTTATATTATAAGTACCGCCCGAAGACTGAAGTGATATGACAACCTCAGATCCTGATATTTTGTGCACCAAAGAACCAAGTATATTATCAATAAAATCAACATCATTTGGCAGGGTAGTTGTAGTCGCATTAAAGTCATGGAAAGAAACACCCAAATCCAAAGGCCGAAACAGGACGTTCGCAACATCCACCCCCACACCTCCAACAGTAATCGTAGAAATTACTACATCACTGGGTAATCTATAAGTAATCGCACCGAATTTTTTTTCATAGCCGCCGGAAAAACAATCACCAACAATCTGGTAACTCGTATTGTTCCCGCTTGTTCTATCAAATTTTACATACCAGCCTACTAAAACATCCGCCGCGGTTACAGTTGCAGTTGTTGTCTGACATCCGGCAGGAGAGGGCGAATTAGTAACCTTGTCTCCTGTAAGCGCTTTATTCTGCGCAAACCTCAAATCATTTTTAACCTGCAATGCAGCACTTTTTACTTCTTCACGTCCCTGAAATCCTATATACGAAACACTTACCACAACAGCGACTAAAGTAAATAGTGAGATTACCACCATAAGCTCAATGAGTGAAAAAGCAGGGGATAACTTTAAACAATAAACCGGAAACCTTAAACTCTGAAAACCAATTTTCTGTTTCCTGTTTCCAGTTTCCAGTTTCTTGTTAAATTCAGGCAGATTTGTAGTCATTTTACGCTAGTCTTTAGTCGTTTATCGCCAAACGTAAACGCTAGACATATACTAATATAACATTTTAAAGTAGTAAGTTAGAATCTGTTCTCCCCAAAATAAAGATATAAAGAAACCTAATATCAAAAAAGGGCCAAAAGGTATCGTATTGCCAAACTTTTTTCTGCCCAAAACTACAAGAATTACAGAAACAACCGCACCTACCAAAAATGCCAAAAAAAGTGAAAGTATTGTT
The DNA here is from genome assembly GCA_964492425.1 of uncultured Gammaproteobacteria bacterium. Lineage (GTDB taxonomy): Bacteria > Patescibacteriota > Microgenomatia > Curtissbacterales > GWA2-41-24 > LBZV01. Next base: position 47,809 of record CAZBKB010000001.1, on the reverse strand, counting down.
ACCCTCAGACCTAAAACCATCCCCATAAAAAACGCCAGCACAATGTCACCCTGACCCATACCGCGCCCAAAAGTAACAATAACTATTAAAAGAAAAAACAACGCCGCCCCAAAAGCCGCAATTATATGATCAATAAATACAGGGGAGGGGAAAGAAAAATAAACATAAAATAGCGAGATTAGGGAAATAGCATAAACAAAGCTTGTGGGAATTAGCGAAAACTTAAAGTCGACAGTAGCAACTACTACCAAAACAGATATAATCACAAACCAAAATAAAAGATTGAAAATATTAAAACTGTTGCCAGCAATCAGAACCCAAAAGGCCAAAGTGAACAAGACAGCAGTTACACCTTCAACCGCTATATACTGCCAACTCAACGGTTTTTTACAATACCTGCAACGTGCCCCAAGAGCAATAAAGCTAATAATAGGGATAAGATCGGGAGTTTTTAAAGTCGCGCGGCAATACTCACAATAAGATCTCCCCAAAATTCCCTCACCCCGGATTGTTCTGTCAACAACCACATTCAAAAAACTGCCAACTGCAGAACCGAGAACGAAAAATAGAATAAGATATAGAATCATACTTCTCGATAATAACGTGGCTTTTAAAGCATTAGCAATAATGATAAAATTTACCTCGTATGGCAAACAATAAACTATACGACCAAATCAAGACGATTTTTAAAAAAGAGCCGGAAATTCTGACAGCTTATGTCATAGGGTCAACTGTCACAAAAAAGACAACTGCCGAAAGTGACTTCGACCTGGTCGTGGTAGTTCGCAACAAGAGAATTATGGACTCAAACAAAGTCTACGAATTAGTCAAGCACCTAAACTTCCCAAAAGACCTAGATTTGTCAACTGTAGATAAAACGTCCTCTCCTATATTTCTCTTCCAAATTATCACAAAAGGGGAATTAATTTACGAAAAATCACGAAGGGACAAAAACAATTTTGAAGCTTTTACCATTCACAATTACTATGATACCGCTTATATAAGAAACACTTATAATAAGTTCCTGAAAGACAAACTTGCCCCTTATGCCAATTGATAAAACTCTGATTCTTAAAAAACTAGACTTTCTAAATCAACATCTCACGAGAATTGAACAAATGGAATTTAACCAGCAGTCTTTCATCAAAGACGAAGACATTCATGATTTGGTAACCTTTCGTCTTCAACAAGCCGTAGAAACTGCAATCGACATAGCTGCACACGTAATTGCTGAGTCCAACTTACCACACAAAGAAACTGCAAAAGACGCTTTCTTGCTCCTTGGTGAACGATCAATAATAGACGACAAGTTGGCAAAAAAAATGGGTAAGGCTGCTGACTTTAGAAATCGTGTTGTTCACGGATACAATGATTTTGATTATTCCCTGCTTTTTGCAGATTATAAAGAAAACATTACAGATCTCCGCAATTTTGCGGCACAAATACTCAAAATTTTAGAAAAAAATCGTTAGCTCCACGATTCCACCCACTACCACATTCAAAAAACTGCCAATCGCGCTGCCTAGAATAAAAAATAAGACCAAATAAAGAAACATGACTCTAGAATAAACCAAGCAAGTATCTATTTCAATTGTTAAATATAGTGATTTATTGACAATAAGTAACAATTATTATTAAATGTTAACAATGACAACGGTAACAATATCACTACCTGAGAAAATAGCCAAAAAGCTGGACCAAAAAGCAAAAGACCAGGGTTTTGCAACAAGGTCAGAATTTATAAGAAATCTTTTGAGGCAAAATATGCAAGCGGATTTTGAACTTGAAGAATTTAAACCCATGCAATTGGAAAAAATAGCACTGGATTTGGCAAAAACAGGCAAATACTCCCAGAACTTTATAAAAAGCGTAACTTCCGGCCTCAAAAAATCATCGGCCTATGCAAAGTGAAGAACTAAGAAGTGATTTTCTTGTATACCTTAAAAAACGTAATCTACAGAAAAAATTTAAGAAACAACTCTCACTCCTACAACAAAACCCAAAACACCCATCCCTCAACACAGAAATTTTAAAACCCAAACACTTAAGAATATACTCTTTTAGATAGATAAAAAATATCGGGCAATTTTCATCATCAAAAAGGGCAAAAAGAATAGAGGTAAAATTGTTAAGTTGGCTTCACTCTAAAGCATTGAATAATTTTGCTTTAACTTATAATATTAAAATTCTATGATTTACATATTAATTCCTTCATTTAACGAAGCCGCAAATTTACAGGGTTTAGTAAAAAATATAAGCACATTTTTAAAAGGGAACAATAAAATCTATTTAATAGACGACGGGTCAAGCGACAACACAAAAGAAATTACAAGGACGCTTAAAAATAAATTCCCCATAATAAGGATTGGTTATGACAATAACCGTGGAGCGGGTTACGCTTTTAAATATGGATTCAATTTTGTAATTCCCAAGTTAAAAAACAAAGACATAGTCGTTACAATGGAAGCCGATAACACTACTGACTACAAAATTTTAAATAGTTTAATCACGATTGCAAAAACCGGTAAAGTAGCGCTGGCATCACCTCACGCGCAAGGAGGATCATTTATTGGTGTTACAGGCTACAGAATTTTCCTAAGCAGAGTAGCATCAATCCTCGACTCGTTAATTTTTAGAATAAAAGGAGTCAAAACATATTCCTCATTTTATAGAGTATATCCGGCAAATATCTTAATCGACCTAAAGAAACATTACAAAAACGAATTTATCTCCCATGATGGATTTCCCTCAGTCGTAGAACTGCTGATAAGAATAAACAAACTTGGATATCAATTTATCGAAATTGCATCAAAAGTAGATTGGACTAAAAGGAAAGGCTCAAGTAAAATGCACCTCATAAACAGCATTAAAAATCACTTAAAACTCTATTTTGAGTTTGCACGCGGTCAACTTGAATGATTAAAAAAACAATAGTATCGGTTGTTGGCACCCGCCCTGAATTCATAAAACTTGCCGCCATCGCACCACATCTGGCTAAACATTTTAATCACCAAATAATTAACACCGGCCAGCATTACGATAACTTAATGGCCAATAATTTTTTTAAAGAGTTGAAAATTGCCAAACCAAATTGGAATTTGTCAATTGGTTCATCCTCTTCTGCATTACAAACCGCAAACATTATCAAAAAATGTGCAGTAGCCTTATCAAAAATTAACCCATCTTTCACACTAGTATATGGGGACACAAACTCTACATTGGGAGGAGCAGTTGCAGCTGTCAAGTCAAACATGCTAGTGGGCCATATAGAAGCCGGTATGAGAAGTTATGATAAAACAATGCCGGAAGAGGTCAACAGAATTATTTGTGACCATATCTCATCAATCCTTTTTTGTTCTTCCAAATATTCTGTCGAATGCTTAAAAAAGGAGGGGGTCAACAATAACGTATTTTTAACAGGGGACATAAATTACGATATTTTTAAAAAAACGAAAATAGAAACAGAAATACCCACAACCCTCCAGATAAAACCAAAAGGTTTTTACCTTTTAACAATCCACAGACAGGAAAATACACTTAGCCTAAAACGCTTAGAAAAACTACTTACAATACTTACAAAACTCAAAAAGACTGTCATCTTTCCTATGCATCCAAAAACTGGCAGGCTACTGGTAAATGTCAAAATAGGCCATAATATAAAGTTATTGAAACCGTTACCTTTTTCACAAACACTAACACTTATAAAAATGGCTAAGGCTGTCTTAACAGATTCTGGCGGCATACAAAAAGAAGCTTATTGGCTCAAAACGCCCTGCATTACTCTAAGATCCACAACAGAATGGCAAGAAACAGTTAATTCTAAATGGAACCATCTTGTAAAGTGCAATGAAAAACTAATTTTAAAGCACTCGATGAACCCACACATTCCCAAAAAGCACCAACACCTTTACGGCGATGGTCACGCATCAGAAAAAATTGTTAAAATATTACTCAAATTTCTCGTATGATACATGAAACTGCAGATATATCCCGAAAAGCAAAAATAGGCAAAAATGTAACGATTTGGTCGCAAACCCAGATTAGAGAGGGTGCAACAATCGGATCCAGTTGCATTATTGGAAAAAATGTGTACATCGACCATGATGTAAAAATCGGGTCTAACGTTAAAATACAAAATAACGCTCAAATATTTTTTAAAACGATAATAGAAAATGAGGTTTTTATCGGCCCAAATGCCTGCCTCGTTAATGACAAATATCCAAGAGCAGCAAAACTTGGCAAGTTAAAGACAAAAAAAGATTGGCAAAGCGGCACAATCATCATTAAAAAAGGCTCGTCAATTGGTGCAGGCGCCATTCTCTTGCCCAATGTCACTATTGGCAAATATTCGCTTATAGGTGCAGGTAGTGTAGTAACCTATTCTATTCCAAGCTATTCAAAACTTGCAGGAAATCCGGCAAAACTAATCGGCTATGTTTGCAAAAACGGCCATAACCTAAAAGGATTAGAAAAAAATAAATACTACTGCCACACCTGTAAAAAATCATACAAAATCAGTCCATGAAATCACAGGTAAATATTGCCGTTATTGGTATCGGGTATATGGGAAGAAATCATATAAAGATTTTGTCCTCTCTTCCAGATGTTAACTTAATAGCAGTTTGTGACGTTGATCAGGAAAAAACCCAAAAGATCGCAAGACAATATAAAGTAAGAGGATACACAAACTACACCAAGCTTCTCGAAAACGAGAAGCTAGATGCCATAACAATTTGTATGCCAACACCACTGCATTACAAAACAGCAACGGAATGTATAAAGAGAAAACTGGTGACTTTTATAGAAAAACCTATTTGCGAAACGCTCACGGAGGCCAAAAAACTTACCAAACTCGCAAAAGTAAGCCATACACCCATGATGATCGGACACATTGAGAGGTTTAACCCGGTTGTAAATGAAATCAAGTTAAGAATTAAATCAGGCGAAATAGGTAAAATAATTAAAATACATACACAGCGTTTTTCTCCACCTGTCATGTCACAAAATAATGTATCAGTTGTCATTGATCTTGCCACTCACGATATAGATGTTATGCAATATTTACTTGGCGAGCCAATTGTACGACTGTACGCAGAAGGCCTAACCAAGTTTCATAAAAAAGAAGACTTGATGTCAGCGCTTCTAAGATTCAAGTCGGGAACGATAGGGCTTCTCGAGGTAAGTTGGTTACATCCTATAAAGGCACGAAATCTAACAATTTTAGGAGAAAACGGCATGTACAGTGCCAATTACTTAACGCAAGAGTTGCAATTTTCAAGGCAAAGCAGTCATGTTTACACAAATACCGAGAATTACTTTCCATTTACTGGAGCAGATGTAGTTAAGGTTGCTTTCCAGGCACAAGAACCACTCTATATCGAACTACGTGCTTTCATCAACGCAATACTGTTCAAAAAAAGAATGCCGGTAACTGGGGAAGACGGCCTCCACGCACTTGAAATTGCAGAAAGAATTATTAAATCAGCCAATACAAATAATATTATTTACAAGTAGGTCTATGATCAAAAATTACTTCAAAAAGCTTTGGCCCATCGCTATTCTAGTCATGATTTCTATTGGGTATCACTTCAACCTTTTCTGGCCAACACCATCCATTTACGTCACCCCAGATTATGGTAGAAGCGATTTGATACATTCAAAAATCCCAACACAGTACTTGATGTGGAAAAATTTACATGAGAGAAATCTACCGCTATGGGAAAAGGACATTTATCAGGGATATCCTGTTTTGGATGGTTTAGAGATGGGTTTCTTTTATTTACCTAATTTACTGTTTTTCAGTTTTTTACCGTTTTGGCTAGCATTTAACCTTGGTTATGTGGTAAACGCTATTTTAGTCTCCGCAGGTACATATTTACTTTCAAGGTCTTTCGGATTCAACAAGTCAGCCTCGCTTGTGGCAGCACTAACATTTGCATACTCACCAATTTTTACCCTTCATTATCATCACTACAACTTAATTCTTGGAATGGCTGCCATACCATGGCTTTTTTGGTTGATAAACTCATTTTTCAATACAAAACGGATAATTTTCTTAACCATAGTACCGTTTGTACTAGCCGAACAATATTTTGCAGGTTCTCCGCAAATTCCAACATATAATTTATTTTTCTTGAGTGCTTTTTATATATACAAACTAAAGCAAAAAAAACTGGAAAAGAAATCGCACACAAAATTAATACTCTTATTTCTAGCAACAATATTTCTTGGCTTGTTAATCACATCTATACAACTTATACCCACTTATTTCTTAATAAAGACTTCAAAATGGTTTAGTGACACAAGTCCACAAGCAATTCTAACTCAATTTCCATTCAAATTTAGAAATCTGTTAACAATTATACAGCCTTATATCTTGGGTAATCCTAAATATGGAACATACCCTCATTGGCAACCAGGGAATTGGGGAATTTTTTGGGAAAGTAACGCCTATTTTGGAATAATTCAGTTCGTTTTATTAATATCAAGCCTATTCTTATTATTTAGAAAAAGCTTCAACAATTACAAAAATTTACTCTTAGTACTCTTAGCATTTTTCTTTTTAGGATTTACTCTCTCCCTCGGTCATCAAGCACCCCTTCATCCAATTTTCTCCATGCCACCATTCAGCTTCTTCAGAGTACCGTCAAGGTTCCTCTTTATTTCATTTTTTTCGGCAGCCCTTATTTGCGCCCTCGTCCTAAACAATATAAAAAAAACTCGAAAAAGAATTATTAGTTATTTGTTATTGGTTCTAATACCAATTTTAGTAACTATTGATATTTTTAGGGTTTGGAAACCTTACAGCCAAGTTGGCAGTATAGATATGTGGTTATCACCACCCGAAATAACCAATTCAATCCAGAGTGATAGGATAGCAAGTATTGGACAGCACCTCTTTTGGAATGATACGTTTTACAAAAATGGCTGGTCGGAAAATAGCAACGACTATTTCTTCTACAGAAATTTTCTAAACGAAAATCTCAATCTACAATTTAATATTTCCCATCTATACGGTTATGAAAGCATAGTTCCAAACCGCATGAGTCTAGTCGAACAATTATCAAGATCACAAATTAAACTTAATGAGCAAGAATATCAAATCGGAAATATTAGCGAAAAAGTTCTGGATTTCTCAAACGTACGGTATCTAACAATTCCCTATAAATTATCAGCTAAAAATTGGAGACTAGTCAGATTGCTCGAGCATAATAACAAAAGCATCTACTTGTACGAAAACTTAGACTTCTTACAAAATGCATACATTGTGGATAATTATAAAGTCGCAAAAAATCGTATGGACTTCTCGCAAATTCTAAATGATGAAAACTACGATCCGAGGAACTCGGTTATTTTGGAAGAGGAAATAAATCTGCCCAAGCAAGAAGGCGATCAAAACAACTCTGAGATCTTGTCGTTAAACAAAACCAATAATAAGGTAGAAATCCAAGTTAAAACGGATAAAAGCTCTATACTCGTACTGTCGGATAGTTACTATAAAGGCTGGAAAGCTTTTATAGATGGGCACCAGACAAAAATATACCCAGCGAATGCTAACTCAAGGGCAATAATTCTTCCTAGGGGCACAAGCTCAATTATGTTCGACTACAGGCCACGCATAATAACAACATCACTCTTTATTACATTAGCGGCCTTGTTAACATCAATAGTCATAATATGGAAGTCAAGAAACGCCTACTTATCCTAGTTTACTCCAGCGAAAATCCTTCAATTTCAACCCTTAAATCTTTTGCCCTCGCCTTATACATAAGGGATTTTTGTTGATCTCCTACACAATCTCCATAAACATTACCAATTGCCTCCAATGCTTTCCATTCCTTTTGGTCAAGCTCGTATACTTTTTCAAAATTCTTTAACGCTTCATCACAATATTTTTTCAAAAAAAGCTCATTGCCTAAGACTGCATAAGCATCCTTTCTGTCAGGCATTAGCATTTTCGCACGATTTAAATAATAGGCCGCCAAGTCATTAGAATTGTTATCAATTAACTCGACAGCAAGTTGCATAATAGAGCCATAGTAACTCTCTTTAATATGAGCCGTCATGAACTGCTCATACTGCCCGTCAGAATTAAAATCGTTAAAAGCAAAATTAGAAAATAAATCGCCATTAATTTTTACAAGTTCCGCTGAAGAATATTCATCTATTCGGATCAATTTTTTTAATAATCCAGTCTGCATCCATCGGTAGTTGTCGATAATCACTGGGCTAGAATAAAAATAAATCGGAAACATTTCACGATTTTTTTCTATTAAATTACGAATATAGTATTCACCTTGCAGTTTGCTATTATCCAAGAAATCTGATGGAAATATTAAATCAGGATACAACCTTGTCAACTTTGACCTGTAGTCAATGTCACTGAGGGAGCCGCCCCGAATTATCTTAATATCCCAGTATTTCTTGCTTGTGTAATATACATATTCTGTATTAAAAGTTTGAGTATCTCCTAACAAAAAAATGATCCCCCGGTCCTCAGCCGACGCCAAAATATCACTTCCCAACCAATCTCCCAAACGAAACGAAGATGAATCCGTTTTGTAGTTATTTACCGCAAACAAGTGAACGGGTAATATCAAAATAATCAGCGAGAAAAGCAGCAATGGCACCTTCAATTCTCTCTGTCTAGAAAATTTAAATCGTTTAAAAAAAGTTTTTAAAATCGAGTAAAAAGCCAAATAACCGTATGAAATGAAGAACACATTGAAAAAATAGCTCAGGAGTAAAAATCTTTCCCAAAGACCTGCATAAAAATCATTAAAAAATGGAAAACTGGAGTAAAACAAAAAAAACGGCCCAGTGAAAAAAACTGCGATTGAGAAAAACCAAAAAGTTGTTCGATCCTTAACGAACAGGTAAACACCTCCTAAAAAAATTAAAAGTACACCTAACATTTTAAAATCAGCTTTTAAAAAAAGTAAGTAATTAGCAAGTTCTGCAAGTCGTGAAACGAAATCTAAACCTATTAGAGAACCCGCTGCTACGAATGTTCCGTACTCGCCACGAGTAATAATTCTTAAAAAAGTAGTGATCTTTGTGGCATCACCCCAATTTGTTGGTGCATCCATAGTTGCTGCAATCGGTAGGTACAGTAGAGGAATAAGTCCCACAGCAAATGCAAACAGCGAGTTTAATAAAACTCGTTTGCGTTTGAAAATATCTTTCTTTGTCTTAAAAACTAAATAAACGTATGCTGGTGCAAATAAAACGGACGTCTGGTGGTGAAAAATTGCAAGGCTCAAAAAACAAATCGATAAATAAAACAGATGGAAGCTACGTTTTCCTTTAAGCTCTTTCTGTCTCCAGCAAATTAGATTAAAAACGCTGGCCGAAATCAATAACGTGTTTATCTGAAATACCTCAATCACATGCGCGTAAAGCCAAAATAATGAAGTAAAACCCAAAGTAAATGCAGTTGCCAATGACACCAAAGTATTATTTATGATTTTCTTAACAGTCAAGAATACTAACAGCACAACACTAGCCTGAATAAAAGCTGCCATCAAATTAGCTTTGTAGGCTATCGTGCCTTCAAAAGGTAAATGCGTAAACACCCAACCAATAGTTGAATTCAAAGGATAACCGGGAGCGTGTGCAATGCTTCCAAACCACGCCGACAAAATAATATCCCCGCTATCCCCACCAAACACAGACGGTGAAACACCATGAGCGTAGACCAAAAAAATGAACATAAATACCCCTAGCGGGAAAAACATTTTTATATTATAACCAAAGACGGCCAACCAAAAACTACAATCACACTTCAAGCCACGAAAAAAGAGTACAACTAAGCTTAAGCTGTACTCTTCCTTCTAATAAACCTACGGAGTACAATCACCAGTGGCATTAGTTAAAATCTCACGAGCTACACCAGACGAAGTCTGATAACACCATAAATAAGCTGGGTTACTACCTGTAGTAGGTTCCGCTAGCGTAGCCCATACAGCAGCCTCGGTCGTAGTCCCGTTAACAGAATAGCCATACGCATCCGTGCCAGTACCGGCCGTTGGATCATAAGGCATCTGCTTTAAATAACTTTGCGCCGTTAGCACATACAGTGAACCAGGATACAGTCCGCTTCCCGGAGTTGTAAAGTACCCCTGAACTTCAGTTGCTATTGCACCAATATCATTCTTCCTCTTAGCATCTTGTGCTTGTCTGGTTCTCTTACCAGGATTAATAGCAACCAACACGGCTGCAGCCAAAATACCTAAAATTGCGATAACAACAAGAAGCTCGATTAGGGTGAAACCCTTAAATTTTTTCTGGACAGGTTTAATAAACATAGTTTAGGTTTCACCTCCTCTCGAAAGAGATTTTCAATACTAATTTAGTATCCAATGACGGCCTACTATTTGTCAAGCAATAAGATGGCTTGAAACAGGAAACAGGAAACAGGAAACAGGAAACAGGAAACAGGAAACAGGAAACAATTATTTCAATTTCTTGGAAAAACCGCCTAGCTGTTTTGCTATCTCTGCGGCACGCGCAGTTAGCTTATTAAAAGTTATGCCACTTATTAACTTTTCGCTCTGTGCTACATCTAATCCAGCTACACACTCATTGATGGAACCTAGAGATATTTTAATATAGCGATTGAAATCGATATCGGATTTTTTGGCTGAACCCTCAGCAATGTTTAAAATAACTGACAAAGCACTTCTTCTCATCTGGTCACCAAGCTCCCAGTAGGGTCTTGGAAATTTAGCCGTAATGGCAACAATATCATGATAAAAATTCTTTGCATCATTATATACTTTGAAATTTACAAATCTAAAATCATTCACAACACAAATCTTTTCTCGTTTCTAGTTTTTAGTTTCTAGTTTATAGTTTACAGTTTATAGTTTATAGTTTCTCGTTTATAGTTTCTAGTTTCTCGTTTCTAGTTAAAACTGCGCCGTCAAGTTATATATAGGCATAATTATCGATAGCACCAAAACCCCCACGCCTACACCCAAAATCACCAATATAATTGGCTCCATCGCCGTCGTTAAATTCCTAACCATATTCTCGCTCTCCTGCTCGAAATAAACAGCAAGCCGCCCCAAAACCTCGTCCATCTTGCCGGTTTCCTCACCAACCCTCATCATTTGGGCAATAATGGGCGGAAACGCAGGGTTTTGGGCCATTGGCACATGCAAAGGAGAACCGCGCTCAACACGTTTCATGGCAAAATCTATTCCGTCGCGGTAAGTCGAATTTGCAAGAATATCCCGTACTACTTTTAAAGCCGTAATGATAGGTATACCAGTGCCAATGAGAAGCCCAAGCGTCCTTGTAAATTCTGCCAGAATGATCGTCTTTCTCATCTTACCCCAAACTGGCAAGCTTAAAACCATCTTCGAAACCAAATCCGACCCTTGGGGAGTCTTTGCAAAAAAACGGAATCCAAAAATAGAACCTGCAACAATAATCAAAACTAACCACCAGAAGCCAACCATGAAATCGGACACACCTATCATTACTCTGGTCATAAGAGGCAAATCGGTCCCGATCTCCTCATAAAGCATCGTTAACTTTGGAATGACAAATATCATCATGACAGCGACAACAATTATCATCACCACAACCACAATTGCGGGGTAAACAAAAGCACCCTTTGTTTTGGACTTAAACTCTTTTTCCTTTTCAAGCGAATCGGCAAGTTTCATAAGCACTTTGTCCAAAACCCCTCCTGTTTCGCCAGCCTCTATAAGTCTTATATAAACAACACTAAAAACTTTAGGATGTTGCCCCATTGCCTTCGAAAGTGCCAAACCGCCTTCAACATCTGCAACAATTTGAGAAAGTATTTTGCCAAAATGCGCATTTCTCGTTTGCTTCTGCAAAATTACTAAGGAATCAGTCAGGGGCAGGCCGGCAGAAACCATCGTCGAAAGCTGTCTTGTAAAACCTACAAGCTCATCATAAGGTACACCGCCTCCAAACGAGATACTTATACTTCCTGTCCCACCGCCCCTCTTTGTAATATTTATTGGGATTAGATTTTCCTGTTGAAGAATTTTAACCAGCGATGCTTCGTCCAGAGACTCTACGTCTCCTGTTACGGGTTTTCCATCCTGATCTTTGGCAAGGTATCGATATAACATTTCACCGCTTTAAGACTGCATTATCTGGCCTCCGCTGTCTATTAAACGTTCAAGCTCTTTTGGCCTCAAACTATATGCTTTGGCACTTTCCATCGAAATTTTACCGGCCCTGACAAGAAAGGCAAGGGAAGCATCAAAAAGAACCATTCCTTGTTCGCCAGAAGTCTGGATTATATTATCGATCTGATGTGTCTTTCCGTCCCGAACCGCCGTTTGCACGGCATTAGATGACAAGAGTACCTCACACGCTGGCATCCTACCGCCACCAATTGTCGGAACTAACCTTATAGAGACTATTCCGGCAATTGTCGCAGCGAGTTGCATTCTAACCTGTGCCTGTTGGTTTTCCGGAAAAACATCAATTATTCTGTCAATAGACTGGGCAGCAGAATTCGTATGAAGTGTCGCAAAAACTAAATGGCCAGTCTCAGCTACAGTAATTGCCGATGCGATAGTTTCAAAATCACGCATTTCACCAACCAAAACAACGTCCGGGTCTTCGCGAAGCGCAGATCTCAGGGCAACATCCCAGGAATGTGTATCCAGATGCATTTCACGTTGGGAAACCAAAGCCTTACCCCTCGGATACACATACTCAATCGGGTCTTCTATCGTCAAGATGTGCATTGGCTTATTGAGATTAATCTCATTTATTACAGAAGCAATCGCAGTAGATTTTCCATGTCCCGTTGGGCCGGTAACCAGGATAAAACCTTGCCGAAGTTCTGCAAAATTATGCAAAATCCTTGGCAAATTTAACTCTTCTATAGTCTTAATCTTGTTTGGAATCAGTCTAAGTGCCGCCCCAATATATCCCTTTTGGAAATATGCATTCACACGGAAGCGGGCAATCTCTCCAAGCGCAAACGAGAAGTCGATCTCTTTATTCACGGTAAACATTTCCCTCTGCTCAGTCGATAACAGCTCATTGACTAAATCCTCGGTCTCCTCAGGCAAAAGCTGTGATGATGTTAGCGGCACAAGCTGGCCGTCAATCCTGATAACGGGTGAATGCCCGGCTACCAAATGTAAATCCGACGCATCTTTTTTAACAACAATTTCTAAATATTCCTGAATAGACATATCTTATCTACTCTTGCGCAACACGCAACACCTCCTCCAGTGTTGTAACACCTTCTATAACTTTTAAGTAGCCATCCTGTTTCATCGTAATCATCCCATCGGAAATTGATTGATTTTCTATAGTTTGCGCAGTTTCACGAATAAGTATCAGCCTCGAAATTTTTTCCGTAACCTGCAGCACTTCAAATATACCTATCCTTCCCTGATAACCAGAGTTATTGCATTCGGAACAACCTTTACCCTCAAATAAAACAAGCTTGTTCTTCTCAAAGTCATAAAGCTTCCCAAGCACAGTTTTAAGTTCACCCACAGTCTCGGGCGTTTGCTTTTTTTCTATCTTGCACGATTGGCAAATTTTACGAACTACTCTTTGGCCTACTACACAAGTCACGGTCGATGCAATTAAATAAGGTTCGGCATGCATATCAAGAAGTCTGGGCAGTGCCCCGGCAGAAGAATTAGTATGAAGCGTGGAAAATACCAAATGACCGGTTAAAGATGCTTGTATTGCAAGATCTGCTGTCTCAGCATCCCGAACCTCACCAACCATTATAATATTCGGATCTTGTCGCAAAAATGATCTTAAGCCGGATGCAAAAGTCAGTCCCGCTGGTACATTAACTTGAACCTGATTGACACCTGGAATCTGATACTCAACAGGATCCTCCAGTGTTACAATATTAACCGCTGTCGAGTTTATTTTAGAAAGTATCGCGTACAAAGTTGTAGTTTTACCGGAGCCTGTTGGTCCCGTAATCAAAATTATCCCGTGTGGCCTGGCAATGCTATCCTGTAAGTTCGCAAGCGCCTTTCCTCTCAAACCCAATTCAGGTAAAGTTGGAACTTTCCCGGTTTTTTTAAGAAGCCTCATCACAACTTTCTCACCGAATGCGGTAGGCAAAGTGGAGAGTCTTAAATCTAAATCTTCCTGTGCCACCTTAAAATTAAATCTGGCATCCTGAGGAATCCTTCTCTCGTCAATTTTCATATTACCCAATATCTTAATCCTCGAAACGATTGCATCGTGAATTTTACGAGGCAATACTAGCTTTTCTTGCAATATACCGTCAATTCTGTATCTAACACGAGTTTCATTCTCAAGAGGCTCAATGTGAATATCCGAAGCCTTAATCTTAATACCATATTCCAAAAGGGTGGAAACAATCCTCGCAACCGGAGCCTCACCCAAAACCGTAGTTGCCTCCGCCTGCTGCAACGGCGTTTTAGACACTCCACCAGCCTCTTCAAGCGCTTCCGTAACTTCACTGGACAAACCGCGATTATATTGATCATTTATTGCCTTATTTATTGATTCCGCAGTACTTAAAAAAGGACGGATAGCCAGTCCGCTCTTCTTTTCCAGAAATTCTACGGTTTGTAAATCCATTGGATCCACCATTGCAACTGACAAAGTGTTTCCTTCTCGGCCAATAGGAATAACTACCAACCGCTTAGCAACATCCTCGGGAATTATAGTCAACGTCTCTGGTGAAAGAGGCATTGAGTCTGGTCTGGCGTAAGAAACATTCATAACCTCAGCCTTAGCTTGCATCGTCTGCTCGTCGGTAACCCAATTCATTTGGGAAATAATTTTTTCGGATGGTTCTTGTCGTCGCTTCGACTCGTTCTTTACAAACTTAACCTGTTCAACCGTTAAAAGCCCTCGTTCGCCTAAGACATCCTCGATAGATTTTTGCTTCAGAGATTCACTCTTGGGTTGTACAAATTGGGCAGCAGTTGTCATAACACGGTAAAATAGTGCTTACATCAATAGTACCAATTAACAAACTAAAATGGAAACACAAGCAAAGAAACCCAAATATAAAATGTTTCAAAGCTATCTAATAATTTCCAATATCAATAACTCTGTCGACGATTTAACGTCACATCTTGAAAAATTGAATCTAGAATTTTCCCAAAAATCACCTGATGTTGCCACCATATCACCAACAGAAGGATCAATATCCATAGACGAAATCAGAAACCTCAAAAAACAGCTCTATCAAAAGCCCATATATCAAAAACAAAAAATTGTTGTCATAAAAGACGCAGACAAACTAACTACAGAGGCCCAAAACGCCCTGCTCAAAGTTCTCGAAGAACCACCCTCGCATGCCATATTGATCCTCATTGCCCACTCTTCGAAAAATCTCCTGCCTACAATAAATTCCAGGATTGTGACTATAAACGCACAAAAGGACCAGTCATTACAAAAAAATAAAGAAGAGCTCGACATTAGCAGCCAAACTTTTGTATCAACTCTTGAGAATGCGCTAAGCAAAGATCCAAATTCTTGGATCAGTAGTCAAATGCTTGCATATTACAAAAAGCTTTTAAAAACCATTAATAACAAAGACGAAAGGCAAAAAATTCTAAAACTTTTAGAACAAACGCAGGAAACAAAAAAAATGATAAATGCTAATGTTAATGCAAGATTTGCTATAGCCAATCTTATACTTGGCACTCTAAACGACCATCAAAACTAGCCACAAGACTGCTTGCTTGCCAAACCTATCTTTGTTACAATTTATTGAATGGTTTTAAGAACCCCACAAGAATTTTCCCCATATGTCAGATAACACATACACCGCACGTGATATCCAAGTTCTGGAAGGTTTAGAGCCGGTCAGAAAAAGGCCGGGAATGTATATCGGTTCTACGGATACAAATGGACTTCATGAACTGGTTAAGGAAATCATAGATAATTCCGTAGACGAAGCACTTGCCGGTTTTGCCAAAAACGTCTGGGTAGTAATCGATAAAGATGAAAAAATAACCGTTGCAGATGACGGTCGTGGAATTCCCGTCGATATCCATCCTAAAGTCAAAAAATCGTCACTTGAAGTAACTATGACTGTCCTGCATGCCGGTGGCAAATTCACCGAAGGAGCATACAAAGTCTCCGGGGGTTTGCACGGAGTCGGCGCATCTGTTGTTAACGCGCTTTCAGATTGGATGCGTGTAGAGGTGAGGCGCGACAATAAGATTTATAGACAAGAATACAAAAGAGGGAAACCGACCACAAAAGTTGAACCAACAGATGAGTCTCAATCACCCCAATTCCTAAATTTACCGAGTACTGGGACAACCTCAATCTTTCTTCCAGACAAATCAATTTTTACCGACATCAAAACAGACTCTAAAATTCTTTCAAAAAAGATAAAGGAAAGGGCTTATCTTGTTGCAGGCCTCGCGTTTCATCTTTACGATCAAAGGACAGAGAGCGAAGTCCATTATTATTTCGACGGGGGAATAGAATCTCTTGTTCGACATCTCAATAAGGACAAATCTACAGTAAACGATATTCCATTCTACGTAAATAAAACCGTAGACGACGTTGTAGTTGAAGCAGCAGTGCAATACAACGACGGTTACACAGAAACTGTCGAATCGTTTGTAAACGTTATAGCAACCCACGAAGGCGGAACCCACCTAACAGGGTTTAGAATGGCCTTAACAAGGGCCATCAACGACTACGCCAGAAAAAATGGCTACTTGAAAGAAAAGGACGAGAATCTGGCCGGTGACGATATGCGTGAAGGACTTACTGCTGTTGTCGCAATCAAAATGAACTCCGAACATCTTCAGTTCGAGGGACAAACGAAAGGCAAGCTGGGCAACGCAGAAATACAGCCTATAGTTATGACAACTGTTAAGGAAGGGGTTGACATTTACCTTGAAGAAAATCCGGCACAGGCCAGAAAAATAATGGAAAAAGTTATCCTGGCTGCAAAAGCAAGAATGGCAGCGCGAGCCGCCAAAGAGGCAGTCCTCAGAAAAGGCGCACTCGAAGGGATGACTTTACCAGGCAAATTAACAGACTGTCAGGAAAAAGACCCGGCTCAAAGTGAGCTTTATCTTGTCGAGGGAGATTCGGCAGGTGGCAGCGCCAAGCAGGGGAGAGACCGGCGGTTCCAGGCGATATTGCCTCTTCGCGGCAAAATTTTAAATACTGAACGCGCACGCCTAGACAAAATCTTGGAATTTGAAGAAATTAAAACTCTCATTATTGCCCTGGGGACCGGAATAGGAGACTCGGTCAATTTCGACAAAGCACGTTATCATCGTGTGGTAATCATGACAGACGCCGACGTAGACGGTGAACATATAATGACACTTCTTTTGACATTCTTTTTCCGCTATTTACCGGAAATAATAGAACGAGGCTACCTATATATAGCTATGCCTCCACTGTATAAATTGACGTCTGGCAAAGAAATGCACTACGCCTACAATGAGGAAGAAAAGCACCAGATTATAAAAGATAAGTTACCTGGTAAAACTATTAGTATTCAAAGATACAAAGGCCTCGGTGAAATGAATCCCGAACAACTTTGGGAAACAACCATGAATCCTCAAACCAGAATCATGAAGCAGGTATCTGTAGAAGACGCATCAGAAGCTGACCATGTTTTCTCAATGCTCATGGGAGACGAGGTCCCGCCCAGGAAACGATTTATTCAAACTCATGCGAAGAGCGCCACCCTGGACATATGATATTTACAGTTAGAAAAGCGCTCGTAGCCCCTCCAAAATTGCGCCTTGAACCGTGTATGAACAATACCCAAAAGGCGAAAGGCAAAATTGGTGGGGCAAAATCAGCAACACTGGATATATAAAAATGAGACCAGGAACAGAAGAAACAGCGGTAACAAGGCTAAACATACCTGTTAATAAAGAAGTCAAACTACTAATGGGATTGTCAGCCAAAACAATCGCTAAAAACGGAGCAAGAATTGAATTCGACCTATCAGACGAAAAATCAAAAGGTGTATTGGTAGTAAGCCCCGCCCCTGATAACGTCAGCGATTTTCGGCCTAGAGGCCAACCAGCAGTCCCCATTGTCGGTATCAACCTTGCTCTGGAAACTAAGGACCCTTACTTAATCACAGTTAAAAAAACTAATGGGGAAATATACGCTTCTGTGGGAGAACAAGTCAGCAAGGGTCAGCTGGAATACAGTCAGTGGAAAAGAGTTGCTGAAAATGCTGACCAAAATACTGACAACCAAACGCCGCATTTTTCAAGTCTTGAAGTACAAGCTGCGGGATTCACATTTCACCGGCCGTCACAAAGGATAATAGGAGAAAAAGGATGGCAATAAAATGGCAGATATAGGCAAAATTTTACAGGTCGAAATAACCTCCGAAATGCAAAAGTCGTACCTCGACTATGCAATGTCTGTTATTGTCGCCAGGGCCCTGCCAGACGTCAAGGATGGCCTAAAACCGGTTCACAGAAGAATCATCTACGCAATGCAAAAAATGGGTGTTACCCACAGTGCCCATTATACAAAAAGCGCCAAAATAGTCGGTGAAGTCTTGGGTAAATACCATCCTCACGGAGATGTAGCAGTTTACGACGCTATGGTCAGAATGGCTCAGAATTTCGCAATGCGGTATCCGCTCATAGATGGCCAGGGTAATTTCGGATCAGTCGATGGTGATTCTCCGGCAGCAATGCGATACACAGAAGCCAGAATGGCAGCTGTCACCGAATCGCTTCTTTATGATCTTGAAAAAAATACTGTAGACTTCATAGACAATTTTGATGCCACCTTAAAAGAACCAGTCTGGCTACCCGCGGTCCTTCCTAACCTTTTGGTAAACGGCGCTTCTGGTATAGCAGTCGGTATGGCCACAAACATCCCCCCCCATAACTTGTGTGAAATTGTCGACGCTACAATCCACTTAATCGAAAAACCGGACGCATCTGTCGAAGACCTTATGGAATATGTCAAAGGCCCAGATTTTCCAACAGGTGCGCAAATTTTTGATATAACCGAAATAACAGCAGCCTACGCAACCGGCCGAGGCAAAATCATGATGAGAGCCAAGGCCGACATTGAAGAAACAAAAGGCGGACGTTTTCAAATAATTGTTACCGAAATCCCTTATCAGGTAAACAAGGCAACCCTCGTAACCCGAATAGCAGATCTCGTCAAAGATAAAAAACTTGATGGTATTTCCGATCTGCGTGATGAGTCAGACAGAAAAGGTATGAGAATCGCCATAGAGCTTAAACGTGATGCACGCCCAAAATCAATTCTTAATAACCTTTACAAATACACTGCATTGCAGCAATCTTTTCCGGTCAATGTAGTCGCTCTTGTTGACGGCACTCCGCAAACTCTGACCCTTAAGATGATCCTCACAGAATTTATTAAGCATCGACAAAATGTAATAACAAGAAGATCAAAATTCGAACTTGAAGAAGCTAAAAAACGCGAGCATATTCTAGAGGGCTTAAAAATTGCGGTCGACAACATTGATGCTGTCATAGAAACAATTAAAAAGAGTAGGGACACCACTGACGCTAAAGTAAACCTTATGCAAAAGTTCAAGCTGACCGAAATTCAAGCGCTTGCAATTCTGGATATGCAGCTCAAACGCCTGGCAGCACTCGAACGTCAAAAAATTGATGATGAACTAGCTATGGTACACGAAGAAATCGCATACCTTGAAGATCTGCTCAAGCACCCGGAAAAAATCCTTGATGTTGCCAAAAATGAGCTAAAAAAACTTAAAGAAAAATATGGTGACGAAAGAAGGACCAGGGTATTTAAGCAAAAAATTGGTGATTTCTCGGAAGAAGACCTCATCCCCAATGAACCGACAATTGTAACGTTTACAGAAGGCGGCTATGTTAAGCGTCAGGATCCAGCATCCTTCAGAACCCAAAGAAGGGGTGGCAAAGGCATCTCTGGTATCACAACAAAAGAAGAAGATGTCGTAAGCCAGCTATTTGTCACCCACACACACGACAATCTGTTATTCTTTACGGATCGCGGTCGCGTATTCCAACTTAAAGTTTATGACCTTCCCGAATCATCACGTGTTGCCAAGGGTGGAGCTGTTGTCAATCTCATAGACTTAATGCAAGGCGAAAAGGTGCTGTCAGTTCTTCCGGTGAAGAAACAAACAGAAAAAGACGGTCCCAAACCTCAATTTGTCATTATGGCGACCAAACATGGGGTAGTTAAAAAAACTGCAATCTCCGCCTACGAATCAATAAGAAGATCCGGCATTATCGCCATCAAATTAACCTCTGGCGACCAACTTTCATGGGCGAGGTTAACAAAAGGAGAAGATACAGTACTCATGATCTCAAAACGCGGCATGTCCATTAAATTCAAAGAGACAGACGTACGACCAATGGCAAGAGACACCATGGGCGTTCGCGGTATTAAGTTAAAACCAGGGGACGAGCTAATCGGAATGGATGCTTTAGACAAAGCTGACACAAAGGCAGAATTACTGGTTATTACCGAAAAGGGGATAGGTAAAAAAACTTTAGTCGACGCCTGGCCCATGCAACTTCGAGGAGGCGTGGGTGTAAAAGCCGCAAATCTAGCAGAAAAAACTGGCAATATAGTTACGGCGCAAATTCTCACAAAAGAAGATGAAAGTTTAATCCTAACATCCCAAAAGGGTCAGGTCATGAGAACAACAATTAGATCTGTCCCAAGACTTACCCGCGACACACAAGGAGTAATAATCATGAGGCTTACTGCAGACGATAAGATTGCAGCCGCAACAATCGTTAAAAAAAAGAAGGACGAAGATGCAGACAAGCTTAACCTTAACCCAAAGCTTAAAAACAAAGCAGAAGACAAAAAATCAAAGAAAAAAGCAAAAATTTTATCTAAAACTAATAAGAAGTAAATGGCAATCAAGTACCATACACAACAAAACCAAGAAGCCCGCAGGCTTCTTTTTTTTGAATCATAAATCTTAAATCATGAATCATAAATCACCTAAAGCCAGATTGGTTCTCGGGGACGGCAGTATTTTTGAGGGCAAGGCCTACGGGGCCAAAGTTTCAAAAGCCGGCGAGGTCGTCTTCTCAACAGGCATGACCGGCTACGACCTATCATTAACCGACCCGTCTTACGCCGGTCAAATTCTGACCTTTACTTACCCTCTTATCGGCAACTGGGGAGTTCCGCCGAAAAGTTTCTGGGAGTCCTCAAAAATCCACCCTGTGGGATTAGTTATCTCTGACCTGACAACTCACCCAAACCACTGGCACATGGAAACAACACTAAACAATTGGCTGATCCAAGAAAATGTACCGGCAATCACAGGCATTGACACTCGAGCGCTAACTCAAAAACTTCGCGAAAAAGGCGTCATGCTCGGCAAGATCATAGTAAGGAACGAAGACATTGATTTTGTCGATCCAAACGAAAGAAACTTGGTAGCCGAAGTATCAATAAATGAACTAAAGGTTCATAAGTCAATTGTCAAAAGTCAAAGGTCAAATGTTAATATCGGCCTCTTAAACTGCGGTGCCAAACAAAATATCATCCGTTGCCTCACCACCCGCGGTGCAACTGTCTACGAACTGCCATGGAACTACGATCCGTTTGAAATCCGGCGAGGGGTGGCAGCGGTGGAAGGGCTCCCGTCAGCGCGCAGCTTAACAACAAAATCATCATCAACAAACGAACCTAAAATTAAGCGAGCACTGGCGGGAGGGAAACTGCTGACAGGACCCCGAACATTGCTTCCAAAACTCGACGGTCTTGTCATCTCAAATGGTCCCGGCAATCCCAAAATGGCCAAAGAAACAATAGCTATCATTAAAATTGCCCTAAAGAAAAAAATCCCGACTTTTGGAATTTGTCTTGGCAACCAGCTTCTTGCACTTGCAGCCGGCGGCGATACATACAAGCTTAAATTCGGCCACCGCGCTCAAAACCAACCAACAATCGAAATCAAATCCAAACGTTGCTATATTACAACCCAAAACCACGGATTCGCAGTAGATGACAAAAAACTGCCCAGTGGTTTTAAGCGATGGTTTTACAACGCAAACGACAATTCAAACGAAGGCATAGCTCACGTTAAACTGCCATTTTTCTCAGTCCAATTCCATCCAGAAGCTGCTCCGGGTCCAACCGACACCGAATTTTTATTCGACAAATTTATGGAAAAATTTAAATGAAAATTTTGCTTTTAGGTTCAGGAGCACTTCAAATCGGCCAGGCAGGCGAATTTGACTATTCCGGATCGCAAGCAATAAAAGCCTTGAAAGAAGAAGGCCACAAAGTCATACTTATAAATCCAAATATTGCCACAATCCAGACATCCCAGGGATTTGCCGACAAAGTCTATTTCCTGCCAATCACCCCGCATTTTATAGAAGAGGTCATCAAAAAAGAAAGGCCGCAAGGAATAATCCTTTCCTTCGGCGGACAAACAGCCTTAAACTGCGGACTTGAGCTTGTCAAAACCGGCACCCTGTCAAAATACAAAGTTAAAGTTTTGGGGACACCTACAGCCGCAATCGAAAAAACAGAAGACAGGTATCTTTTCGTTAAAACCTTAGAGGAAATTGGAGCCAAATACCCAAAAAGCATCGCAGCAAAATCCGGAAAAGAAGCGCAAAACGCCGCCCAAAAAATTGGCTATCCGGTTATGGTCCGCGGCGGCTTTTCACTGGGAGGCCAAGATTCCGGCATCGCCAAAAACAAAAAAGAGCTTTTAGAAATCGCCTCCCGTGCCCTTGCCAAAACCAAACAGATCCTAATTGAAGAATATCTCAACCATTGGAAGGAAATCGAATACGAAGTGGTCCGCGACAAGTTCGACAACTGCATCACGGTCTGTAACATGGAAAACTTCGATCCCATGGGGATTCATACGGGAGAATCAATAGTCGTAGCGCCTTCCCAAACTCTAAACAATTTCGAATACCATGGCCTGCGCGAGGTAGCGATCAAAGTCATCCGCCATCTCAAGATTATCGGCGAATGCAATATCCAGTTCGCCCTGAATCCGAGCCCCGCTCTGCGGGGCGAGTCCGCCAAAAATTCGCCCCTTGAGCCGTCTATGGATAATAGTGAAGAGGCGAAAGATAAAAATTGGCGGACTTCCATAATCCAACCTCTCGACTACCGCATAATCGAAGTTAACGCTCGTCTTTCGCGCTCGTCCGCCCTCGCCTCCAAAGCAACCGGTTATCCCTTAGCCTATGTCGCCGCCAAACTTGCACTTGGCTACTCGCTCATCGATATCAAAAACTCCATCACCAAAAAAACTATCGCCGCATTTGAACCGGCACTCGACTATCTGGTTGTCAAAATCCCGCGCTGGGATCTTGCAAAATTTAAAAACAGCCATATCCAAATTGGCTCTTCTATGCAATCCGTAGGGGAAGTTATGGCCATCGGGCGCAAATTCGAAGAAGCGCTACAGAAAGCAACAAGGATGCTGGACATCGGCGCGGAAGGAATTCTTGACGAAAATTTCGGGACAAGGGATTTTAAAATACCTACACCTGCACGTCTATTTTCTATAGCAAAAGCGATAAAAAGGGGAGTGGGCACTGAGAAAATTTCCCAAAAAACCGGCATCGATCTTTTCTTTTTGGAAAAAATCAAAAACATCTGCGATCTGGAAAAAGAATTAAAAAAAGGAAAATTAGAAAAAGAAATTCTCCTTGCGGCAAAACAATATGGAATATCCGACAAGAGAATTGCCAAAATCAAAAGTACAACGCCTGCCGAAATTAAGAAATTAAGAAATATCTGGTCAATAAAGCCTGTGGTCAAACAAATTGACACCCTCGCAGCCGAATACCCGGCCGAAACCAATTACCTTTATCTCACTTACAACGGTGACAAAAATGACATCGAGCCGGAATCCGGAAAGAAGAGCGGGGTGGCACAACAGGAAGGGATCCTGACAACGCGCAGATCAACAAAAAATCATTCATCAACTTACAATCTAGACATTGATCGAGCACTGGCTGGGATCAAGAAAGTTGTGACAGGACCCCAAACCGCAAAAGTAATCGTCCTCGGCTCCGGCCCATATCGCATCGGCTCATCCGTGGAATTCGACTGGTGCTCGGTCACCTGCGCCCAAACCGCAAATGCAAACGGAATAAAGCCAATAATAATAAATTGTAATCCGGAAACGGTTTCAACAGATTACGACATGGCCGAAAGGCTCTACTTTGAGGAACTGACTGAAGAAACGGTTTTGGAAATTTATGAAAAAGAAAGTCCATTTGGAGTGATTGTTTCCATGGGCGGCCAGACGCCAAATAATCTGGCTCCAAAGCTGGCAGCAAGCGGCCTTAAAATTCTTGGCACATCGGTACAATCCATCGACAACGCCGAGGACAGGAACAAATTTTCGGCGCTTTGCGACGAACTTTCTATCGACCAGCCTCAGTGGGCAATGTTAAAAGACACCAAAAGCGCCGCCACATTTGCCAAAAAAATCGGCTTTCCCGTTCTGGTGCGCCCCTCATACGTCCTTTCCGGCGCCGCCATGAATGTAGCATTCACCAAAAATGACCTTGAGCAATACCTAAAAGCCGCCGCAAACGTATCACAAGAACACCCAGTTGTAATTTCTAAATTCCATGAAAATGCTAAAGAGCTGGAAATCGACGCCGTTGCCAAAAACGGAGAGATTCTTTGTTTTGCTATTTCCGAACACATTGAAAATGCCGGTGTCCACTCGGGCGATTCAACAATTGTTTTGCCCACCCAAAATCTTTACCCCCAAACCATCACAAAAGTAAAAGATATAACCTTAAAAATCGCCAAATCCCTTGATATAACCGGCCCTTTCAATATTCAATTTTTAGCAGTCAAAAACCACATCAGGGTAATAGAATGCAACCTCAGGGCATCACGCAGCCTTCCATTTGTATCTAAAGTCACAGGTATAAATTTTGCCAAAGTCGCCACAGAAGCAATATTAAGAAAAGGTGGGAAGCCTGCCCATCATAGCTTTAGCGAAGGTCGGGAAACGACTGACAGACCCCGCAACTATATCGCCGTTAAAGCACCCCAATTCTCTTTTGCCAGAATAAAGGGCGCAGACCCAGTCCTTCGGGTCGAAATGGCATCAACAGGTGAAGTAGCTACATTTGGCCACGATATTTACGAAGCATTCTTAAAATCGCTTTTAGCAACCGGCAATCACCTGCCCGAAAAATCCGTTTTTATATCTCTGGCAGGGGATGAAAATAAAGTTAAATTCCTAGAAAGCGCCAAGATCCTGCAATCAATAAATCTTAAAATCTATGCAACCGAGGGTACATCAAAATTTCTTAATTCAAACGGCGTCAAGGCTAAAAAACTTTACAAAATCCACGAGCACAAAAAGCCTAATGTTTTAGATATCCTCCACGCCAAAAAAGTTGATCTTGTCATCAACATCTTCGACCCATACTTTAAAAAGGAATTCGACGACGACTACTTAATAAGAAGGACAACCATCGACTTTGGCATCCCGCTTCTAACCAACATGCAAATAGCCCAACTTTTCGCAAAAGCCATATCCCTAAAAAAACTCAAAGATCTAAAAGCCTTATCGTGGGATAAATATGTTAATTTTTCCAATTAACCGTCAATCTGAAAACCAAATTATGGCTCTTTTACAACAATTGTCGGGATTACTCTTAATCTTTTATCGTAAGTATAAAGTGTCATGTTCCCCAGTTCCGCAACCGCAGCTAAGTAGGCATCGATGTATGAAATTAAATTTTTTTCCCATATGGTAAGTGCTCTGTTTATGAGAAATGCATTACAGTCGATAGTGTCAACGTGGATTAATGCTCTGACTTTTTCTACAATTTCCTCTTTCTCTATTGAGTAATACGAAAGTAACACCCAGATTATTTCCGCAACAATCGTGTCAAGCAGAACGTTTTTATTATTTTTATCTCTTAATAAATGCTCAACTCGGGAAACTTTTTGGGGATTATCGTTAACGAGAAACCGAATAATTAAATTCGTATCAATTAAGTTTTTTACCATACTTAATTACAATTGCATCCTCAACTGCTTTTTCCATTGCCTCAACATCAAATGGCTTGTTTGTTTTAACCGCCCCTTTTAGGCTAAAAAAATCTACCACGGGTTTAATTGAAACTTCTTTATTATTTCTGAGTTCAAAGACAATTTTAGAATTTGCCTTAATTCCCAACAGCTGCCTGATTTGAACAGGAATTGTCGCCTGTCCTTTTTGTGTTACGGACGTAGTAAATTGCATATCATTACTTTATCACAAATGTCATACACATTCAATATTGTAATACATCACACTCTCTGCGACCCTAGTCATAAAGATGGCGGTTTTTATTCGCAGAAAAGCTCTGCTTATCGAAGGGCTAAGAAAAGAGCTGGGAGTCGTTGTTTATCCTGAGTTTACGAAGGGACGATTTCCGTTTACACTGAGTGTAATCGAAGTGTTTACACTGAGTGTAATCGAAGTGAACCGCAAACTGGCTGGAAATAATTAAGTATCTCTTCGAGCCTGAAGGCTCTCAGAGTCTGAACGGCCTGAGCTAGTTTATCAAAAATCTACTATTCTATTACAAATTTAACGTTCAGGGATAACTGATGTGCTGACTGTACTAAGGCTTTATTATAGTTGACGCGGAAACCACTAGAAATATCCCAACCGCGTTGAGTATAAAAGAGAGAAACAAAAACTGATATGTCTTCATTCTGGATATTCCCATTAAGCTTACCCCTAATTCATCAGGTAGTGGTGAAGCGATTACAATCGCTCCAAAAACAGGAAATACCCAGCTAAAATACTTTGTGTTGAGAACTGCTGTTAGGTGTTTACCACCGAAAATACTATAAATTTCACCGAGTTCCTTCGTCAAATTATCCTTCACAAAACGAAAAATGAGTAAGTCTCCTAATACTGCCCCGGCACCAGCAACTACACCAATCTCAATTGGGGAAAGTTTTTCCGCGAGAACCAAGAGAATTAACGCTCCCGTGGTAACTGTAAAAGTCGAAACAAACAGCATCCCCCCCAAAAACGCACCTATATATCGCCATTGTCCAAATTGTAATAAAAAATTATGAAATGGTTCGTATCTGGATAGTACTAATACAACCATAAAGCTAAAAAATAAAAATGTGAGATTTTTATACTTCCAATGCTTCACACATCAAGTATACAAGTTTCTATGCTAGTCGGTGAGTAAAATCATTGAGTGATTAGCCTTTTTGCTTGTTGGTTTGATATAGTTTTTTGAGGTTCACCCTGAGTTTATTCGCAGAAAAGCTCTGCTTATCGAAGGGCTAAGAAAAAAGCCATCGAATTTTTATATCTTTGCTACCGATAAACATCCCTCCTGTGCCTAATCCTCACTACAGTTATAGCTCTTGCGGTTTTGTCTATCGTGTAGACTACTCGCCAGTCACCAATTCTGATTCTATAACCTTTACCTCCTCCTAGCTTTTGACTATTTTGCCCAAAAGGATCATTTCCAAGTAGGCTAATTTTATCTAAAATTCTTTTTGATAAATTTTTATCTAACTTGAGGATTTCTTTTTCTGCAGATCTTGCAAAGGATATGTTCACGAAGACTTCAACTTACCAGCTACTTTTTCAAAAGGAACCTTTGGTTCATTTTTCCTTTCCTCAATACTTTTAAGGTCACTCGCGTTTTCCAGCGACTCTTCTAAAATATCAAAGTAGTCAGGATCAACAAGAACCGCGGCTGCTTTAGAACGCTGAAGTATTATCAAACTTCTACCTTCTGCCCTAACTTTCTCAATGATTTTGGAAGTGTTCTGTTTTAAATCCGTAATAGATACAGTGTTAATCATATAAGTGCATTTTACACTGGTGAAATAGCACTGTCAAGAGTATATCCAGAAGTATTCTATAAGGTTATGAAACCAGATGGGTGAAGCTAAAATTGGGTTAAGGAAAAAGCTGCATACAAAATAAGAAATAATCCCAAAATACCCTTGAGTGTATTTTGTGGAATATAGGAGACGAGCAACGCACCTGTTAAAGTGAAGCCAACGCTCGGAATCCCAAATCTAACAAGCAGTTTCCAGTCTATACCTTTCCTAAAAAAACCAATCCGTCCTAAATTCCCAAAAATATGTAAAAAAGCTACAAGCACCAAGGCAGTATTGAAATCGAAAAAGAAAAGTGCGAGTGGAAGTGCAATTGTAGAAGAACCAAACCCCGCAACAGTGCCGGCAACTTCTGCTAAAAAGGCTGTGACAATAAAGAAAATTTCCATATAATCAGTTTAGCAAAAAGTTCGAATTCTAATTGCTTTATTACGAAATTTGCCAATTTTTGATAATTTTTGAGGCTAGCGAAGTGGTCGAAATTAAGCTGGGAGTCGTTGTTTATCCTGAGTTTACGAAGGGACGATTTCCGTTTACACTGAGTGTAATCGAAGCGAACCGCTAACTGGGTTCAAATGGTTAAATATCCTGAGTTGGTTTGGGAAAAAACGGCTTTTTTCTTATCTTAAATCATGTTGCTGCTTGTATTATTATTATCAAAACATTATAATTATCATGTGCAAAAAACAGTATTACAAATTCCTATAAATCAGCAACTCAAAAATGACGCAGAGCAAGTTGCACAAGCTCAGGGTTTTTCCTCATTACAAGAGGTAATAAGGGTTTTTCTATCAAAGTTTGCTGCAAATAAGGTTGAGGTCACGATTCAAGAACCTATCATGCTTTCTGAAAAATCTGAAAAACGCTATTTGAAAGAAACGCTGGATTTCAAAGCAGGTAAGAATATTCGCTCTGCAAAGAATGTTGATGAACTTATGTCTCAGTTGAATGCAAATAAAGCATCATAAGCAATTCTCCAAAAACTTTAGCAAAAGAATAGCTTCAAATCCAAAATTAGTTGCTCAGTTTCAATCAAGACTCGATCTATTTATAGAAAATTCAGACGATTCCCTTCTGAGAGATCATAAATTAACTGGGAAACTAAGTACTTATCGTGCCTTTTCAATTTCTGGAGATATACGTGTTGTATACAGAATAGTGGATAACGATCTTTGGCTCTATGATATTGGAACTCATAACCAAGTTTACTGAATTTCCGTTGGATTTGGCTGGCCATCTGGGACTACGTTCGGACTCTATTCAACCTAATTACAGCTTCGCAGTAGTCCTAAACTAATAATATTCTTACTGGTAATTAAATTGATTAGTAATTGATTAGTAATGGAAGGGGGTTATCACTCGACAAGAATTGAGCCGGTCATAATACCTGCATGAGGGGTGCAGTGATAAGGATAGATTCCGACCTTTTCAAAAGTAACAGAGTACTCATCACTTTTTTGTAAGTTTCTGGAATTTTGGCTCGTAAAATAGCTATGTGCAGGGTGAGAATCAGTGTTGACTGTATGTACAACATCATCTTCATTCACCCAAGTAACTTTAGTTCCAGCACTTACTCTCAAGCTTTGATGATTAAAAGCAGTATTCTTCAAACTAACTGTTACTTCTTTTTTGTTTCTCATATCGAAAAAGCCTGAAGCTTTTGATCTATCAATAGCAAACTGAAAACTACCGTCATGACAACTTTCATCCGCCCAACAGGCTTTATAGTTTACTGTATATAATCCATCTGGGGTAGTGGGATCCATATTGCGTCTCATGGCAAGCGGATTTGAGTCAATTAACGTTTGTCCCACTCCAGACTCTTTCCCATGATAAGTTATAGAAATTGAAGACCCTTTTGCTAAATCAAAGTTAAAATCAATAACAACATTTACCGGAACTCCTGCGAGAGTAGCACCATGCGCAGGGGTATTACTTTCATAATGAGCACTTTTCTTAGGGGTCTGGAATTGATTGTTATTATTTACAGTAGGAGTTTGTCTATTATCAAAAGTTTGTGGCGGATTTTGGGTATCTGGAGCATTTTTTTGTCCTAAAGTCTGCCATCCTACAAAGCTAACTATTGCTAAAAGGGAAATTCCTCCAAGCAAAAAGAATTTATTCACAAATTTATACTAACACATTTTTAATAAATACTAGAATTCAAGGCTGCGGAGCATGGATTCCCTTCGACTTCGCTCAGAGTAAACTTCTCATCCCAGTCCAATACTTCGTCAACCCCAGTGACAAGCACTGAGCTTGCCGAAATGCTTGCGGGACTAGGATTCGAACTTCTACTTTTTCCATTTTTCTTAGATCTATGATTTATTTTAAACAGAACGTCAAAGTATCTAACTAATCCATGCGCCAATTGATCTAAATCCGTAGAGTTTAAATCAACATGGTATTCCTCCTTCACAATCTTCCCAAGTCGAGTTACAGTTTCTTGCTTTAGTTGCATGTAGCAAACAACGTGTGACTCTATAGGCAAGACGCAGCCGTAACAGGTTGGCCGGACGGACTTGAAGCATGGGTATATGTTCGCTTCCTTTTTTTATCATTTGTTCCCCGAATGGAACGCTTTATGGACGTCTTTGAGCTGTGCGTTCGTAACATGGGTATAGATTTGAGTTGTGGCAACATTTTTGTGCCCCAAAAGTTCCTGAACCGACCTCAAATCCGCACCGTTTATCAAAAGGTCCGTGGCAAACGAATGCCGCAATACATGCGGCGATGCTTTAACCGGCAAGCGCGCTTTGCGAACATACTTGTCAACTAGCCTTTGGACCGACCTCGGAGTTAACCTCATCTTCTCCCCATTTATAGTAGGCTCCTGATTTCCCGCATAACGGATAAAAAGAGGACGAAAGGAATCCGATCTCTTCGTCAAATACTTCTCAAGCCAAATTACCGCCCTGTCGGAAAGGAAAACCACCCGTGCCCGGCCGCCTTTGCCAATCACCCCAAATTCGCGTCTTTCAAGGTTTACCTGATCCGTGTTAAGCCTGCAAAGCTCCGAAACCCGAAGGCCCGTTGAAAAAAGCATCTCCATAAGTGCTTTGTCGCGTAATCCTCGATCAGTTGAAACATCAGGTTTACCCTGAACTTGCTGAATGGGCTGGGCTAAAAGTCGCTCCAGTTGATCGCGGTCCAAAAACTTTAGAGACCTCGATTCCGTCTTGGGAAGCTCAATCTTGTCCGGCGTCACGACTTTTAAGTCTTTTTTGACTAAGTAACGCAAAAACGATCTCAATGCAATTACATAATAATTCTGGGTTACTTTTTTTAGGGGTAAATTACCGTTTGGGCTGTTAAAATGGGCTAAATACACACGATATTTGCGGACAACCTCCAACGTTAAATCCTGGGGCTTTGAAATAGGGGAGTTAGCCACAGACCACTGGCAAAAGTGGTCAAGATAATGCCGATAGTCACGGATTGTAAGGGGGGAAAGATTGCGTTCAATCTCGCAGTACTCTAAAAACTCGTCGACCAAGGCAGTTAAATTAAACATAACTGTTGTCATCCTGGAGGTAGCGAAGCAACCGATAGGATCTCAATTTACAGATTCAATCGCTTCGACCCGCTTCAATGGGTCTTCGCTTCAGAATGACCATTCTCATTATCGTCGCAAAAGGGGAGTGAAGTCAACATTCTGCGACACGCAGTTTTTTTGACAAAGACAAAACCTATAGTGTAAAATGGCCAAGATGATTGAGCATTTAAAAACACCTGGGGGGGGTACTCTCAGAAAAACAGCGTGTAGAACTGATGTTTAATACGCTTTCGATAATAGGTTATGAATACGATCAAGTAAAAACCCATGCACAACCAGACGAAGCACATTTCGACAGACAACTAAAAGAGGAGAGAATCTACCCACACCTGCATCTCATATTTAACCTAAGCAATAACACCTTTACAATTCACGTAGACACTCGAAGGCACAGGGTCTACTATCGAACACCAGAAGTCTCCATTGAACTTGAAAGGCTCCATGAATTATTTGCACAAGAGGCCCAATCACAAAATCAGCCTCAAGCACAATTCCTAACTCGATTATCAAAACAAGCACTTGATCTTGCAATGTTCAATACAACAAGATGGCTCAACAAATCAGATGCCCACAATAGATACCAGTTTAACCAATTATTAAAAGAACATAGAAGGAAAAAAGTCCGAAAAGACGCAAGGAGGAAACACTTAAAAATGAAGCACCAAAACGGCGATGCAAGCAAAACATGGCACGTATCATCATGGGAAACGCTTGACCCAGAATTACATGAACCCGGTCAATCGACAACTTGAAGATAAAGCTGATAAAATGTAACCCAATGGCACAAAAGCCAAAATACAAACGCGTCCTTTTAAAGCTCTCCGGTGAAACGTTTTTGGGAAACCGCCAATACGGAATCGACCCCGAATTCACAACCTGGTTAGCCCGCGAAATCATCAAAGCCCAAAAAAGCGGAACGCAAATCGCGGCAGTCGTTGGCGGCGGCAACATTTTCCGCGGCACGTCTGCTGCAGAACACGGCTTAGAGCGAACAGTCGGTGATTACATAGGCATGCTGGCAACCATCATGAATGCGCTTGCGCTTCAGGCTGCCCTTGAAAAATCGGGCCAGCCAGCCCGTGTTCTTTCGGCATTAGATATTAAAGATGTCTGCGAACCATACATCCGTCGTCGCGCAATTCGTCACCTGGAAAAGGGAAGAGTAGTCATTTTTGCTGGCGGCATAGGCAACCCATTTTTCACAACAGATACTACAGCAGCCCTAAGGGCTTTGGAAACCCAATGCAATGTCATCTTAAAAGCCACAAAGGTTGACGGAGTTTTTGACAAAGATCCGGCCAAATTCAAAGACGCAACAATGTTTAACAAAATAACTTTTAAAGAAGCCATCACCAACAAAGACATCGAAGTTTTAGATAATTCTGCTCTGTCTCTGTGCATGGATCACAAAATCCCAATTATAGTTTTTAACCTGAACCGCGAAGACAATATCCAAAAAGCCGTGTCTGGCGAAATACTCGGCACCCAAATATCCTAAACAAAATCGACCAACCCATCTCCTGGCCTGTTTACGCCCCATAGTAATAGCATTCTGACTGTGTTAAAATTAGCTTTATGATAGAAACTTACATTGATATCAAACACACCCAAGACGACGAAATACGTCAAGTGGCAGAAGTGCTAACGGCAATAAGAAGAGCCAGAAAAACCGGCAAACTAGACCTTTTTATTGCATTTATGGCCAAGGAACATTGTGCAATCAAAATCGCAAAAGGCCCAACTATGCAAACTCACATGGCAACAATCTTTGCCCAAACGGAATACGACCCCGACGAAAATCCGCAAGATCCATTGGAAATCAAAATTGATGCAAACGAGTTAACTGTCGAAAATATAACCGATTCTGTAATCAATTTTCTATTCGTACACTTTCCAGAAGCTTTAAATTGTAAAATAAATTTTTACAAAAATTACCGCGATTATAAAACTAAAAACCCAATAAAGATCATCCAAGCGGCAGCATAAACAACATTTCATAGCTACTCCAGCCTCCCCAAGGCAATAATAGGACCTAAGAAGGCCGTTTTATTCTAAGTCGATTATAAGGGTCAACCACAAATTAATTCTTAAGGTCTAACAATATCTAAAAAAGGCTTTTTGGTAAAAATAGGGGATAAATGTATCAAACTAAAATATTAAAGATAAAAAATCAAAAATGATAAAAAAACAAAAAGGAGCAATTTTAACAAAGATTTTAAATTGGATACTTGGACGTAAAATGTTAGTAATTCGAAGTCCTCTCCTCGCTCCAGCTTCACCATACGTCGCAAAAGTATCATTGTGCGACGTTAGACTAAAAAGGAGATTGCCCCCCTCCCAGAGGAGAAGACAATTAAAAACAAATGAGATCACAGATCAAAACAGTTAGAATGCGTCATCTTATGCCCAATTTGACCTCTTCCCCGAAAATGTCAAAAACTACGGATTTATAAAGCATTAGCACCCTATAATTCTAACTGATAAATAGTCGCAGGTCTCGTGAAAAACAGCATAGAGCAATATAATCCTCCGTCGATATCAAACAGACAGCTTGATAAAATATATTTCCACAATTAATTATTCAATAGCTAACATTTTCACGCTTTTGAGTTAGTATATTTCACATTATTATAACTGTGACAAACTATATCACCTAATCCTCTTCCCTGTCTCCCTACTCTTTCTTTTACCAGTACATATACTCAAGCTGATATATGCCTAATTCAATAAAGGTAATAATGATATATTTATAAAATATAACCACTACCCTAAAATTCACTATAGGTCTATATCAACCCCATTTAGTAGACATTATGACTATTACAAAAACCAAAAATGCAACGATTAAATGTTCCCATACTACCCTGGATTTCATTTTCTCCTGGAAAACAAACTGCCCCAAACCCAAGAATACGTACATAGCAGTCACTACGACAAGAGCCGCGTTAATAGGTACAACTGGCCAAAAAGAAATAATAGTCGCCAGCTGAACAGTTATAAGCGTAAATACACTCGCAAAGGCAAATACCTGCCTGCTAATAAAGCCTTCAAGCTCATAAGACCACATGCCGACTAAATAAAGAGGTCCAACAATAAAAATTACCCCTGGGACTATTAAATAAACTGGCAAATGCATCGAGAACAGTACATTCGTCAAAAAAAATGTACTTACAAGCGAAAACAATAAACCCACTGCGTGAGCGGCACGCAAAAGCGCAATTGTCCTAATTGCAGCAACGTTATAGATATTGGAAGTCAGCATCAAAAGATAAATAGAAACCCCAAACACAAGTGCAAATGGTAACCTTGTTAACCATCTTACCGGTAGCAAAAAGTAAAAAAGCGAAGCGCCCATCACAAAATATACAGGCAGTAGAAGCAATAGAAAGTACTTTATGCCAGAAAGCTCACCCCACAAAGAAAACATGGCCAAAAATATGGTGGCCACAGCTAAAACCCCCATTACCTGATACCTTACTCCCTCACCAACTGTTTGCGTAGCAACTAAGACGCATGTCAAAAAAAACGACATCAAAATTAACTTATGTCGTTTTGTAATTTCGTAACTTGTTATACGTTTTAAAAACTTCACTTCCCTATTTTTATCGTTTTTTCATTTTTTATTATCTTTTTATCAGCATGCCCACTTGACATTTTTATCCAGTGACACATTGCAACTGCAATCGCATCTGCTGCATCATCAATATATCCATTTGTCGGTTTTTTTAACTTTCTCCTTCCTAAATATCTCATTACCCATTTTTGCATTTCTTTTTTATCCGATTTTCCGGAACCCGTAATTGTATGTTTAACATGAAGTCCCTGGTACTCATATATAGGTATCCTATAGTTTGCTACAGTGGCAAGCACTACACCTCTCGCCTGCCCAACAGTCATCGCAGTTCTGGAATTAACTCCAAAGAACAATTGTTCTATAGAAACACAATCGGGTTTATATTGACGTAATAATACATTTAGATCCTTATGAATACTTAATAACCTCATAGGCATCTCCATGTCTTTTGGCGTCACAATACAACCATATTCTATCAGACTAAACAAATATTTGGAGTTTTCATTATTGGTTTTTATAACCCCATAACCCGTAGTGGCTGTTCCAGGATCAATCCCAAAAATAATCATAAATTCAAAACTTCCTTAAATCAAATAAATACAGTTTTGGATTTATATCAGAGGAGCGCCATCCCGCACCGCGGGAAACGACCTGCTGATATAAAATTCGTAAATCATAATTTGTATTTATTGGTTCATTCCACGAAATTACTCTCGCGGTCTCGGCCCATCATACTCCACTTCCGATTCGTCTAGTCTTCTCACCGGCTTTTCCCTCAGAGCTTCCTCAACCACATGGGCAACAATCCCCGGCGTTCTCGCGATTATAAAAATCCCTTTACCGACTTTCGGATTAAAACCCATCTCCAAAAGCAGCGCCCCAAAAATTCCGTCAATATTAAGCGGTAGCTTTTTCGCTTGCCCTGAGCCAGTCGAATGGGACCCTTTCGAAAGCTCTTCCTCAACCTCCAGCGCAAACTTTACGTACTTTCCATAGAATCCAAGCTTCCTGGCAATCTCAAGCAGTTTTTGGGTCCTTGGGTCAACACTATATAAACGATGACCAAAACCGCTAACTCGCTCTCCCCGCTTGGCAAAATCTTTAACCATCTCCAAAGCGCCAACACTCTGCCATTTTTTAAAATTTTCCATTGTCTGCTCAATTGCCCCGCCATGGAATTCCCCAAACGCCAAAACTCCGGCCGCCACCGCCGCCTGCACAGGCGAACCGGCAGAATACACATTCCTTGCGGCAACCACAGAAGAGGGTTCAACTCCATGATCAATTGCAATCGTAAAAATCGCATCCAGCATCCTCTCGGAATTTTTGTCCGGCATTCTGCCTGCGAGAATCAAATAAATCGTGCGGGTAAAAGAAGGTACCTCGGCAAGTTTGGTAAGGTCATACCCGTAAACATACGGCTTGCCGTCATGATGCGTAGAAATTGAAGTTCTATATGCTTTTGTCATTGATTAAAGTTCATTATACCCGAAACTCAAAAACACCGACTACTTCATCACCCCTTTTACCAGTTTCGGTATATCCTCAAAATTTTCCGCAACCACAGCACCGGAATCTTTAAGGATTTTAACTTTCTCCTCCATTGTCGCTTCTAACCCAACAATTGCCCCGGCATGGCCCAAAGCCGTGTCCTTTGGCAGCTTCTCGGCAAACTTGCCCGCCAGAAAAACAATAAAAGGTTTGGTAAACTTTTTCTCCAAAAGCAATTTCGCTGCTTCCACTTCGGCATTTCCTCCAACCTCTCCGAATGCAACCACGACTTTTGTTTGACTATCCCCTTCAAACAATTCCAAAACGCCCGCAAATGTCGTTCCAACTAGTAAATCCCCGCCTATCCCCACAACTGTTGACTGCCCAAGCCCAGCAGAAGTTATCATCGCCCCAAGTTCCGAACACATCCCGCCGGACTTGGAAATTACCCCAACTGGCCCCTTAGAAAAAGTAACTTTAGCGTTCGGCCCGCCAATGGAACCAATCTTGCCTTCACCAGGTGAAATCACCCCAACCGAATTCGGCCCCAAAACCCGAACTCCTTTTTCTTTTGCGCGAAATAGAATTTTGGATGTATCCAAAACCGGCACTTTCTCAGCAAAGATGTGCACCAAGCCAATTCCCGCATCAGTTGCCTCCATTGCCGCATCAAATGTTAAAAGCGGCGGTACATTGACCATCGCACAATCGACAGGACCAATTGACTCAATAAGCTCGCGGACGGAGTTAAAAACCGGCAGTCCCATTGCTTCCTGCCCGCCTTTACCCGGTGTAACCCCGCCAACTACTTTCATTCCGTAATCCAAAAGATCCGCACATGCACTAAGGCCGGACTTGCCGGTGATCCCCTGGATTAATACTTTGGTTTCAGAATTTACAAGTATTGCCATATTAATTTAAAACTCATAAATCAAAATTCAAAAATACAATTCAAAAATCAAAATTTCTTTCCCTTCAACCTCAAAACACCACTTGCAATCATATTAGAAATCTCTGTCAACTCTCGGGTTAAATCACCCACAATCTTTTCATCCGCCAAACTTGATTTAGAAAGTAACATTAACCAATAGCCAGCTTCATTTGCGCTTTTTAACGCAATTTCGTAAAATCTCTTAAACTCTAATCTGCTGCTGGCAGCCTTTGCCTCTGTAAGATTCGCACCTATTGAGCAGGTTGCTCTGATAAGTTGATCAGCAATAACCCATGCACTCCTTTTCTTTGGTAACTGATCGCAGATTTTAATAACCCTCAGACTAAGATTAAAACAACGACCAATCAAATCAGTTTTAAATTTTGAATTGTAATTTTGCATTTTAACTTTTAAGTTTTGACCTATACGCCTCACTAAGCTCCACCATCGCCTTACATGCTACCGAAATTGGGGTCTCCGGCCCAAACAAATGAATATCAAAACTTTCTTTTTTCGCAAATCTTGTTAGCATTTCGTAAGCTTCTTTCTGCTTTGGCCCGCCGCGGCGGATAACAATCGGAAACTCCGGTTTTGGTGAAATCTTGCGCAACCCGTCGCAAAAACCAGCCAGAGTCGCATAAATATCGGTAAAGTTGGCAACTGCCCCGCAAACCAGGCATCCACTTAAACCTTCCCTTGATAATGTAATTTCAGTCAGCTTCTCGACTTTTTCCCGCGGCGGGTTTCCGGAATATTCGGTGTAATTTGAAGGCTTGCCCCCTGCAGCAACCAAAGCATCCATCACCAAAAGCGAAGCCCCTCCTCCTGAAGCCAGAACCGCAATACCTGCCCCGTACTTTTCATCAGGGTCACTGCCAAATTCAATAAATGTTGAACCGGCACTCCCGCGATAATCTTCCCCGTCGATTTTTCTGGCTTCAATCTCCCGCGCAGTCGGCACTGCCCCAGCCGCACCTTTTGGCAAAACATCCAAATCGCGGTGCCGCGAAAGCGCGGCATCATCTAAAATTACCTTAGCATCAACCGCAACATATTCGTCACCAACCCTCGCAATCGGGTTAACTTCCAACAACCGGCAATCAAACCTTACAAACGCATCCCAAAGCCGCACTAAAAAATCGATTAGTTGTTCATCATTGTCGACAATTTTTATAAGGTCTTTTTTGTTTGGCCCCGAAAACGGGTTAATATTAACTCGCAAAATTTTCTCAGGCTCTTTCGCCTTTATTTCCTCGATATCCATTCCCCCCTCTTGAGAGAAAAGTAAAAAAGGTATTTTTAAAGTTGTATCATAAGCAATCGAAGCATAAAGTTCACTCTTTATCTCAACCTTTTCGGCCAAGGATATAAACCTAACCTCTTCTCCACCACCTCGTCCTTCCGACTTGTCCGCCAAAGCCTTAGCACCGGCAGAAGCTTCATGCGAAGGAGGAAAAATTGACCCGAACATCTCTCTACAAAAGTCTTTCAGTAATTTATCGGTGGTTACAATTTTAATCCCCCCGCCCCTTCCGCGCTTTCCCGAAAGCACATGCACCTTGGCAACAATTGGGAATTTCATACGTTGACGCGCCTGCTCCACCTCTTCCATATTTGAACAGACAACAAAAAAAGGGCTTTCAATGCCCACTTTGGAAAAAAGGTTGTGCCCCTCAAATTCGTAGAGCTTCACTCTAGGAATTTTAGCACAAAAACTGGCGCACAAAACAGCTTATAGATTACAATGTTAGAAATGCAAATCCGAACAGCAACACCGACCGATATCGACACAATCCTGGCTCTGCAAACCCAAATTTACCGCACCGAAAAAGTAGCAGAAAGCGCCAAAGAAACTCTGGAAAAACAATTGCAAGACGAAACTTGTCAAATTCTAGTAGCACAAGAAAACAGCCGAATTATCGGCACCGGCACAATTTACTATATCGAAGTTGCCACTCGCGCCAGGCCCTATGCATTTTTAGAAGGGTTTGTCGTTGACCAAAAGCTGCGCGGCAAAGGAATCGGCACAAGCCTGCTCCAAGAAGTCATAAAAATCGCCAGGTACAAAAACTGTTACAAGATTATTTTTACCTCAGGAGACGACCGCCAAGAAGCCCGCAAGCTCTACGAAAAACTGGGCTTCAAACGTTGGGGCGTGGAATTTAGGATGGATTTGTAGTCTCCACTTGTGTCATCCTGAATTTAATTCAGCATCTGGCCTGAGGTGCTGGAACAAGTTCAGCATAACAACGATACAGCCAATATTAAATGTTCGGATTCGGAGTTTAGAGTAGATCTATCAAAACCTACAAAACAAAACAATTTCACAAATTTACCCCATGTGCTTTAAATAATGTACGCTTAAAGTAATCACGATCAACAACTTTCCCTTCTTTTACCCAACGAGTCATTTCGCTCCAATCTTCAACCGTACCTGTATGGTGCCAATGTGGATCCCAAATTGGAAGAGTGTACTCATCAAGGTCTAAACCAAGCAAATGCATCTCGTTGATCAGGAAAAAGAGGTTCTTTTGTCATTTATTTTAATAAATTATCAGGTATGTCAAAATTCGCATAGACTTTTTGCACATCATCCAAATCCTCCAGTTTTTCGATTAACCCCAAAACTTTCTTAGCAACCTCCGCATCATCAATTGGCTGGACAGTAGTCGGTTTCTTAAAAATCTCCGTCGATTTAGGGGTCAGACCCCTACTAGCCATGGCGTTTTTGACTTTCTCAACATCCGCCGGTTTTGTGTAAATCTCAACCAAATCCCCCGCATCCTCAACATCCTCAGCTCCACAATCAACAGCTGCCTCAAAAATCTCCTCGAAAAATGTACCATTTTTTGCAACAGTTATCAATCCGGCATCAGCAAACATCCAGGAAACCGCACCAGGCGTTGCAAAAGTCCCGCCTCCCCGCTCGATCACTCCTCGCACTTCCGGCGTTGTCCTGTTTTTATTGTCCGTAGCAGCCTCAACTATTATTGCAACTTTAGACGGTCCATAACCCTCATATACAACCGACTCCAGTTGTCCCAATCCTGAGCTTGTCGAAGGACCAAGACCGCGGTCTACTGCCCTCTGGATGTTAATGTTCGGCATGTTAACACCCCTGGCCTGTTCCATCGCCAGCCTCAGTCTAAAGTTGGAAGCCGGATCACCCCCGCCGCCTTCACGCACTGCAATAGTGATTGCACTGCCAAGCTTGGTAAACACCTGTCCGCGCTTGGCATCCGCAACCCCCTTTTGCCGCTTAATCGTGCTCCACTTCGAATGTCCGCTCATAACTTCAAATTATACTGATTTATATCGATTACTGACAACACCAAAAATCGTTTTGAACACTCCGAGTACTCAAATTATCCAAAAATGGTTCAAATTTTTCACCTATTGACGAACTTTTCACTTTAATCTAACTTAGGTTCTTAGATTTTACATGGGCGCACCAATACCATATGGCCAACAAAACCTTGAGCTTCTCATAAAGCTTGCAGTAGAAGCAGCTTTAAGCTCTGACTGGAACGAAGCAATAAAGCTAAACCAAAAAATTCTTACACTAGAACAAGATAATATCGAAGCTCTTAACCGTCTTGCCAAAGCATTTATGTGTGCCGGTAAAATCGACAAAGCGCAGAAAATCTACAAAATGGTTTTAGACTTGGACCAGTACAACATAATCGCAAAAAAGAATATCGAAAAGATTTCCAAACTTACAAAAAGCACTACAGGTGACACTAAAAAAACAAACGGCCATATTAATCTATCTACCGTATTTCTTATTGAACCTGGAAAAACCAAAACTATAAACCTGCTAAATCTGGCTTCTCCAGCAGTACTTGCAGCCCTCAACTGCGGTGACGAACTGGAAATAATTCCCAAAAAACATTCAATAACAATATCAACACAAGAAGACATTTACGTTGGTGCCTTACCAGACGATGTTTCATTCAAAATGCTCGCTTTTATAGAAGGTGGTAACAAATACGAAGCGTTCGTTAAATCCGCAACAACTAAAACACTTACAGTATTTATTCGGGAAGTTGAAAGAGCTACAAAGTTTGCCAACCAGCCTTCATTCCAAGAAAGTCCGAGCTTCGAAGACAAAGATAATTTTTTCGCCTAATCCTTTTTTCTTATATCAGCTAAAGAAAATTCCCCGCTCAAAAAGCTTTTACTTCTCACCTGATGACTATCTTTATCATCACTTATACCACCTAAAGAAGCCTGATCGCTATTTGTTCCTGTTTTTGCTGAAGTCATTCTCGCTAACTCTTCCTGAATCGCAAGAATTGATTTTTGCTCCTCACTATCTGGCAATACATTCCCCGTTCCACTGCTTCCTCCGACAAGATCATTCCACCAAACATCATCATCTCTAGTTTGAGAGGCAACAACCCTGGAATCAAGTTGGGTCTGATCCCCAGGCAAGTTTGCACCCGACAGAGTTGATAGTCGAGAAGAACCTAAAGGCAGTTCTGTATCCTGACCCTGAGTTACATTAGGCACCATTGAACCAGCACCACCATTTGCTGCCACAACCAAATCCCCTTCTTCTTCACTTTTTCGCTCCTCTACCTTTCTTTGTTCATATACCAGAGAGACAAGCGCAATAACAAAAGAAACAATAAGAACAATTATGCCTAAAATAACATATGGCATTAGAGGTAAGATTTCCTAAACTCCTGGCCTATCACAACAGTTAAAACATCTTTGTTTTTGTCGCCGAAAGCCTGATCTTTTATATCACAATCAAATGTTTTTGCCAAATATTCCCGAGTATAAGTGTCGCTGCCGATTACCTGACACCTTTCGACTAAATCTGTACTGCCTATTATCTGTGTCACCCTGCCTCCAATGGAAACGATAAAATCCTCCATAACTTTACTTGCACGTATATCTTCACTTTTGTTCACAATGTTTATCTCAACGTCATCTGATAAAACTTTTAAATTTTCTACATATGGCTTAATAGCCCTATTGATAACAACAGAGTTTATCCCCATCACTTTTTGCATATCACTGCCTTCAAAATTAGCTGAAATATCAACAATATTTTCATCATTAATGCCAACACTATTTGTTTTCCACCATAGTCTAAATGCATCAAATCGAGAAACATTTGTGCTCATATTTTCAAAACCACCAAAAATTATTTTTATGGGAGTTAAATAAGATTTGAAATTTTCAACCTGATCTAATAAGTCACCACTTCCGCTATTTACTAAATAATATTTAACAAGAGCCCCCCCATCGAAAGACAACGTCTTTAAAATTTCAGTTTCGTCAGCATCATCTTTGAACAAATCTCCGAGCTTAAAAGCA
Organism: uncultured Gammaproteobacteria bacterium; assembly: GCA_964492425.1. GTDB lineage: Bacteria > Patescibacteriota > Microgenomatia > Curtissbacterales > GWA2-41-24 > LBZV01. The sequence goes on along the minus strand of CAZBKB010000001.1, from coordinate 5,095 downwards.
ACAAATCTCTTTGGGTCATTCTGCAAAATTGCCAAATAGTCCTCATCAGCATTTATAGCAATCAAAAAAGAGGAAACCCCATCCCAACCGCTTTTTGCACCAGCTGCCAGTACTCTTGCTCTTACTATACCGTTTAATGCTGCAAACAAAAGAACGATAGTCAAAAAAACAGCAAATACCAGCTTCCAGCTTTTTGTTGAAGATTTATTTTTAGTATGTCCAAGGCGAGCAGTATAATCAGCCATAAAATCAATTTCTGCTGCCCGTAACCAATGACTAAATTATTTCTTGTCTTTTCCCTTACCGATAATTTCTACACGTGGAGTAATTTGAGCTTTCGGTATACGCTCAGCTCTTCTTTCCAATATTTCGCGCTTCATCTTCTTTTTTTCCCCTTTATAGAAACTTCCAAATCCTCCCATAATAAACTCCCTTTCAATGAATCCAAAATGCAAAACCCTCCATATCATTCTAACAGGCTCAACAAGAAGCAATCAATAGGCACCAGAGATTAAAATATTCTGTGAGAAATTAAATCTTCAAAGTGTTTGCTCTTTTCTTTTTTTATCTTACCCAGATCTTCCCAGTGATCAGCTAATATTCTTGAGACGTGCTTGCCACCAACAGTTTCCGGCACCACAACATAATCAGCACCCATTTCATAAAGCTTAATTGCATCGTGAATCCAATACGCTGTACCTATAACAGGCCCTTTAAAGTTTTTTTCTCTGGCCATTTGAATTATATGAGCACTATCGCCAGCATCCGGGTCAGTTATAACCAAAAGCCTCGCCCGACCAAGTTCAAGCTCTTCTAAAACTTCCGGATCGGTCACATCACCGAAAACCGCGTTGTAACCTTCACTCGAAAGCCTCGCATGAATTTCAGGATTGAAATCGATAACTACAATTTGATCACGGTCCTGAATTTTACCGGATAAAAATGATAGGATATCAGACCCCATCTGCTCACCACCGACTAAAACTACATGGTCTTTTAACTCCTCGTGTCGCGTAACATAAGGGTCACGAGCTTTTTCGGGAAACAATTTAGACATGGGTTTTTGAACATATGCATAAATCGCATTTCCATATAAAATCAAATACGAAGACAGAGTTATGGTAATAACACCAACCGAAGCAACGAGAGCTACTTCGCGACTTCCAACATGTCCCAAACTTTGAGCGACAGCCATCAAAATCAAAGAAAATTCCGAAATTTGGGCAACAGTTACAGATGCTAAAAACGACGTCCTATTCCTAAACTTTAGAGTCATCATAACAGCCATCACGATCAGTGGATTTCCAATTAGAATAAAAAGTGAAACCAAAACGACATGCATAATATTCAAATTCCCAAAGCCCGATGACATGGAAACACCGAGTAAAATAAAAAATATGATAATGAAAAAATCTTTAAGCGGCTTTACACGGCCGGAAATTTGAACACGATACGGGCTTGACGCAATTGCAATTCCCGCTAAAAATGCGCCTATCGCGATCGAGAAGCCGACAAACTCGGCCACTCCAGAAAGTAAAAAAGCCCATGCTATTGCAACAACAAACAGCAGCTCAATAGAACTCGACGCTAAGCGAAAAATAGACTTCATCACAAACTTAGTAAAAAGTATCGTAGCTGCAACAAGCAAAACACCTTTAACTAGGATAAAACCTAATGATACAATAGATGGTGTCTGGCCTCCTGCAAACCCGGAAAGCACCATCAGTGCGATAATCGCCACAAAGTCCTGTACCAGCAAAAATCCAACGGCAATTTTCCCGTAAAGGGACTGCAAGTCATTCTTCTCAGATAACAATTTAACAATAATTACAGTGGACGAAAATGTAATCGCCACAGCGATGTAGATGGATGCAACTGTTGAAAATCCCAGCGCCGACAAAATTACAAATCCCACAAGTGCTGTAAAGACTATCTGCCCAATTCCAGTGTAAAGAGCTGCACGGCCAACATATTTCAAATCCTCAAGTTTCATGTCAATTCCGGTCAAAAATAATAGGAAAGCTATACCGAAGTTAGAAAGAGGTTCTAAAATTTTTGTGTCGAACTCGCCAAAAAAAGAGGCGGCCGAAATGATAATTCCAGCAAAAATATACGCTAAAACTAACGGCTGTTTAAGTGTTCTCGCAATTATGCCAAGGCCAGCAGCGAGAACCAAAATAAATGCAAAACTTAAAAACTGATGAGGCATAGGCAGTCTAAACCTTCTCGAGATTTAGCATCGCACTTTTAAGCTCATTTGGCAAGTCAGCTTTAAAGCTCAAGATCTTACGAGATTTTGGATCACGAAAGGATATTGCTGCTGCATGCAAAAAAAGCCTCGAGCACCAAAGCATATCAAACTTTAAAAGTTTCGACGGTGCATAAATAATGTCTGAAACAACAAGGTGACCAATATGTTTTAAGTGAACTCGAATTTGATGTGTTCGACCAGTTTTTGGAAACAGCGAAACACGCGAGTAAATCCTCGCATTTTTCTGAAGATAACGCACCCTTCCTTTATTCAACTTAGACTCAGCGACCAAATCATCAAACTTGTCTTCACTAAAACTATACTCCCCTGCCTTCTTATAAGCTGTTACCGATTCGCGTCCATCACCAACAACACCAAACCTGCCAAACTTTCCAACTCTGCCGATATTTTCCCTAATTACACCATCATTGGGTATCACGCCATGAACCAAAGCTCCATACTCTTTCTCAACTTCCCTATTTTTAAATTGCGACTGTAAATTTTCAAACGCGCTTTGAGTCTTAGCAACCACAATTAGTCCAGACGTTTCACGATCCAGTCGATGCACAATTCCCGCTCTTTCACCAACTCCCAAATTTCCTCTGGAAAGCTTTAAATAACGGGAAATTTGATCCTGCAATGTTTCTTCATTTATTGTTTGCGACCGATTAACAACTAAACCAGCAGGTTTTACCACAACAAGCAAATGTTTGTTTTCAAAAACAATATCAAACTGTTTCATTCTTCCTCATCATTGTAAAATAAATTACTAAAGCCACACCAAGAGAAATAAACACATCTGCAAAATTAAAAACAGGGAATATCACAAAATCGATAAAATCCCTTACACAACCAAACAAGATTCGATCAACAAGGTTGGAAAAACCACCGGCAAAAACTAAGGCCAAAGCTGCCAAACTCCCTCTATTTTTCTCCATCCTCATCAATAACAAGACTGCAAGCAATATAAAAGTAGAAAATAACGTTCCCCCGCCCCTAAGACCAAAAGCAACTCCACTATTACAAACGGTTGACAAAAAACGCCCGAACAAATATTTAGATAATTGATCTAAAATCAAAACCCCAAAAAACAAATAATATATATTTAATTGAGAAAAATAATTTAGAAGATTATTATCTCTTCTTATTTTCAATTTCACTTTCGCATTTTAGACAATAAAGAGCTTGAGGTTTTACCTCGAGTCTTTTTACATCTATCGACTTGCCACACCTTTCACACTTTCCATATGTACCCTTCTTTATCTTTTTGAGTGCCGCTTCAATTTCCCTAAGATCGCGCTTAAGCCTATCCTCCATAATTACGGTTCTTTCATGTCCGGAAAGAATCGCGGCATCTGTCCCCGGTTCAACAATTATCGCCCTATCCTCCGTAGAAAAAGGATCTTCACGCCTCAATCTTCCAATTCTTGACACAACAAGTCTCCTTTGCGCTTCTATCTTAGATGCAATCTCTTTAACATTTATCATTTTCCAACTCCAAAAGCGTGAATTAAATCTACAAAACTAAGATAGACTTCACGCCCCACGTATTTTACAAGAAAGTAGATACCTTTTGCCAAGTAGGCAGGTGAAAATACTATTGACTTTGCAATATTATCCGCCTCCTGAATATTTGTCAGTACCCTTTTTGTTTTAAATATAGTTAGCAAAATAAAACCAAAAACGTTTTTGACATCCGCAAAAATTTTTCTCTTCGCAAGCATATACCAGTTCACAAGTGTCGCTACAAAAATCAAACTATTCGCACCTATTGGCCACCAATCTTTTGTAAAGTTCAAGCCACCATACAAAATGATAAAAATCAAGTTGACCAAAGCAGCAGACACTAAAAACAAGCTCGCAAAAAATCCCCCATGTTTTTTCTGCTTTCCCAAACGCTTAACAACCCAAAAGATTAACAAATAACAAAATGCCCAAACATATCGCAAATCCAGCCTATTGCCACTTGTTAAATTATCGTGAAGCGCACCGCCTGCTAAGTAAAAGAAGGCAGCGATAGCCAAACCCCCGGCAGCAAAATCAAAAATTTCCCAAAAATTTTCTTTCATTCTTCTCAAGTAAAACCAGGAAACTAATACTCCCCCCAAAAAAGCTCCATAAATATCCAACCCCCAAAAGACGTTAAAAAAAACAAGCTTTGAGAGTGACCACCCATAAAAATCAACTCTCACAAAAAAATCAATTAACCTTCCAATAACAAACGCGCCGGCAAGAAATACAGCGACCACGTCAAAAAGAGTCTGATTTTCCACAAGTTCTCGCTTACCAGATCGCCAATATAAAAAAACACCTGAAAAAAAGGCTAAAAATATAAAGATAATAATAGTCACAGACGCAAAATATGATGAAATGATAGAGCCAAACATGAAAACCGTTGAATAGTAAGCCTCACATATGATATTATGAATCACAGTCGGGTATCAACCCGGCTGCTTTTTAGCTTGCAGGTCCAATGTAGATGACAGCCACAGCTCACGCACTTATCGGTGCTTCACTTGCGATCAGAATTACAAATCCATATATAGGTTTACCTCTCGCAATTATTTCACATTTTATAGCAGACCTTATTCCCCACTGGGACGCGGGAACAAATCACAGGAAAAAAAGCCTCCTTCGCCTTAAAGTTGAAGCAACACTTGACGTACTTTTAGGTTTCGCCCTTGTATTTTTAATCTTCAGAGAACAAATCATATCAAATCCGATTTACATGTTTTCTATGGTGATTGCAGCTCAGCTCCCAGACTGGGTAGAGGCACCGAGTTCGATGTTCGGTTTCAATGTTCCTCCGTTTTCTTGGCTAGACTGGGTCGGCCACAAACTCCA